>NZ_QKMA01000001.1:0-337635 GCF_003208255.1 Thioalkalivibrio sp. ALE21
TCAGTTCATCGACGGCATCGAGCAGACCGAACCGACCAACGACGAGGAATCCTCCATCACCGACCGGAGCGCCGCCTGAACCAGCGATCACTCATACACCAGACTTGACCATAACTCGCTGTTGAGATTGAACCGGCAGTGGAGGTTGTCCAGACGTCCGGTAACGGTCGTGCCCTCGATCTCGATCGGGATGGGGGGTGACTGGCAACCCTCCCACGGCAGTTCCGTCAGGTCGCGCTGTTCTTCCAGCAGATGGATTGCGACGGCTTCCGCACCCCGATTGAGCTGGCGCGCGCGGTCCTGTTCCTGCAGCAGGGTCGCGCGATGGATCTGCTGCTGGTCGCGCAGGGCCATGGTGGCGGCGGTGACCGTGGCGATGGCGACCACCAGCAAGGCGGTGATCAGGGCGGCCCCGGCCTGGCTTTGATGCCCGGGGCGCATCATGGTCGTGCCCCGGTCAGCGGGATACGGCGTTCGATCTCGCCCAGGCCGGGGACCTCGAGACGCACCAGGACCATCGCGGGCAGGCTCGCCTCGTGGCCGGTTTCCAGCGGTGGCCAGGCATCGATTTCCTCCCCGGTGCGCGGGTGCAGGAAATCGAAACGGACCCGTGGTGGTTCGGCATGCCTGTCCTCGCCGGGTTGCGGGGGAAGGAAACGACGCCGCCGTTCGCTTTCTTGCGGGGCCCCGTCCACGCTCGGCCAGGTGATGCGCTCCAGGCCTTCCTCGCCGATCCGCCAGGCCACGCGTCCCAGGCGTTCGTGGCCCCCCAGGCCCGCGCGCACGAATTCGAGCTGCTGCGGGTCGGTGACCGGGCTGTAGCGTAGCGGGGGTTGGCGATCTCCGAACCCGTCGCGCGGGCGCAGGGGCACCGCATGGCGCAGATCGCGCTCGAGGGTGGCCAGGGTGATCTGGAGGTCGGCGAGCCGACGGGTCTGTTCGCGCGTGGCTTCGTCCGCATCGAGCACGCTGCGCAAGCCGCCGATCGCCAGGAGACCGACGATCCCGAAGATCCCCACCGCCACCAGCAGCTCCAGCAGGGTGAACCCGTCCGCGCGGCCTGGCCCGCGTGTGCGTACGCACTGGCTGCGTTCAGGGCAGTGCATAACCGGTCTCGCGCCCCAGCGGGTGATCCGGATCGCCGCCGGTCGGCCATACCCGGATCTCGATCCGGCGTACCGGTGGCAGCTCCAGCGGGGCGTCGAACTGGCGGTTTTCGATCTCCACCCGTGCCTCCCATTCGCGCCCGGCCAGGGTCTCGGAAGTTCGGCGGGTTCCCGGTTCCGCCGGCAACAGACCCGCTTCGTAGTCGGCAAGCACGTTGGCCGCGACCCACTCGGCGAGGGCGCGCTCCTGCAGATAAGCGGTGTTGCGCGCGTGTTCGCTGCCGGCCTTGATCAGCGCCCCGAGCGCCACGGCGAGCACCACCAGGGCCACGAGCAGCTCCAGCAGGGTGAAGCCGCGGCTGCCCATCACCGGTTCTCCCGATCCATGCGGACCCGGCGTGTACCATCGCTGTGCAGGCGCAGCGAGGCTTCATCGCCCGCGCGCTGCAGGATCAGTTCGAACGCCTGGATGTCGCCGGCACTGTTGATGGTGATGAGGTTTTCCTCGGGGCGCTCGCTCAGGCTGGCGCGACGGTCGTCGATCCACAGGCGGGGCTCCAGGCCCAGCGATCCCAGATCACGAGGCGCCAGCGGACCTTGCTCTACCGGGACCCAGGTGACCTGGCGGTCGTCCAGCCACTGGCGTTCGAGGACGGCAAGTCGTTCACGGGCGACCCCTATCGCCAGTGGCTGGCCGGTCAGCAGCGCCTGATCGCGGGCGAGTTCGATCTGTCCGGCCAGCTGGTGTCCGGTTTGTTCCAGGGCTCTTCCGCCCAGCTGGCCGGTGGACAGAAGCGCAGCGCCGGCCAGCACGCCGATGATGACCATCACCACCAGGACCTCCAGCAGGGTGAAACCCGTAACTTGCCGGGCCCGCGTCACAGGTCGTCGATGTTCCAGTTGCCGATCTCGCCTTCGATGCCCTCGCCACCACGCCGCCCGTTGGCGCCGAAGCTGAACACGTCGAAGTCGCCGTGGCGTCCGGGATGCAGGTACTGGTATTCGTTGCCCCAGGGGTCGTTCGGCAGTCGGTCCATGTAGCCGCCGTCACGATACTGGGCGGGTTCGGGGCCGCTCGTCGGTGGCTCCACCAGCGCCTCCAGACCCTGGTCGGTGCTGGGATAGCGGAAGTTGTCCAGGCGATAGAGATTGAGCGCGGATTCGATCGTCCGGATGTCCTGCTTGACCTTGGTCAGGCGGGCATCGTCCGGCCGGTCCATCACGCGCGGGACCACGATGGCGGCGAGGATGCCGAGGATCACGACCACCACCATGACTTCGATCAGGGTGAAACCGGTATTGCGACGGGAGTGTTTCATGGCTCTAGTTCACCAGCTGGTTGAGTTCGAATATGGGCAGCAGTATCGCCAGGACGATGGTCAGCACCACCCCGCCCATGGTCAGGATGAGCAGTGGTTCGAACAGCCCCATGCTCAGGCTGATGCGGGATTCGACCTCCTGCTCCTGGGTTTCGGCGGCGCGTTCCAGCATTTCGGTGAGATTGCCGCTGGACTCGCCGCTGCGGATCAGGTGGACGGTGATCGGGGGAAAGAAACCCGTGTCCTCCAGAGCCCGGCCGATGCTGCTGCCCTCGCGGATACGCAGCGACGCGTTCTCGATCGCGGTGCGCATGGGCCGGTTGGAGACTACCTCGGATCCGGTGCGCAGGGCCTCCAGCAGGGACACCCCGCTGGCTGACAGGATACTCAGGGTGCGCGCGAAGCGTGCCGTATTGATGCCGCGGATCAGACGCCCCACCAGGGGGAGGTGCAGCAGCAGGCGGTGGTACTGCGTGCGCGGGCCGGGGTGGCGCAGCGCCCAGGCCAGCAGTCCGGTCAGGGCCGCCAGGACGATCAGTCCCGCCAGGCCCCAGTCCCGCAGGGCATCGCTGGTGGCGATCAGCCCCCGCGTGATCGCCGGAAGCTCCTGGTCGAGCCCGTCAAAGACCTGGACTACTTCGGGCACCACGTAGACCACCAGGCCGACGGTCACCAGGATGGCGACCACGGTCAGGGCGATCGGGTAGATCAGGGCCAGCAGCACCCGCTGGCGCAGCGCGTGCCGGCTCTCCAGATATTCGGCAAGGCGTTCCAGTACCCGGTCGAGGTGCCCCGAGGCCTCGCCCGAGGCGACGGTGCTGCGGTAGATCTCGGGGAACACCCGGGGAAAGCCGGCCAGCGCGCTGGCCAGGGAGTGTCCCTCCATGACGCGAGTGCGCACCGCATGCAGGATGTTGCGCACCCGCGGTTTTTCGCTCTGGCGTGCGACGGTGGCCAGCCATTCCTCCACCGGCAGCCCGGCACGCGCCAGGGTAGCCATCTGCCGGGTGGCCAGGGCCAGGTCCAGGGGGCCGATGTGCCCCCGGCCGCCGGTCGCGGAACGGCCAACGGTGGCCGGCCGCGGGCCGGCATCGTCGATCTCGCGCAGTTCCAGCGGGGTCAGGCCGTCGCTGCGCAGCTGCGCCCGCACGCTGCGCGCGGTGTCCCCCTCGGTGACACCCTTGCGGGTGCGTCCCCCGGCATCCAGGGCCTGATATTCGAATGCGGGCATGGCGTCAGTCCTCCTGGGTGACGCGCAGCATTTCCTCGAGGCTGGTGGTGCCGTCGAGGACACGGCGGCGGGCGTCCGCGCGCAGGCTGTGGCTGTGCTGCCGGGCGGCCCGGGTCATTTCCTGTTCCCCGGCGTTGTCGTGGATCAGGCCGCGCAGGGTGTCGTCGATCTCCACCAGTTCGTAGATCCCGGTCCGGCCGCGATACCCGAGCTCGTTGCAGGCGGGACAGCCGCGGGGCCGATGGAGCGTGGGTGCCGGGTCGTCGCCGGGGTCTTCCAGTCCCAGCAGGGCGCATTCGCGAGCGCTTGCGGGATACGGCTCGCGGCATTCGGGGCACAGGACCCGCACCAGGCGCTGCGCCAGGATGCCGTTGAGCGTCGAGGACAGCAGGAAGGGCTCGACGCCCATGTCGCGCAGGCGCGTGACCGCCCCGATCGCGGTGTTGGTGTGCAGGGTGGAAAAGACCAGATGCCCGGTAAGGCTGGCCTGTACCGCGATCTGCACGGTTTCCAGATCGCGGATCTCGCCGACCATGACCACGTCGGGATCCTGCCGCAGGATGGCGCGCAGCCCGCGTGCGAAGGTCATGTCGATGCGGCTGTTGATCTGGGTCTGGCCGATCCCGTCGAGGTAGTACTCGATCGGGTCTTCCACGGTGAGGATGTTGCGGCTGCGGTCGTTCAGTCGCGTGAGGGCGGCATACAGGGTGGTGGTCTTGCCGGAGCCCGTGGGGCCGGTGACCAGCACGACGCCGTGCGGCCGCGTGACAATCCGCTCCAGGACCGCGTGGGTCTGTGCCTCCATGCCCAGATGGGCCAGGTCCAGGCGTCCGGCCTGCTTGTCCAGCAGTCGCAGCACGATGCGTTCGCCATGGCCCGAGGGCAGGGTGGAGACGCGCACGTCCACCGGCCGCCCGGCGATGCGCAGGGAGATGCGGCCATCCTGCGGCAGGCGCTTTTCGGCGATGTCCAGACGGGCCATCACCTTGATGCGCGAGACGATGAGAGGTGCCAGCCCTGCCGGAGGGGTGAGGACCTCGCGCAGTATCCCGTCCACGCGCATGCGCACGGCCAGGCGGTTCTCGAACGGTTCGACATGGATGTCGGAGGCGTTCTCGCGGACCGCCTCGGTCAGCAGTGCGTTGATCAGCCGGATGATGGGGGCATCGTCCTCGGTCTCCAGCAGGTCCCGGGGCTCGCCCAGCGATTCCGCGACACTGGAGAGGTCGAGGCTGTCGTCCAGTCCTTCCATCGACTGCATCGCGTCCGAGGAACTGGACTCGTAACGTTCGCGCAGGCGCCGTTCGAAGGTGGCCTCGTCAACCGGGTGCAGACGCAGCGGCTCGGCGCTGCGTCGCCGGAGCTCGGCCAGTCCCTCGGGGTCCGCTCGTGGATGGAGAATGATTTCCCGCTCGCCGTCGCGGACCTCGCCCGGAACGGCGCCGACGCGCCGGGCGAAGCCGTAGCCGACGCTGAAGTCGTCTTCCGTGCTCGGGTCGGGGGCCTGTTCAGTCAGCATGGTCGGTGGCGTAAGCCGGATGCAGTTCTTCGAAGGCCGGGGGCAGCTCGGTCAGCCGGTCCCATTGCGGCAGGACCGGTGTGGTGTCGCCGCGGCCCCGGGTGCGGGCTCGTTCGCGCAGCTGTTCGGCGCGGATGAAGCTGTACTTCTCGCTGGTGAGTTCGGCGCCGTCGGCGCTGTCCCGGACGATGCGCGGGTGGAGGAAGACCATCAGGTTGCGTTTTTCGGTCTGGTTGCGGTCGGCGCGGAACAGCCGGCCCAGGCCCGGGATATTCCCGAGCCCCGGGACGCCGGCTTCCTGGTCGGTCTGCTGCTCCTCGATCAGCCCGCCGAGGACCAGCATGTCGCCGTCATCCACCAGGACATGGGTGGTCAGTGTGCGGGTGTTGGTGATCAGGTCGGCGGCACCCGCGGTGCCGGGCGCCAGCTGCGAGACCTCCTGTTCGATCTCCATGCGCACCGCGTTGCCCTGGTTGATCTGCGGACGCACGCGCAGCTTGACCCCCACGTCCTCGCGCCGGATGGTGTCGAAGGCCTGTCCGGAGTCCTCGATTGAGCGCCCGACCACGAACGGTACGTTCTGGCCGACCACGATCTCGGCCTCCTCGTTGTCCAGCGTGAGAAGGCTGGGGGTCGAGAGGATGTTGGTGGCACTGTCGCGCTGCAGCATGTTCACCAGACCGGCAATGGCGTTGTTTCCGGACTGGCCCGCGCCGCCGACCGTCAGCCCGTCGCTGAGCCCCGGCGGGCTGGCCACCTCGCCCCCGAGGTAGGCATCGATCCCGGCAGCCAGATCGACGATGCCGGTCTGCCTCTCGGAGAAGCTCAGGACTCCGGCGGCGCTGCTGCCGATCGCGCCCCACTGGACGCCCAGTTCCTCGACCCGGTCGGAGGAAACCTCCGCGATCACGGCCTCGACCAGGACCTGGGCGCGCCGGATATCGAGTTGGTCGATAATGTCGTCGAAATCACGCAGGCGCTCCGCCGGGCCCGAGGTGACCACAGCGTTGGTGCTTTCGTGGGACTCGATGTGAACGCGCGGGCCGTCGCCGTCCTCGGTTTCCATGCCCGGATCGTGCTCCGCGATGCTGCGCAGCAGTTCCGCGACGGTTTCCGCGCGGGCATAGCGCAGGTAGTGCACCCGGGTATTGCCCCGATGAACCTCGCGGTCCAGCTGGGCGATCAGGCCGCGCATGCGCAGGCGGTCGGTTTCGTCCCCCGACAGGATGATGGCGTTGCTGCGCGGGTCGGCCTGTGCGCGGGCATCCTGGAGCTCGCCCGGGCGTCCCGGCATCAGTTCGCGCAGGTGTTCGGTCAGGTCCCCGGCGCGTGCATGTTCGAGCTCGATGACATCGAACTCCGTGTCCATGGGGCGATCCATGCGTTCGACGATCCGCTGGAGGCGGCCATGTGGCCGCTCTGGGGGAGGAGAGGGCGCAATGCGGGCACCAGCTGGGTGACGTCGACATGGCGCGCCTGGATGACGTGGGTGACGATCGACGCACCCCGGGTGTCCGGGGCTTCGGCATCCGGCGTCAGCAGGGGCGTGGGCTCCTGCGTGGTCTGACCATCCGGGATGATCCGGGTCGCGCCGTCACCCTCCACGGCCGCGAAGCCATGGATATCCAGGATCTCGTGAAACAGGTCCTCGAGTTCGTCACGCGCGACCGGACGGCTGGAAACCACCGTGACTTCGCCCCGCACCCTGGGATCCACGATGAAGTTGGTGCCCGTTTCTTCGGCCACCAGATCGATCAGGTTGTGGATGTCGGTGTCGCGCAGGTTGAGCGTGAGTGTGTCGGCGGCCAGCGGCGCGGCCGGGGTGGCCAGCAGGGCCGCGGTCAGCCATGCGCTGGCGAGGGACGGGCGGAGTCTCATTCGGTAAACTCGATGCTGAGCGAACGGGCCTGGCCGTCGCGTTCGACGGTGATGTCGACCCGGCGCGCGTCCTGCAGGTCCGCGAGCAGGGTTTCGGGGTCCTCGATCGCGGAGATCTCTCGCCCTCCGACCGAGGTGATGATGTCGCCGGGGCGCAGGCCGGTTCGCTCGAAGTCGCGCCGATTGCGCGTGGGCCGGACTTCGAGTCCGGCCAGCGATCCCTGGCGAATGACGGGGCGGGCGCGTACGGCGTCCATGACCCGTTCGGGATCGTTGAGCCAGCGGTCGCGACTGATACGACCGTCGGCAGAACTCGTTGCAGGCGAAGGCTCCGCACTCCGGTCCGCACCGTTGCCCGCGATGCGCGGATCCTCACCGCGTGGCAGTCGCAGGATCTCGTGTCGGCCATCCCGCAGCAGCACCACATGATCGGGGTGCACCTGGTCCAGCGTGGCCATTTGCTCTCCGATGGTATCGTCGGGCCGGTAGAGCTCGATGTCCCTGCCGCCAGCCGCGATGAACGCGGTTCCGTCGCCATGGCCATCGGCCAGGACACCTTTCAGATCCAGCTGCAGCCGGGTTTCGGGCGCCTGTTCGACTGGCGCGGGCGTGGCGGTTTCGAGCGGGCCGAAAGGTTCATGACGCGCGCTGCGACTGAATCCTGAAGCTCGGTCCTCGCCTGCTTCCGTCGTCGCGCTGGCCGGTGACGAAGAATGTGTGGTGTCGGTGGGTGCTGCGGCGGGATCCGGGGGTGGCAGAACCCCCTCCGGGGCAAGCATCAGCCATACCAGCCCGGCCGTCATCCACGCCAGCATGACCGCCAGCGCCAGGTTGAGCAGGCGGGGCAGACGCGTGTGCATGAACGTTCCGGAATCCGCAATCATGTCCCCGAGTTTACCTGAGCCACAGGGACGTCACAGCCTCATTGAACAGTGTTTCCTTGACCACTGTGACGAGGAGGGAACGCTGACTGGCGGGGTGGCTGGACAGCCCCCCGGGCTTTTGCGACGGTAGCCGGCACGACGACGGACAGCGGCAGGAGCGGGCGTGGAGGCGAGCGAGGAACTGCAGCCAGGGATGGTGGTGCTGCACGGCAACCGGCTGGAGTCGCTGCGCTCGCTGGTGGTCGAGTGGGTGCGGCGGGCGCCGCCGGCGCCGCTGGAGAACGAGACCATCCTGGTGCAGAGCAACGGCATGGCGCAGTGGCTGCGGCACGCGCTGGCGGCCGATCCGGATGCCGATCCGCCCGGCTGCGGGATCGCTGCGGCGCTGGACATGCAGCTCCCCTCGCGCTTCATCTGGTCCGCCTATCGCGCGGTGCTGGGCGCCGAGGCGGTGCCGCTGGAATCCCCGTTCGCCAAGCGCCCGCTGCTGTGGCGGTTGATGCGCCTGCTGCCGGCGCTGCTGCAGCGCCCGGCCTTTGCCCCGCTGGCCGAATTCCTGCGTGACGACGGCCCGGAGGCGGGCGGCGACCTGCGCAAGCGTTACCAGCTGGCCGAGCGCCTGGCCGATCTGTTCGACCAGTACCAGGTGTACCGCGCCGACTGGCTGGCGGACTGGGCCGACGGCCGTGACGTGCTGCGCGGGGCGCGCGGCGAGGAGCCCGAACTGGCCCCGGAGCAGCGCTGGCAGGCCGAACTGTGGCGGGCCCTGCTGGACGACGTGGGCGACGAACAGGCGTGGGTCAGCCGCTCCGCGGTGCACGAGCGCTACATGCGGGCGGTGGGGGATCTCGAGCAGCGCCCCGCGGGAGTGCCGCGGCGGCTGATCGTGTTCGGCATCTCCTCCATGCCGGGGCAGATCCTGGAGGCGCTGGAGGGGCTGGCGGGCGTATGTCAGATCCTGGTCTGCGTGCACAACCCCTGCGAGCACTACTGGGCCGACATCGTGGCCGACCGCGACCTGCTGCGCGCCCGCCGCCGGCGCCAGGCGCGGCGCCCGGACATGCCCGAGGTGCTGGACGAAACCACGCTGCACAGCCACGCCCATCCGCTGCTGGCTGCCTGGGGGCGTCAGGGGCGCGACTACATCGCCTTGCTGGATGAACACGATGAGCCGGCCGCCCGCAACCGCGTGCTGGAGGGGCTGGACTGGGAGCGCATCGATTTCTTCGAGCCGCACGGCGAGGCCTGCCTGCTGCACCAGCTGCAGGAGGACATCCGCGCGCTGCGCCCGCTGGGCGAGACCCGCGAGGCCTGGCCGCCGGTGGACCCGGCCGACGCCTCGGTACGCTTCCACGTCGCGCACAGCCCGCTGCGCGAGGTGGAGATCCTGCATGACCGCCTGCTGGCACTGTTCGACGCCGACCCCGACCTGCGCCCGCGCGACGTGATCGTGATGGTGCCGGACATCAACGTGTATGCCCCGTACATCGACGCGGTGTTCGGTCAGCACGGGCCCGACGAACCCGGGCACATCCCCTACACCCTGGCCGATCAGGGGCCGCGCGGGCGCGACCCGGTCCTGATCGCGCTGGAACGCCTGCTGGCCCTGCCCGAGAGCCGCATCGGCGTGAGCGAGGTGCTGGACCTGCTGGACGTGCCCGCGGTGCGGCGGCGTTTCGGTCTCGGCGAGGACGATCTGGCGGCATTGCACCGCTGGGCCGAGGCCGCCGGCGTGCGCTGGGGGCTGGATGCCCGCCAGCGCGCCGGCCTGGGGCTGCCCGAGGGGCTGGAGCAGAACACCTGGCGCTTCGGCCTGCGGCGCATGCTGCTGGGTTACGCGGTGGGCGACGGCGAGGCCTGGCAGGCAATCGAGCCGTTCGCCGAGAGCGGCGGACTGGCGGCCACGCTGCTGGGGCCGCTGGACCACCTGATCGAGGCGCTGTCCGGGGCCTGGGAGGCCCTGCGCCGCGCGCAGAGCCCGGAGGACTGGGCCGCCTGCCTGCACGGCCTGCTGCAGGATTTCTTCCAGGGGCACGACGAGGACGAGCTGCTGAGCCTGCGGCGGCTGGAGGACGCCCTGGAGCAGTGGCGCGAGGACTGTGACGCCGCCGGTCTGACCGAGGCCCTGCCGCTGACCGTGGTGCGCGAGCAGTGGCTGGCGAGCCAGGAGGAGGCCGGGGTGGGGCAGCGCTTTCTCGCCGGGGCGGTGAACTTTGGCACCCTGATGCCGATGCGCGCGATCCCGTTCCGGGTGGTCTGCCTGCTGGGGATGAACGACGGAGATTATCCGCGGCGCCCGACGCCGGTGGATTTCGACCTGATGACCCGCGACTACCGCCCCGGCGACCGCTCGCGGCGCGAGGACGACCGCTACCTGTTCCTGGAGGCCCTGCTGTCCGCGCGTGACCATCTGCATGTCAGCTGGGTGGGGCGCAGCGTGCGCGACAACGAACCGCGTCCGCCGTCGGTGCTGGTGGCCCAGCTGCGCGACCATCTGGCAGCCGGCTGGCAGCCGGCGGGCGAGGCGTCCCTGCTGCAGCAACTGACGATCGAACACCCGCTGCAGCCCTTCGCGCCGGCGAATTTCCCGCCGGCGGGCGAGGCTTCTGCGCATTTCACCTATGCCGCCGAATGGGAGGCGGTGCATGCCGCCCCGGCGGCGGGCGTTGCGCAAACGGACGCGCCGGCGGAGGACGAAACCCTGCCACCCCCCGCGCCGGAGGCGGAGGACGCCGTGCTCGGGCCGGAGACCCTGGTGCGGCTGCTGAAGGACCCGGTCGAGGTGTTCTTTGGCCAGCGTCTGGGCGTGCATTTCGACGAGGACCCGGGCGCGACCGAGGACCTGGAGCCGTTCGGCGTGGCGGGGCTGGAGGGTTGGCAGCTGCGCCAGCGGCTGGTGGCCACGGCCCTGGAGGACGGCGAGATCGAGGCGGACGAGGACGCGCAGGCATGGCTGCAGCGGCGCCGTCCGACCCTGGAGGCGGAATCCCGTCGCCTGCTGCGCGCCGGGCACCTGCCGCTGGGGGCGGCCGGCGAGCTGCAGCGCACGGAACTGATCGGGGACGCCGAACGACTCCTGGAACGCATCGCCGAACCTTTGCAGGCCTTCCCGCGGCGGGCCCCGGCGCTGCCGGCGGTGCGCGTGGCGGCGGCCGGCTGGCAGCTGGAGGCCCTGCCGGCCGCGCTGCGGATCCCGCCGGAGGGCGCTCCGCAGGAGGCGGCCCTGCAGCTGGAATCCACGGTCAGCCGGCTGAAGGACAAGAAGGCCTGGCGCATCGACAAGCTGACGGGCGCCTGGGTGCGTCACCTGGTCGCCTGCGCCGCGCGCGCCGATGTCGAGACCCGGCTGGTGGGCCTGGATACCGAGTGCCGTTTCGTGGCCCTCGACCGGGCCACCGCCCGCGCGCATCTGGAGACCCTGCTGGAAGGCTGGGCCGCCGCGCTGGAACGCCCGCTGCCGCTGGCGGCCGCGGTGGCCGGGGCCTGGCTGCGGGCCGAGGATGAAGACCGGGATGCGCACGCGGCCGCGCTGCGCGTGCTGGAAGGGGACGGCTACCACGAGGCCGGTGAGCTGGCCCGGCGCCCGGCGCTGGCGCGGGCCTGGCCGGATCCGCAGGCATTGCTGGCGGACCCGGCGATGGCGTACTGGGCCGAGCGCCTGTATCGCCCGCTGTTCGACAGCCTGAGCACCGGGGAGGAGACGGCATGACCCACGCGCCCGGGACGGACACCCACGAGGACGTGCGCAAGCTGGATCCGCTGGCGCTGCCCCTGCACGGCTCGCGGCTGATCGAGGCCAGCGCCGGTACCGGCAAGACCTACACCATCGCCGCGCTGTACCTGCGTCTGGTGCTGGGACACGGCCCGTTGCCCGAGGGCTGCGGGGCGCTGACGCCGCCGCAGATCCTGGTGATGACCTTCACCGAGGCGGCGACCCAGGAGCTGCGCGAGCGCATCCGCGACGGCCTGGCCACCGCCGCGCGGGTGTTCCGCGCCGAAGCCCCGGAGCAGGTCGCCGGCGCCGAACCCGTCCACCTCGATCTGCGCGCGCAGTGGCCGGACCCGGACGAACGCGCGGGTGCGGCTCGGCGTCTGGAGGTGGCCGCCGAGTGGATGGACGAGTCGGCGGTATCCACCATCCACTCCTGGTGCCAGCGGGTGCTGCGCGAACACGCCTTCGCCTCCGGCAGCCCGTTCCGTCAGGAGCTGGCGGCTGACCAGCGCGAACTGCTGGCCGAGGCGGCGCGGGACTTCTGGCGCAGTTTCATGTATCCGCAGAGCGTCGATGCCCTGCTTTTGCTGCGCGGGGCCTGGGGCGCCAGCCCCGAGGCCCTGCTGGGCAAGGTGCGCGCGCTGCTGGGGCGGGTGGAACCGCTGCCGCCGGCCACCGAGGCGCTGACCACCCCGGACGGGCTGAACGCCTGGCTGGGTGATCGCCTGCAGCGGCTGGCGGCGATGAAGCAGCGCTGGAACGAGGACCGCGAGGCCGTGGAGGCACAGTTCCGCCAGCTGCATCGTGACGTGCTCAACGGGACCAGATACAAGAACCCCGAGCAGCTGCTGGAGGCGATGCGCGAATGGGCGGATACCCCGGGGCTGCTGCAGCCGCGCATCGGCGGCAGCACTCCGCTGCTGGAGCGCATGAGCGCGGCCGGCATGGCGCAGGAGGGGTTTCGCAAGAAGGGCCAGTCCCTGCCCGCCGACCTGCATCCGGCGTTCATCGCGCTGAACGACCACGCCGAGGTCTGTGCCGACGAGAGCGAGCGCCTGCTCAAGGCCGCGGCGGCCGCGATCGACCGGCGCTTTCGCCGTGCCCAGCAGCAGCGCGCGCAGATCGGCTTCAACGACCTGCTCACCCGCCTGCGCGACGCCCTGTACGGTCCCGACGGCGAGGCCCTGGCGCGTACCCTGCGCGAGCGCTTCCCGGTGGCCCTGATCGACGAGTTCCAGGACACCGATCCGGACCAGTACCGGATCTTCGACAAGGTGTACCGCATCGAGGAGAACCCGGACGTCACCGGGCTGCTGCTGATCGGGGACCCCAAGCAGGCGATCTACCGCTTCCGCGGGGCCGACATCCACAGCTACCTGCGTGCTCGCCACGCCACCGCCGGGCGGCATTACACCCTGCCGAAGAATTTCCGCTCGGTGGAATCCCTGGTGGCCGGCGTCAACCACCTGTTCGCTCGTGCCGAGGCCTGGCCCGACGGCGCGTTCGGTTTCGGGGGCGGGGAGCTGCCGTTTCATCGGGTCAAAGCCCGCGGCCGCTCCGAGACCCTGACGGAACACGGCACCGCGCTGCCCGCGCTGACCCTGTGGCAGGCCGGCGGCGACGAGCCGGTGGGCATCCGCGACTGGCGGGCGAGTGCCGCGGCGGCCTGCGCCAGCCGCATGGTGGAGCTGCTGAACGGCGGCGAGGACGGTCACACCGGCTTCGTCGAGGGCGGGGACGCGGGCGAGGCCCGCTTCCGCCCCCTGCGCCCGCGCGACATGGCCGTGCTGGTGCGTGATCGCAAGGAGGCCGCCGAGATCGAACGTGCACTGCGCGAGCGGGGCGTGCGCAGCGTGTACCTCTCGGGCGGGGATTCGGTCTACACCACCGCCGAGGCCGGGGACCTGCTGCGCTGGCTGCGCGCCTGTGCCGAGCCCACCAGCGAGCGGCTGCTGCGTGCGGCCCTGGCGACGCCGACCCTGGGACTGCCGCTGGCGGAGCTGCACCGGCTGACCGTGGACGAGCTGCGCTGGGAGGCGCGGGTGGAACAGTTCCGCGCCTATCGCCGGCTGTGGCAGGCGCGCGGGGTGCTGCCGATGCTGCGCGCCCTGCTGCACGATTTCGACGTGCCGCGTGCCCTGCTCGCGGACGAGGGCGGCGAGCGCGCGCTGACCAACCTGTTGCATCTGAGCGAGCTGCTCCAGGAGGCGGATGCCGAGCTGGACGGCGAGCAGGCACTGATCCGCCACCTGGCCGAGCATCGCGATGCGGATTTCGCGCCCGGTGACGAGCAGATCCTGCGCCTGGAGAGCGACGAGGACCTGGTCAAGGTGGTCACCCTGCACAAGTCCAAGGGCCTGGAGTACCCGCTGGTGTTCCTGCCATTCGTCTGCGGTTTCCGTGAGGTGACCAGCAAGGACGTACCGTTCCTGGACCGCTCGCCGGGCGCGGCCCCGCAGTGGCGGTTTCACATGGACGACGCGGCGAAGGAACGCCAGCAGCGCGAGCAGCGCGCCGAAGATCTGCGTCTGCTGTACGTGGGCATGACCCGCGCCCGCCACGCCTGCTGGATGGCGATCGCGCCCGTGCGCCACGGCAACCGCAAGGATAGCGATCTGCACCGCACGGCCGTCGGCTACCTGCTGTTCGGCCCGGAGGGCGTGGAGCCGCCGGCGCTGGCCGCGCGCATGGAGGAACTGCGCGACGACGAAGGCCATGTGCGGGTGGAGCCGCTGCCGCCGCCGGCGGCCGAACGCTGCCGCGCGGGCGAGGCCGCGCCGGCCACCGGGCCCGCGCGGGTCCCGCGGCGCCGGGTGCGCGAGCCCTGGTGGGTGGCCAGCTACAGCGCCATCGCACGGCGCGAGGAGCCGGGCCCGGACGACAGTGCCGCGCTCGCCGATGCCGGCCCCGATGCCCCGGATACCGCCGAGGAGGACATCCTGCGCGAGGATGCCGGTGGGCGTGACCTCGACGCGGACAGCGATCGTGAGTCCGGGGCGGTGACCACGGCCCCGGCCGGCGGGCACCACGATTTCCCGCACGGCCCGGAGCCCGGCACCTTCCTGCACGGGCTGCTGGAATGGGCCGGCGAACAGGGCTTTGCGCGGGTGGCGGGGGATCCCGCGCGTCTGCACGCCGAGGTCGCGCGGCGCTGTGGTGCCCGCGGCTGGGACGACTGGGTGCCGGTGCTGGAGGGCTGGATGCACGACCTGCTGGCGGCCGAGTTCCCGCTGGACGGCGCTGCGGGGTTCTCGCTGGCGGGGCTGGACAGCTATCAGGCCGAGCTCGAGTTCCTGTTCGAGACCCGCTGGCTGCACAGCGACACCCTGGATGCGGCGGTGCGCCGTGATGTCCTGCCCGGGGAGTCGCGCCCGCCGGCCGGGCGCAAGTGGATCAACGGGATGCTCAAGGGTTTCGTCGATCTGGTGTTCCGGCACGGGGAGCGTTATTACGTGGCCGACTACAAGTCCAACCGCCTGGGGGCCGGGCCGGAGGCCTATACCCCGGCGCAGCTGAACGCGGCGGTGCTGGATCACCGCTACGACCTGCAGCTGGTGCTCTACACCCTGGCGCTGCACCGCCTGCTGAAGGCCCGCCTGCCCGGCTACGACTTCGACACGCACATGGGCGGCGGGGTCTATCTGTTCCTGCGCGGGGTGGATGCGCCGGGGCGGGGCGTGTTCCATCAGCGCCCGCCGCGCGAGCTGATCGAGTGGCTGGACCGCGCCTTCGCCGAAGGTCCGGATCGCCCGGCGGTGCGCTCCACGGAGGCCGGGGCATGAGCGCGCCCGCCGCGGCGCGGCCGGATGCCGCCGGCGTGCTCGCGCGTCTGGCCGAATGGGAACAGGCCGGCTGGCTGCGCGGCGTGGACCGCGCGCTGGTGCGCCTGCTGCACGAGGAACTCCCGGAGCTGGATCCGCTGGCCCTGCTGCTGGCGGCGCTGGCCAGCCATCAGGCCGGGCGCGGGCATGTGTGTCTCGATCTGGACACGCTGCTGGAGGCCCCCGACCGCACCCTGGCGCTGCCGCCCGAGGGCGAGGCGGCCACCGCGGTGCTGCCCTCCGAGGCCCTGCGCGGAACCACCCGGGCGGAACTGGAACACGCGCTGGCGGACGCGCGGCTGTGCGCCGACGACGCGCCGGGCGCCAGCCCGCTGGTGCGTGCCCGGGGCCAGCTCTATCTGCGCCGCTACTGGGAGGCCGAGCGCCGGGTGGGCGAGGCGGTGCGCGCGCGGCTGGAAGATGCCCCCGCCTGGCGCGAGGCCCTGGATCCCGCCCGCACCCGGCAATGGCTGGACCGGCTGTTCCCCGCCACGGCACCGGGGAGCGGTCCGGACTGGCAGCGCATTGCCTGTGCCCTGGCGGCCGGCAGCGGCTTCGGCGTGATCACCGGCGGTCCCGGCACCGGCAAGACCACCACCGTGCTGCGCCTGCTGGCTCTGCTGCAGGGCCTGCAGGGCGACGGCGAGGCTTTGCGCATCCGTCTGGCCGCGCCCACCGGCAAGGCGGCCGCGCGGCTCAATGCCTCGGTGGGCGGGGCGCTGGACCGCCTGAACCTCGAGGCCCTGCCCGACGGCGAGCGCCTGCGCAGCCGCATCCCCGCCGGGGTGGTGACCCTGCATCGGCTGCTGGGGGCGCGACCGGGGGCGCGCGGCTTCCGCCATGATGCGGCAAACCCGCTGCCGGTGGACGTGCTGGTGGTGGACGAGGCGTCGATGATCGATCTGGAACTGATGGCCGCGCTGGTGGAGGCGGTGCCGCGCCACGCGCGCCTGATCCTGCTGGGTGATCGCGACCAGCTGGCCTCGGTGGAGGCCGGCGCGGTGATGGGCGAACTCTGTGCCCGTGCATCCGACGGCCATTACACCCCGGAGACCGTGGCCTGGCTGACGGCACATGCCGGTGCAGAGATCCCGGCCGCGCTGCAGGACGGCGCCGGCCAGGCACTGGACCAGCACGTGGTGATGCTGCGCCACAGCCATCGTTTCGATGCCGACAGCGGCATCGGCCAGCTGGCCACTGCGGTCAACGAGGGCCGGGCCGGGGAGGTGCGCCTGCCCACGCCCGATGGCGCGGTGGATCGGCTGACCCTGGAGGCCGGCGACGGGCGTGGCTGGCTGGCGCGGGTGCTGGATGGCGACCCGCAGCGCGAGGCTGCCGGGTATCGCCATTACCTCGAGGCCCTCGCGCGGCTGCGGCCGGCCGGCGGAGCCGCGCGCGGTGCATGGGGGGACTGGGCGCGCGAGGTGCTGCAGGCGCACGGGCATTTCCAGCTGCTGTGCGCGGTGCGTCGCGGCCCCCGGGGGCTGGAGCAGCTGAACCGCCGCATCGCGGCGGCACTGCGGGAGCGGGGCCTGCTGGCGGGCGAGGGGACATGGGTCGAGGGCCGGCCGGTGATCGTGACCCGCAACGACTACGCCCTGGGCCTGATCAACGGCGACATCGGCATCGCGCTGGCCGTGCCACGCTGGCTGGCCGCGGGCGAGGACGGGCCGCAGGGCGACGCAGCCACCTCCGGGCCGGAGTCGCGGGTGCTGCGGGTGGCCTTCCTCGCCACCGACGGCCGGGTGCGCTGGATCCCGCCCAACCGCCTGGAGGGCGTGGAGTCCGCCTTCGCCCTGACCGTGCACAAGGCGCAGGGCTCCGAGTTCGACCACGTGGCCCTGATCCTGCCGGACACCGACAGCCCGATCCTGACCCGCGAGCTGGTCTACACCGCCATCACCCGCGCCAGCCGCCGTTTCACCCTGCTGGAACCCCGCCCCGGCCGCCTCGAAACCGCCGCGGGCCGCCGCATCCGCCGCGGCGGCGGCCTGCACCGCTGGCTCGAGAGCAGTCCGTGACGGTGAATGCCGTGACAGGCGAGACGAGATAGAGTGTGACGCGACGCGAAAGGAGGTCGTAATGGCGGATCTGGATGTGCGCTGGAAACAGCGCCTGACGAATTTCCGGCGGGCCCTGGCACAGCTGGAGAGTGCCGTGCGTCTGGCGCAGCAGCGCGAGCTGTCGGATCTGGAACGCCAGGGGTTGATCCAGGCCTTCGAGTTCAATCATGAGCTGGCCTGGAACGTGATGAAGGATTATTTCGCCTGGCAGGGCAATACCGCGATCACGGGCTCGCGCGACGCGATCCGGGAAGCCTTTGCGAAGGGGCTCGTCGAAGATGGCGAAGGCTGGATGGAGATGATCCGCAGCCGGAATCTGACGGCCCATGCCTATAACGAGAAGGTGGCCCGCGAGATCGCCGAGCAGGTGGTGTGGCGCTATCACGCGCTGTTCGATGCGTTCGCGAGGCGCATGGGCGAGCTGGAAGGGCTGGCATGACGGCAGCGGCCAGTGTTACGAAGTTCGGGTTGCCGGCCGATGTGGTCATGCGCCTGTGCGCGGTGTTCGCCGGCTGGCCGGAGATTACCGGCGTGTTATTGTACGGCTCGCGCGCGAAGGGGACCTGGCGCAAGGCCTCGGATATCGATCTGTGCCTGCAGGCGGATACCCTTGGCGTGCGCGACCTTCTCCGGATCGAGGGCGAGATCGATGACCTGCTGTTGCCGTGGAAGGTGGATCTGTCGTTGTGGCACCAGATCGAGGAAGAAGACCTGCGCGGGCACATCCGCCGTGTGGCGGTGGAGCTGTGCCCTTCGGACATCCTCGCCGGGTGAAGCTGCCCGCACCTCGCCCGGGCATCGGGGTGGATAACCCCTCGGCGGGCGCGGCCGCCGTGGAAATCTCCCGGGGTGTCTCGTACCCTCCGGGGTCGTTCGCCCATCCCGATCCGGAGACACCGTGGCCGATATCCTGAATCCGTACGCCGACGATCAGCCCGAGTCGAAATACATCGTGCTGCGCGCACGCAGTGGCCAGGAGGTCTCCGCCAACTTCACCCTGCAGGACCGGCGGGGGCGCCAGAGCGCGGCGGAGTACCTGTTCCACCTCTACTCCACCATCAAGGAAAAGGTGGGCGAGCCGACCCTGGACACCGCCGCACCCTCGCCGGACGACCAGGACGCCATGCAGCGACTGATCCTCTACACCGCCGGGGCCCACGACACCATGTTCGGCACCTTCAATGCCTCCACGGAAATGCCGGAGGAGGAGCGAAACGAGTTCGTGGAGCTCTTCCTGCTGGCCTGCGCCACGGTCATCGAGGGCAAGCGGATCACCATCGACCTCCAGCGGGGCCTCATCGACGCCGAGGCGGCCTGATTTCGAGGGAACCCTGAGCCGTCCCCCGTAGCGGGCGGACCCGGGGTCCCGTACCGAAAGGGGACCCGGGATGACGCCGAGGACGCTTACGGGCAAGCGTGGACGACCCTCTCGCCCTCCCCGGAGAACTCGATACCGTCCCTCTCGTACTCGACGATGACCCTGAGCGAGCCTTCCTCGCCATATTCAAGTTCGGAATCGAAGTCGATCTCGTATTGATCGCTGAACAGCAGGCTGGTCACTTGCTGAAAGACCTGCTGAAGGTTTTCGTCACCTGCCGCTTCGTAGAACAGGCCGCCCGTCTCGCGCGCGAGCTTTCGCAGATGGTCTTCGTCGAAGTCGCCGAACCCGATGGTGAACACGGGGATGCCGGCCGCGTTGGCCAGTTCGATCGCATCGTCCACATCGGCGTCGGACTCGTTGTCCATGCCGTCGGTCTGGGAGATGATGGCCTTGCGGTCCTTGTCGCGTTCGGTGGTCCGCTCGATGGCCTCGACGGTGGCGTCGTACAAGGCGGTGCGACCGCCGGCACCGTCGGGTTCCTTGTCGATCGCGGCTTCCAGCACGCCTTTGTCCGAAGTGAACTGCGGGGTCATGAGCTCGACCTCAGTGGCGTATTTGATGATGTCTGCTTCATCCTCGGACAGCATCGCGTCGACCAGTAACTTTGCTCCCTCTTCCATGTTGGATACCGCGCCGGGGACGTCGGTGATACTGGCGCTGTAGTCCATGGCGACGCTGAACGCGAGGTTGGTGAAGCTTTCTTCGATCCAGGTGACGTGGACCGGTTGGGATTCCATGCCGGAGCTCTCCACCAGCGTGAAATTTGCAGGGTCCTCGTGCAGCCCCTTGACCGGGTATCCCGCCTGATCGATGACGGAAATATAGGCTTTGTCCAGCTCCCCCGGGCACGCGTTGACCTGGTTGACCTGGACGTTGAGATCCGGATCAATATGGGCATATTCGCCGTCCAGGCTGGCGGCATGCCCGACCGAGGGGGCGTTGGGATCGTCGCTCTCCACGATCAACAGCGCCCGGTGCTCGCCGAAATTCTGCTGGCCGGGGCCGAATGCCACCGCAATGGTGCAGCTGTCGCCGGGGTCGAGTGTCAGGCTCAGCGCGTCGCAGGGGGCGTCACCACCGCCCTGGTCCAGGATGAAGGCGTTCGGATCCTGCCCTGCCAGATACATGTTCGAGATGTCGTAGGACGTCGAACCTTCGTTGCTGATGGTGAATTGCCGCGGGGGCGTGTGTTCCTGGTTGCCCTCCGTAACGACTCCGAAGTCGAAATGTTCGGGCAGTACGTTGACGTCGGTCGAGTCGTCCCCTCCGCTACTGCCACCGCTACTGCCGCCGCTACCGCCGCTGCTTCCGCCGCCCCCTCCGCCGCCGCAGCCAGTCAGGCCGATTGACGCAGCCAGCAGGGCCGGAACCAGGAGTCGGGACTGTCCGATATCAAACCTCATGGTGTTCTTCTCCATCGATGTAGGGGGGACGGTGCTGTTGGAGAAGCCGGCCCATCCGTCCGGCGGCCAGGTTCAGCATCGCAAGCCTTTTCGGAAGTTGCCCCTGCGGGTTTTGTGAAACCGTTCTCTCGGGGGTTCCTGTCCAATGCCCTAGCAAGCCTCAGGCCAGAGAAGATCACCTTCCTGTTTTCAGTAACTTGGTGAGTTGGCTGCGAACGGTTACGAACCGGGATGTAAAATGCGCGGACAGGCTGAGGCTTGTTTGCCCTGCAGGGGCGAGGCAGGCAGCCGCGGTGCGGTACCGGATGCAGTATTCATCCCGGGGCGTCGTCGAAGTCGAGGGCGTGCCTCCCGCCGGCCAGTCGGTGGCTTCCGTGCGCTCCCGCCTGCTCGCACGGGTACCAAAAACGGGACCGGTATTCGGACTCCATTCGAGGAATGGGGCGATGACGGCGTAAACCGGACGGACAGATCGAGATTCAAGATGAGGGGCGCGAGCGCAAGCGAGTGGTGGGCCCGGTTGGGTGGAGGCCGGTCGCGTAGCGACGCGAAGCATGGCTTCGCGAGGCCGGAACGGCGTGCGCCGACAGGCGCGCGACAGGGATAGTCCGACCTGCCCGGCGCGAGCGCAAGCGAGTGGTGGGCCCGGTCGGACTCGAACCGACGACCAAGGGATTATGAGTCCCCTGCTCTAACCAACTGAGCTACAGGCCCGGGTGCTCGGGTGGGTTCGCAGCGGGGCCGCAAACGGATGCGGCGCCATTCTACCCCGAGGGGGCAGGGCGCCGCATAGTGGAGGGGCGGCCCGTCTGCGGGACGGGCGCGAGGTACCGGTTATTCGGCGTCCATGTAGGTGCGCAGCAGTTCGGCGCGGGTCGGGTGGCGCAGCTTGCGCAGGGCCTTGGCCTCGATCTGGCGGATGCGCTCGCGGGTCACGTCGAACTGCTTGCCGACCTCCTCCAGGGTGTGGTCGGTGTTCATGTCGATGCCGAAGCGCATGCGCAGGACCTTGGCCTCGCGCGGGGTCAGCGTGGACAGGATCTCGCGGGTGGCCTCGGTGAGGCTTTCCTGCGCGGCGGACTCGGTCGGGGAGGCGACCTTTTCGTCTTCGATGAAGTCGCCCAGGTGGGAGTCCTCGTCGTCGCCGATCGGGGTCTCCATGGAGATCGGTTCCTTGGAGATCTTCATCACCTTGCGGATCTTGTCCTCGGGCATCTCCATGCGCTCGGCCAGCTCTTCCGGCGTGGCCTCGCGGCCCATCTCCTGCAGCATCTGGCGGGAGACGCGGTTGAGCTTGTTGATGGTCTCGATCATGTGCACCGGGATGCGGATGGTCCGGGCCTGGTCCGCGATGGAGCGGGTGATGGCCTGGCGGATCCACCAGGTGGCGTAGGTCGAGAACTTGTAGCCGCGGCGGTATTCGAACTTGTCCACCGCCTTCATCAGGCCGATGTTGCCTTCCTGGATCAGGTCGAGGAACTGCAGGCCGCGGTTGGTGTACTTCTTGGCGATGGAGATCACCAGGCGCAGGTTGGCCTCGACCATTTCTTTCTTGGCGCGGCGGGCCTTGGCCTCGCCGATGGACATGCGGCGGTTGATCTCCTTGATCTCGGAGATGCTGAGGCTGGCCTCGCGCTCGATCTCGGCCAGTTTCTTCTGCGTGCGCACGATGTCGTCCTCGAGATCACCGAGGGCGTTGACGTACTTGCCCTTGCCTTCCTTCTGGACTTCCTGGATCCAGTTGAGGTTGGTCTCGTTGCGCGGGAAGCCGTCGATGAAGGTCTTGCGCGGCATATGCGCCTGGTTCACGGCCATGTCCATGATCCGGCGTTCGTGCTTGCGGATCCGGTCGATGGTCGTGTGCAGTTCCTGGGTCAGCTGGTCGACCACGCGCGGCACCAGCTTGAACTCCATGAAGTACTTCGCGGTTTCTTCGCGCGCGGTGGCATACGCTTCCATGTCGCCGGCCTCGAAGGCGGCGTGGGCGCGGGCGTGCAGTTCGCGCAGTTTCTCGAAGCGCCGGCGGGCCTCTTCGGGGTCGGGCCCGTTGTCCACCGGCTCGCCGGCCTCTTCGTCGGCTTCGTCCACGGCCTCGGAGATGGCGTCCAGTTCGGGCGAGGCGGCCTCTTCCTTCTTCGGCTGAGGCTGCTCCTTGACGTCGACCTCTTCGGCCAGGCCACGGGCGACGGCCTCGCCATTGGTGCCGTCGGGCTCGATGAAGGACACCACCAGGTCGGTCAGGCGGCTGCCGTTCTCGACGATCTGGTCGTAATCCTTGATGAGCTTGTCGATCGCGCCGGGATGGTGGGCCAGCGCGAACAGGACCTGCATCAGGCCCTCTTCGATGCGCTTGGCGATGCGGATCTCGCCCTCGCGGGTGAGCAGCTCCACGGTACCCATCTCGCGCATGTACATGCGCACCGGGTCGGTGGTGCGGCCGAAGTCGCTGTCGGCGGAGGCCAGCGCGGCGACCGCGTCCTCGGCGTCTTCGTCGGCGGACACCGAGCCGTCGGACAGCAGCAGGCTGTCGGCGTCCGGGGCCTGCTCGTGGACTTCGATGCCCATGTCGTTGATCATCGCGATGATGTCTTCGACCTGGTCGGAGTCGATGATGGTTTCGGGCAGGTGGTCGTTCACCTCGGTATACGTGAGGTATCCCTGCTCCTTGCCCTTGGCAATGAGTTCCTTGAGCTGGGATTGCTGCTCTTCACGGTTCATCGCGATCTGATCTCCGAGGTTCGTCGTTCGGCTTCGAAAAGTGAACCCTGCATTATAGCAGAAGTGTCTTATATTGCTCGCCCCGTGAGGCGCGCGAAAAATGGTTCGTGCAATCAAGTGGATGCGGGCACGAACGGGGATTTCAAGGGGCCATGGGCTGCGGCTGCGGCTGCGGCGCGGTCTCGCCTTCAGCCCTGCAGGATGGAGGTGAGACGCGCGAGTTCGTCGCGTTGTTCCGTATCCAGACTCCCGGAAGCGGTGAGTTCACGGATGCGTTCGCGGCAGTGGCGCCGCAGCAGCTGGTCGGCGGCGTCCAGTGCGACCTGACGGGTCATCCCGTCTTCGCCGTCGTGCAGCTCGGCGCTGGCCAGCGACAGCAGGCGTTCGAAGCGCGGGTGTTGGCGGAATCGTTCCAGCAGCCGCGCGGTATCCGGCCGCGGCTGCTCGCCCAGGGCTTCCAGCAGTCGGCCGAGGGTGCCGGAAGCCTCGCCGCTGGCGGCCGCCAGCTCGCGCAGGGCGGGTGTGTCCCAGTCCAGTTCCGGGTGCTGCAGGATGCGCGCGAGCAGGGCGGCCCACAGGGTCGTGCTGCGGCGCCCGCTCGAAGGCGCGGATTCGCCGCGGGGACGACTGACAGGCGGGCCGTACGGCGAAGGCGTTTCTTCGGGAGGGCTCGCAGGGCCGGTTGTGGCGCGCCCGGCGGCCCCTGCGGCTGCGTAGCTGGCGCTGCCGCTGGCCGTCTCGGTCTGCAGCTGTTCCTCCAGGCGCTCGCGCGGGAGGTGGCTCTCCTCGGCGACGCGTTCGCACAGCAGTTCGCGGAACAGCGGATCGCGTGCGGTGGCGATGCGGCGCACCGCGGCGTGGGCGAAATGCGTGCGCCCCTCGGCAGTCTCGGTGGGGTGCTCTTCGCGCAGCAGCCGCACCAGGGCCTCGGACAGCGGCAGGGCCTGCTCCAGCAGCCGTTCCCAGGCAGCGAGGCCTTCGCGGCGCACCAGGCTGTCGGGGTCGTCGCCCTCGGGCAGGAACAGGAAACGGACTTCGCGCATGCCCTGCATCACCGGCAGGGCCTGTTCCAGCGCGCGCGAAGCGGCGCGGCGTCCGGCGGCGTCGCCGTCGAAGCACAGGGTCAGGTGGCCGACCTGGCGGAACAGTACGTCGAAGTGGCTGCGTCCCAGAGCCGTCCCCATGCAGGCGACGGCCCGGTGGTAGCCGCTGCGCGCCAGCGCGACCACGTCCATGTACCCCTCGACCACCACCAGGTGATCCAGCCGGGTCTGCGCGCGGCGGGCCTCGAACAGGCCGTAGATGGTCTGTCCCTTGTGGAAGACCGTGCTCTCGGGACTGTTGAGGTACTTGGGCTCGCCGTCGTCGATCAGGCGCCCGCCAAAGCCGGTGACACGCCCGCGCCGGTCGCGAATGGGAAACATGATGCGGGCGCGGAAACGTTCGCGCAGGTCGCCGTTGTCGCGGCGCGCGGCGAGGCCGGCATCCACCAGCTGCTGCGGGGAGAAGCGCTCCGACAGCGTCTGCAGCAGGCCCGATTTCGGCGCCCAGCCGAGGCGGAAATCGCGGGCGGTGGCGCCGTCGATGCCGCGGTTCTTGAGATAGTCGACCGCGCGCGGGGTCTCGCGCAGCTGGCGGACGTAGTAGTCCGCGGCGGCCTCCAGCGCGGCGTACAGTGGCCCGGTGGTGTCCTGGCGCGGGCCGTCGTCGTTTTCGCGCGGGACCTCCAGGCCAGCCTGTTCGGCGAGCTGTTCCACCGCCTCGGGAAAGGCGAGGTTCTCGTAATCCATCAGGAAACCGATGGCAGTGCCGTGCACGCCGCAGCCGAAGCAGTGGTAGAACTGCTTCTGCGGGGATACGTAGAACGACGGGGTCTTTTCGCCGTGGAACGGGCAGCAGGCGGCGTATTCGCTGCCGGCCTTCTTGAGGCTGACGCGCCGGCGCACCACCTCCACGATGTCGGTGCGCTCGAGCAGCTCGTCGATGAATGCCTGCGGGATACGGCCTGCCATGGTCCTCGTCGCCGGACGGGGGAGTCCGCCCCGGGGCCGGGGCGTGGCCGAGCATGATACCGCGCCCGCATCCGCAGGGACCATTGGCCCGCCGGAGATAGCGGTTGGAGCGCCGTATCGCGCAGAGGGCTGCGCTCCTACCCCCCACCCACACAGGGGGCGGGCCCGGGCCGTGGGAGGCCGGCCCTCCGGCCGATCAGGCGCGGGGTCAGCGGTATGGCGGGGCGGAGTCCTCGGCGACGGCGTCGGGGTCGATGCCGGTGTAGAGCTCCTCCACGGGCAGGCTCCATTCCAGCTCGGGGAGCTCCAGGCGGTCCTCGGCGCCGAGGTATTCCGCGGCCCAGCCGGCGTTTCGCCGATAGACCTGGACCGCCGGGCGCTGCTGCTCGACGATCAGGTAGGTGGCGAGGCTGTCGAGCCGGGTATAGGCCAGCAGTTTCTCCCGACGGTCGAGGCGTTCGGTGGCCGGCGAGGCCACCTCGGCAATCACCCGAGGCCGCTCGAGATAGTAGCGGTGACGGTCGTCCGGGTCGCAGCCGACCATGACGTCGGGATAGTAGAACAGCTCGTCGTCACCCAGGCGCAGATGCACCTTCATGTCGGCCATGAAGGTCTGGCACGGACCGCCGCGCAGGGCGGCGTGCAGGGCAGCGAACAAGTTTCCGGCAATCAGGTTGTGATTGCGGCTGGCCCCGCCCATGGCATAGACGGTGCCGTTGACGTATTCGTGCCGGATCTCGGTCTCCAGCTCTCCCTGCAGGTATTCGTCCACCGGCGTGAACGCCCGGGCGTTGGCCATTCCCATCGGCTGCCTCCGTACCACGAATGCCGTGACTGCCTCCCAGTATTGCGCTGCGGGCAGGCCGCGTCCAGTGGCGCACGATGCCGCCCGGGCGTGACGGCTCCGCCCGCAAACAGAACGGGCCCCTTGCGGGGCCCGTGACAGGTCAACGTCCGTTGGCCGGGCCCGCTCAGGCCGCCTGGCGCAGGTTGGCCAGCAGACCGCTGAGTTCGGCGGCCTTGGGTTTGACCAGCCAGAAGGAGCCCTGCCAGCTGTCGAACTGTTCGAGGATCTGGCGGCCCCAGGCGCTGTCCGTCTCGTGCACGAACTCGGTGATGAGTTCCTCGAGATAGTTGCGATGGGCCTCCATGTCCTCGGTGTCGAGGCGGTGCAGGTCGATCAGCTCGTTGTTGATGCGGTCGGGGAAGTCGTTCTCCCGGTCGAGCACGAAGGCGAAGCCGCCGGTCATTCCGGCGCCGAAGTTGACCCCGGTGCCACCCAGGATGGTCATCACGCCGCCGGTCATGTATTCGCAGCCGTGGTCGCCGATGCCTTCTACCACCGCGATGGCCCCGGAGTTGCGCACGCCGAAGCGCTCGCCGGCCTGGCCGGCGGCGAACAGCTTGCCCCCGGTCGCGCCGTACAGGCAGGTGTTGCCCATGATGGTGGTGTCCTGGCTGGCAAAGCCCGAACCTTCCGGCGGGCGGATCACCAGCTTGCCGCCGGTCATGCCCTTGCCGACGTAGTCGTTGGCGTCGCCTTCCAGGTACAGGTGCAGGCCGCCGGCGTTCCAGACGCCGAAGCTCTGTCCGGCCGTGCCCTGCAGGCGTACCTGCAGCGGGGCTTCGGCCATGCCCTGGTTGCCGTGGCGCCGGGCAATCTCGCCGGACAGCCGCGCGCCGATGGAGCGGTCGGTGTTACTGCACTTGTAATGGTGCTCGCCGCCGGCCTTGTTTTCGATGGCGTCGAGCATGTCGGCGACCATCTTTTCTGCCAGCTCGGCCTTGTCGAACGGCTCGTTCTTCGGCTCCTTGCAGAAGCGCGGCTTGTCGTCGAGGTCGCCGGTCTCCAGCAGGCGGTCGATGGCCAGGTGCTGCTGCCGGGGCGTTTCGCCCGGCAGGACTTCGAGCAGGTCGGTGCGGCCGATCAGGTCGGTCAGGCTGCGCACGCCCAGTTTCGCCATCCATTCGCGGGTCTCGCGGGCGACGAACTGGAAGTAGTGCATGACCATCTCGGGCAGGCCGATGAAGTGGTTCATGCGCAGCACCTTGTCCTGCGTGGCGACACCCGTGGCGCAGTTGTTCAGGTGGCAGATGCGCAGGTACTTGCAGCCGAGTGCGACCATCGGCCCGGTGCCGAAGCCGAAGCTCTCCGCACCGAGGATCGCGGCCTTGATCACGTCGAGCCCGGTCTTCAGGCCGCCGTCGGTCTGCAGGCGCACCTTGTCGCGCAGGTCGTTGCCGCGCAGGGTCGCGTGGGTCTCGGCCAGGCCCAGTTCCCAGGGCGTGCCGGCGTACTTGACCGAAGTCAGCGGGCTGGCGCCGGTGCCGCCGTCGTAACCGGAGATGGTGATCAGGTCGGCATAGGCCTTGGCCACGCCCGCGGCCACGGTGCCGACGCCGGCCTCGGAGACCAGCTTCACCGAGACCAGCGCATCCGGGTTGACCTGCTTGAGGTCGAAGATCAGCTGCGCCAGGTCTTCGATGGAATAGATGTCGTGATGCGGCGGCGGCGAGATCAGGGCCACGCCCGGATTCGAATAGCGCAGCTCGGCGATCATCTTGTTGACCTTGTGGCCCGGCAGCTGGCCGCCTTCGCCGGGCTTGGCGCCCTGGGCGACCTTGATCTGCAGCACCTCGGCGTTGACCAGATAGTGCGGGGTCACGCCGAAGCGGCCGGAGGCCACCTGCTTGATCTTCGACATGCGCTCGGTGCCGTAGCGGGAGACGGCCTCGCCGCCCTCGCCGGAGTTGGAGCGCCCGCCGAGGCGGTTCATCGCGGTGGCGAGAGCCTCGTGGGCCTCCGGCGACAGCGCGCCCAGGCTCATGCCGGCGGAGTCGAAACGCGGCAGGATGTCGGCCTCGGACTCGACCTCGTCGACTTCGATCGGCTCGATGTCCTCGCGCGGCTTGAGCAGGTCGCGCAGGGTCGCCACCGGACGTTCGTTCACCAATGCCGCGTATTCCTGGTACACCCCGTAGTCACCGGACTGCACCGCGCGGTGCAGGGTCTGGATCACGTCCGGATTGTAGGCGTGGTATTCCCCGCCGTGGATGTACTTCAGCAGCCCGCCCTGCTTGGGCGCCTTGCGCGGATTCCAGGCACGCTGTGCGAGGATGTCCAGGTCTTCCTCGATATCGGCAAAACGGGTGCCGCGGATGCGACTGGTGGTGCCCTTGAAGCAGGTCTCCACGACCTCGTCGGCGAGACCGACGATCTCGAACAGCTGGGCCCCGCGGTAACTGGCGATGGTCGAGATGCCCATTTTGGAGAGGATCTTGAACAGGCCCTTGTTGATCCCCTTGCGATAGTTCTGCGCCAGGGTAAGGGCGTCCACCCCGGGGATCTCCCCGGATTCGCTCATGCCGTGCAGCGCGGAGTAGGCGAGATAGGGGTAGATCGCGGTCGCGCCATAGCCGATCAGTACCGCGAAGTGGTGCGGGTCGCGCACGGTGGCGGTCTCGATGACGATGTTGGCGTCGGTACGCAGGCGCGCGGCGATCAGGGCGTGATGCACCGCGCCTACCGCCAGCGGCGCGGGGATCGGCCGGCGCTCGCTGTCGATCGCGCGGTCGGACAGGACGAGGATCACGGCGCCATCGCGCACGGCCCGGACCGCATTTTCGGTCAGCTGCTTGATCGCCGATTCGAGGTCGAGGCTCTGGCGGTCGTAATTGAGGTCCAGCCGTTCCACGCGGAAGGCATCTTCGGTCTGATTGCACAGCTCGCGGAACTTCACCTCGGACAGCACCGGGGAATCCGCCACCAGCCGGTGGGCGTGTTCCGGGGTTTCCTCGAACAGCCCCTGCTCGCGGCCGAAGCAGGTCTCCAGCGACATCACGATGCTCTCGCGCAGCGGGTCGATCGCCGGGTTGGTGACCTGGGCGAACTGCTGGCGGAAGTAGTCGTACAGCGAACGGGTCTGCTGCGACAGCACGGCGAACGGGGTGTCGTCGCCCATCGAGCCGACGGCCTCCTGGCCGGCCTCGGCCAGCACGCGCAGGACCTGGTCGCGCTCCTCGAAGGTGACGTCGAACAGTTTCTCGTAGGTCTCGAGACGCGCCGCCGGCATGGGTTCGCCGGAGAACAGCTGATTGTCATCCAGCTGGCTCTTCAGGTGATGCACCTGCGCGCGCAGCCACTGCCGGTAGGGCTGACGCTTGCGGTTGATCTGGTCGATGTCCTCGGGTTGCAGCAGCTCGCCGGTTTCGGTGTCCACCGCCAGCATCTGCCCGGGCTTCAGGCGGCCCTTGGCGACCACGTCCTCGGGGGCGTAGTCGTACACGCCGATCTCCGAGGCCAGGGTGATGTGGCGGTCCTTCGTGATGACGTAGCGCGCCGGGCGCAGGCCGTTGCGGTCCAGGGTGCAGCCGGCGTAGCGGCCGTCGGTCAGCACGATGCCGGCCGGGCCATCCCAGGGCTCCATGTGCATGGAGTTGTACTCGTAGAACGCGCGCAGATCCGGGTCCATGTGCGCGACGTTCTGCCACGCCGGCGGGACCAGCAGGCGCATCGCACGGAACAGGTCCATGCCGCCGGCCAGCAGAACCTCGAGCATGTTGTCGAGGCTTTGCGAATCGGAACCTTCCAGATTGACCAGCGGTTCCAGCTCGGCCAGTTCGGGAAGCAGTTCGTTGGCGAACTTGTGCTGGCGCGCGACCGCCCAGTTGCGGTTGCCCTGCACGGTGTTGATCTCGCCGTTGTGCGCGAGGAAACGGAACGGCTGAGCCAGGCCCCACTGCGGCCAGGTGTTGGTGGAGAAGCGCTGGTGGAACACGCAGATCGCGGTTTCCAGCTCCGGGCGCTGCAGGTCGGGGTAGAACACCGGCAGGTTGGCCGGCATCACCAGACCCTTGTACGACAGTACCCGCGCCGACAGGCTCGGCACGTAGAACACCGGGTCCGAAGCCATCGCCATCTCCGCGCGCCGCCGCGCGACGTACAGGGCGCGTTCGAAGGCGTCGCCGTCCATCTCCGCCGGGGCGTTGACGAACAGCTGGAGGACGTGCGGCTGGGTGCGCAGGGCTTCCGCCCCGCAGGCGTCGGGGTCGACCGGGACTTCGCGCCATCCGGCCAGGGTCAGGCCGCCGCGGTCGAGGGCGTCTTCCACCGCGGCGCGGGTCTCGGCGATCGCCTCGGGGTTGATGAACACCAGGCCGGCGGCGAAGCGTTCCGCCAGCGCGATGCCCGCTTCATCCGCGATCTGGCGCAGGAACGGTTCGGGGGTCCGCATCAGCAGGCCGCAGCCGTCGCCGGTCTTGCCGTCGGCGGCGATCGCGCCGCGATGTGTCAGCCGTTCGAGAGCCCGTATTGCAGTTTCCAGTACCCAGTGACTGGCCTGCCCGTCCATGTGTGCGATGAGGCCGAATCCGCAATTGTCGCGTTCGAATTCGGGGCGATGGAGGGTGCCGGTCAGTCGGGTCTGCTGCATCGATAGGCCTCCGGTCGTGGTGCGTATGCACCAGGCTGGAAAAAGGGGCGCAGGAATATACCGGAATGATCGTGTTCCGGCAAACCGGAGGGTGCAATTACACGCGCAGGTGGAGTGGACAGCCTTGCCCGGGGGGGTCAGCGGCGGGCCGCCTCCTGGACCGAACCGATGGAGCGAATCCAGGTGCCGGCGTCCCGGGCGCTGTCCGGCAGCTCGGCAGCCGCCTGTTCCGCAGCGCCCCGGTCGGGGAAGGCGCCGGCGAGGATCACGACGTAGTCGTTCCCGCCCGTGCGGGTGGGGATGTAGCGGATGCCACCGAGATTGTGGCGGTCTGCGTATTCGCGCGCGGTGTCCATGTCCGGCGCGGCCACCAGCTGGATGGTCATGCGCGAGGCATCCTGACCCTCGAGCCATTCCAGGTCGCCTTGCAGGCGCTCGTCGTCGCCCTCGGCGTCGGCCAGGGCTTCGGTGGTCTGATCGGCCGGCTCCGGCTCCGGCTCCGGCTCCGGCTCGGGTTCCGGCTCCGGCTCCGGTTCGGGCTCCGGCTCGGCTTCGGGGGGCGGGCCCGGCTCTTCCGGTGTCTCCGCCGGTTCGTCGGTGGCTGGCGGGGGCAGGATGGGCTCCGGTTCCAGCCGAGCGATCTCCGGTGACGGCTCTTCCGCTTCGAGGGGCGGATCCGGGGCCGCTTCCCGCTCGTCCGGGCGTTCCGGCAGGGGCAGTTCCACTCGTTCTTCGTGTTCCGGGGCGTGCTCGGGCGAGCCGGTCAGCAGTTGCCACAGCAGCGGCGCGGCGATCCCGAAGGCCACGGTGGCGGCTACGGCGGGAACGAACCAGCGCTGGTTCCAGAACGGTTGTGCTTCGGCCGGTGCGAGAGCCGGCTCCTCCGCTGTCGTTTCCGCGTCGGCGTCCGAGGCGTCGCGCTCGCCGCGCAGGGCGAATGCGGCCGGGGTGAAATCGTCGCCGTCGCGGCTCGCGCGGAGGCTTTCTCCGGGGGCGGGTTCGGCTCCGGATGGAGCACCGGCCTGCTCCTCGGGGCGGGTGCCGGACGGCGCCGCTCCGGATGGCGACGCGGATTCCGCAGCATCCCGCGCATCCCCGGCATTGGCGGTGGCTGCCTGGCCGGCGGACGCGCCCGCGGGGGGCGCAGTCGTGCCCGGTGTCGGGCGACATTTCGCTTCCAGCAGGATCCGCGCCTCGCGGTTGAGGGCGCCCGCGAGCCCCTGGCTGTCGGTCTGCAGGCGCTGCACGGCCTCGCGCGGGAGTAGTGCATCCGGGTCTTCGGCGCCGGCGGCCAGCAGGCGATGACGCAGGTAGGCGGCGGTCTGTTCGAGGTTGAACGCGCGCAGGCTCAGGCGGGTCAGCTGGTCCTCGTCTCCCGGGTCCGGCAGGTACAGGCGGCGGCGCAGGAGTCCCGCGCCGCCGACCAGTACGATGCGCGGTGCGCGACCATGCTGCTCGAGGATCTCCGAGCGCATGCGCAGCAGGTTGTTGACGATGTCGGTGCCCACCAGGTGGGCGTCGTCCATCGCGATCACCGGTACGAATCCGTCGACCACCCGCTGGGCGAGCAGTTCGGTCAGCGAGCGATCGGGGTCATCCGCGTTCTGCGAGCGCAGGTAGTTGCGGATGGTCAGGTCTACCGACTCGAAATGGGTGTTGATGCGTGCCTTGAAGGCGATGAGTTCGTAGCCCTCGGGCAGCATGCCGAGCAGGCGCATCAGCTGCAGGCTGCGGCCGGAGCCGTTGTCGCCGGTCAGCAGAACCACGGCACCGGGGTGCTCCAGAGCCTGTCGTGCGGATTCCAGGACACCGTCCAGCAGCGGATCGGTGTACAGGAAGTCCGCGTCGGGCACCTCCGCGAACGGGTCGGTGCGCAGGCCCAGCTGTTCCAGGCATTGGTCGCGGAGTGCCATGGCGGTCAGGTCAGGGTGCCGAGGTCGAACAGGCGGTGATGTTCGCGGATGGCGTGACGGTCGGTCATGCCGGCGATGTAGTCGGCGATGGCGCGTTGTTGTCCATGCGGATCATCCTCGCTCAGGGCGCGGGCGTGGCGCTGGTAGTGCTCCGGCATCAGGCGCGGGTCGCGGTCGAAGGCGGCGAACAGGTCAAGGATGATCTGGCGCGCCTTGTGCATTACGCCATGGACCTGGTGATGCCGGTAGAGGTTTTCCCGCAGGAAGGTCTTGAGCGTGCGGTTGCGTTCGGCCATCTCCGGGCTGAAGCGGATCAGCGGACCGCTCTCCGCGCGCACGGCGTCGATCGATTCCGGGCTGCTGCTCTCGATCGCGTGGCGGCTGGTGGTGACCAGGTCCTGGACCAGGGTGTCGATCATGCGCCGCACGGTTTCGTGCTGTACGCGGCGGGCCTCCAGCCTCGGGTAGCGCGCGCGCACCGCGTCGAGGCAGTCGCGGAACAGCGGGACTTCCATCAGCTGGTCCAGCTGCAGCAGGCCGGCGCGCAGGCCGTCGTCGACATCGTGATTGTTGTAGGCGATCTCGTCGGCGACGTTGGCCAGCTGGGCCTCCAGCGATGGCTGGCCGCGCTGCAGAAAGCGCACGCCCACCTCGCCCAGGATGCGGGCGTCTTCCGGCGAGCAGTGCTTGAGGATGCCCTCGCGGGTCTCGAAGGTCAGGTTGAGGCCGTCGAAGTCGGCGTAATGCGCCTCGAGGTGGTCCACGATCCGCAGCGACTGCAGGTTGTGTTCAAAGCCGCCATGTTCGCGCATGCAGTCGTTCAGGGCGTGCTGCCCGGTGTGGCCGAACGGGGTGTGGCCCAGGTCATGGGCCAGCGCGACCGCCTCGGTGAGGTCTTCGTTGAGGCCCAGGGCGCGGGCGACGGAACGCCCGATCTGCGCGACCTCCAGCGAATGCGTGAGGCGGTTGCGGAACAGGTCGCCCTCGTGGCTGATGAATACCTGGGTCTTGTACTCCAGGCGGCGAAACGCGCTGGAATGCACGATGCGGTCGCGATCACGCTGGAACTCGCTGCGGTGGCGCGGGGCGTCTTCCGGATGCCGGCGGCCGCGTGTCCGCTCCGGGTCGGCCGCCCACGGGGCGAGGCCGACGCCGTTCGGAGTGCGGGCAATCGAGGCGGTCTCAGGCGGCACGGGCGGTCTCGTCGAGGGTGTGTTGCAGGGCGTTGTCGTCGAACTCGGCGGTCAGCTCGGCGGCGCCCAGCCCGCGCAGCAGCACCAGCCGCAGGCGCCCTTCGCTGACCTTCTTGTCGATCCCCATCAGTTCGCGGAAGCGGGCGGCATCCAGTTCCGCCGGCGGGTAGGTGTCGAGGCCGGCGCGGTGGATCAAGGCCTCGGCGCGCGCGGCGTCGGCCGGGGCCAGCCAGCCCATGCGCGCGGACATCCGGGCGGCCATGGCCATGCCGGTGCCTACCGCCTCGCCGTGCAGCCAGGCGCCATAGCCCATGCCGGTTTCAATGGCGTGGCCGAAAGTGTGGCCGAGGTTGAGCAGGGCGCGGCGGCCGGATTCGCGTTCGTCCGCGGCGACTACTTCGGCCTTGCAGGCACAGGAGCGGCGGATGGCGTGGGCCAGCGCCTCGGGTTCCAGGGCGAGCAGGCGGTCGAGGTGTTCTTCCAGCCAGGCGAAGAAATCCGCGTCCTGCATCAGGCCGTACTTGATGACTTCGGCGAGACCGGCGCGCAGCTCGCGCGTCGGCAGGCTCTGCAGGCTGTCGGTGTCGATGACCACCGCGCGCGGCTGGTGGAAGGACCCGATCATGTTCTTGCCCAGCGGGTGGTTGACCCCGGTCTTGCCGCCCACGGAGGAGTCGACCTGCGCCAGCAGGGTGGTCGGGACCTGAACGAAGTGGATGCCTCGCTGGTAGATCGCGGCGGCGAAACCGGCGATGTCGCCCACCACGCCACCCCCCAGCGCGACGATGCGGCTGCCGCGGTCGAAGCGGGCCTCCAGCAGCCGGGTCAGGATCTGTTCGACCGTCGCCAGCGTCTTGTGCGATTCGCCGTCGGGCAGCTCGATCCACAGGGGCTCGCCGCGCACTCCGGCCGCGGTCAGGCTGGCGCGCAGGCGCTCGCCATACAGTGGCCCCACGGTACTGTTGGTGACGACTGCGACGCGCCGCCCCTCCAGCACCGGAGCGAAATGCTCGGCCCGCGCGGCCTCGCCGGGGCCAATGTGGATCGGGTAGCTGCGTTCGCCCAGTTCGACGTTCAAGATTTCCATGGAGTCATCATAGCGTGCACGTCGCGTGCTCGTAAGTCAGGCTCGCGAACGTGCACATTGATCAGCGTTTCCCGAGTCACGGGCTTTTCCAAAGGGGCTGTCCTGGATTATCATGCTCCGTTCTGCATGGCGGGCGTGTGTGCCGGCCATGGCTTAACGTACACCGTTTCGTCGAAACCAATGCTGTAACCGGAGATTGTATGCCGCACGTTCGAGTCCGCGAAAACGAACCCTTCGAGGTTGCCCTGCGCCGTTTCAAGCGCACCTGTGAAAAGGCCGGTGTGGTGGCCGAAGTCCGCCGCCGCGAGTACTACGAGAAGCCCACGGCCGAGCGCAAGCGCAAGGCGGCCGCCGCGGTGAAGCGGCAGCTGAAGAAGAATTCGCGCGACATGACCCGTCGGCCGCGGCTGTACTGAACTCCGCGGAGCCCCGGCCCGACCGGGCCCGTGGCTCGCGCATGAATCCTTGCGAGGAGGGATGCCGAATGTCGCTGAAGGCCCGGTTGCAGGATGACGTGAAACAGGCCATGCGGGCTCGGGAACGGGACCGCCTGGCGATACTGCGTCAGATTCAGGCGGAAATCTCCCAGTTCGAAGTCGACGAGCGCCGCGACGCAGACGACGACGCCGTGCTCGCGATCCTCAATCGCATGCTGAAGCAGCGGCGCGATTCCATCGAGCAATACCGTCAGGGCGGGCGCGACGATCTCGCCGACCGTGAGGCCGCGGAGATTGCCGTGGTGGAGGCCTACATGCCCGAGCCGCTGGACGACGCCGCGCTGGATGCGGTGATTGCCGAGGTCATCGCCGAGACCGGGGCCGAGGGCCCGGGTGACATGGGCCGGGTGATGGGCGTACTCAAGCCGCGGGTCTTCGGGCGTGCCGACATGGGTGCCGTCAGCGGCAAGGTCCGCGCAGCACTGGGGAAATCTTGACCCCGGACGGGCCCGTGTCAAATGTAGTCCTCGTATGACCTGCCGCGCCGGTGCCGGGCCCTCCGGCCGTTGTGGCCCCGACCCCGTTTCGTTGGAGCGACTGACCCATGGCGACCAATCCGATGCAGTTCCTGGACCTCCCGCGCCAGGACCCCCAGAAGACCCCCGCGGAAATCCGCATCCACGAGTTCGGCGAGATCATCGGCCAGTTCGATCCCGCCACCGCCGGCCAGCAGGCCGGGCGCTGCCTGGCCTGCGGCAATCCCTATTGTGAGTGGAAGTGCCCGGTCCACAACTTCATCCCCAACTGGCTGAAGCTGGTCGAGGAAGGCAATCTGTTTGCCGCCGCCGAGATGTCGCACAAGACCAATTCCCTGCCGGAGGTCTGTGGCCGGGTGTGTCCGCAGGACCGCCTGTGCGAGGGTGCCTGCACCCTGAATGACGGCTTCGGCGCGGTCACCATCGGTTCGGTGGAGAAATACATCACCGACGAGGCGCTGAAGGCCGGCTGGCGGCCCGATCTGTCGGATGTGGTGCCGACCGGCAAGCGGGTCGCGGTGATCGGCGCCGGGCCGGCCGGTCTCGGTTGTGCCGACATCCTCGCGCGCAATGGTGTCGAGGCGGTGGTCTATGACCGTTACCCCGAGATCGGCGGGTTGCTGACCTTCGGGATCCCCCCGTTCAAGCTGGAAAAGAACGTGATCCGCACCCGTCGGGAACTGCTCGAGGGAATGGGCGTGGAATTTCGCCTGAATACCGAGATCGGCCGCGACGTGGAGTTCCAGGCGCTGCTGGACGAATACGACGCGGTCTTCCTCGGCATGGGGACCTACAACGCGATGCAGGGCGGTTTCCCCGGTGAGGATCTGCCCGGGGTCTATCCGGCCCTGCCGTTCCTGGTGTCCAACATCCGCGAAGTGATGGGCTGGGAGCACGACGAGAACGGTTTCGTCGACATGGCCGGGCAGCGGGTCGTGGTCCTCGGCGGCGGCGACACCGCAATGGACTGCAACCGCACCTCCATTCGCCAGGGCGCCACCTCGGTGACCTGTGCCTACCGCCGTGACGAAGAGAACATGCCGGGCTCGCGCAAGGAGGTCGTGCATGCGCGCGAGGAGGGCGTGCAGTTCGAGTTCAACGTGCAGCCGCTCGAGATCGTGGGCGACGACAAGGTCGAGGGCGTGAAGGTCGTGCGCACCCGGATGGGTGCACCGGACGAGCGTGGCCGGCGGCGTCCCGAGCCGGTGCCGGGTTCCGAGTACGTGATTCCCGCCGACCGCGTGCTGGTGGCTTTCGGCTTCCGCCCGTCACCATCCGACTGGTTCGGCGAACACGGCATCGACATCGACGAGGGCGGCCGCGTCCGTGCGCCGGAATCCGGCCGGCACGCCTTCCAGACCGCCAACGAGAAGGTCTTTGCCGGCGGCGACATGGTCCGCGGCTCCGACCTGGTGGTCACCGCCGTCTTCGAGGGCCGCCAGGCCGCCGAAGGCATTCTTGAATACCTCGGCGTCTGAGGACTGCATGGCCCAGGAACTTGAAAACGACCGCCTCCTGCGGGCACTGGCCCGCGAACCGGTGGATCGCCCGCCCGTCTGGATCATGCGTCAGGCCGGTCGCTATCTGCCCGAGTACCGCGAGACGCGGGCGCAGGCCGGCAGCTTCATGAGCCTCTGCCAGAATCCGGAGCTGGCCTGCGAAGTCACCATGCAGCCACTCCGCCGTTTTCCGCTGGATGCCGCCATCCTGTTTTCGGACATCCTCACCATCCCCGATGCCATGGGGCTGGGTCTGTACTTCGAGACCGGCGAGGGACCGAAATTCCGCGATCCGGTGCGCAGCCCGGAAGCCATCGAGCGGCTGCCGGTCCCCGACCCGGAGGATTCGCTGGGCTATGTGACCGATGCGGTGCGTCTGATTCGGCGCGAACTCAACGGCCAGGTACCGCTGATCGGCTTCGCCGGCAGCCCGTGGACCCTCGCCACCTACATGGTCGAGGGGGGCAGCTCGCGCGATTTCGCCGAGACCAAGCGCCTGCTGTATGGCGATCCGCAGGCCATGCATGCGTTGCTGCAGAAGGTGGCCGACGCGGTCACCGAGTACCTGAATGCGCAGATCCGCGCCGGGGCTCAGGCGGTCATGGTCTTCGATACCTGGGGAGGTGCGCTGACACCGCGCAGCTACCGCGAATTTTCGCTGGCGTACATGCAGCGCATCGTCGACGGCCTGATCCGCGAGAACGAAGGCCGTCGCGTCCCGGTGACCCTGTTCACCAAGGGCGGCGGGGCCTGGCTGGAGGCGCAGGCCGACACCGGCGCGGATGGCCTGGGCCTGGACTGGACGATCGAGATCGGCGAGGCCGCGCAGCGCGTCGGCGACCGTGTCGCCCTGCAGGGCAATCTCGATCCCTCCGTGCTGTATGCCCCGGAAGCCGTGGTGCGCGAGGAGACCCGGCGTGTTCTTGACGGCTTCGGTCGCGACACCGGCCATGTCTTCAATCTCGGGCACGGCGTGCACCCGGCGATCGATCCGGATCGTGTGGCGGCGATGGTCGACACGGTGGTCAATTACCGCCGCGCCGACTGAGCCGGGAACGGCACCGAATCACCTCTCCCGCTCCGGGAGGGGTGCGGGCGCATCAGAGGCGTTCCGCCTCGCGACCCTCCGTCAGGAGGCGTTCCACTTCTCCGGCCCCGGCCCGGGCCATGGGTTTGCCGTCCACCGGCGAGGGTGGCGCCTGGCGGATCCCGTCCAGCGGAAAGATCGTCAGTTCGACCTCGGTGTCGTCCGGCCCGCGGAAGGCGATGAAGGGCACGCGCTGCTCGCGGCCCTGCCGGCTGCGGTAGCGGCGCTCGCCGGTTTCGCAGTGGATACCGCGGTCGGCCAGGTCGATCAGCACCTCTTCCACGGTCTCGGCGAATCCGTGCAGATTGATCACCGGGAAGCGTTCGATCATCCCCGTGAGCAGCGGTCCGACCAGGCGCGGCTCCAGATGCGACAGGCGCTGCATCACCTGCAGTGCCGCCGCAAGGCGGTCGCGATACGCCTGGCGGCTCTCGTCGGTCGCGAACAGCCGGCTGCGTTCCAGTGCGGCATCCTGGATTTCGATGTTGGCCGGCATGTCGTGGCGTGCGTCCACACCCAGGTGTTCCGCGGCCTTGCGCTTGGCCAGGCCGAAATCGCGGATGCCCTCGTCGAGCAGGATTCGCCCGGCTTCCTGGGCGAGTTCATGACGCAGTCGGGAGCCGTTGCTGCTCATCGTCAAAATACCGATTCGGGTTGCTGGTCGCGACCGTTGCGGTCGTCCCCCGGAATGCTGCGCGAACGCTCGGGAATTTGCTGCGGGAGCAGCCATTCGGTGGTTGCGCGGCTGTCACCGGCGTCGGGGGCGCGCCCGCCGTCGGGCAGGATGCCCACGCGTACCAGGTCGTCCGGCCGTTCCGGAAGGCTTTCTTCGGTGTCCGCCAGGGCGCTCCCCATGAAGCGGGTCCATATTGGCAGGGCGGCCCGCCCTCCGCTCTCGCGGCGGCCGAGCTCCCGGTTGTCGTCGAACCCGATCCACGACGTCGCCACCAGTTCGCCGTTGAATCCGGCGAACCATGCGTCGCGATAGTCGTTGGTGGTGCCGGTCTTTCCCGCCAGGTCCGAACGGCCCAGCTCCTGCGCCCGCCGTCCGGTGCCGGCGTCCACTACGTGTTTCAGCATGCGGCTCATCTGCCAGGCCACGCCGGGCTCCAGGACCGGCACCGGGTCGCGTTGCTGCAGGACCGTCTCGCCGGTGGACAGCGTCAGGTCCTGCCCGGGCGGGTTGTCGCAGGGCGGCGCGCAGCTGCGGGATGCGGGTGCCTGATAGAGCAGCTCGCCATCCACGGTTTCGATCCGCGAAATGATCCAGGGGCTGTGCAGTCGCCCGCCGCTGGCGAACACGCCGTAGGCGGTGTTCAGCTGCAGAGGGGTGAGTGAACCGGTGCCCAGCACCATGGAAAGGTTGCGCGGCTGGCGCTCCGGGTCCAGCCCGAAACGTCCCAGCTGATCGTGCACGTTCTCAACGCCGATCGTGTCGAGCAGGCGGATCGAGGCGAGATTGCGCGAATGCGCCAGCGCGCTCTGCATCGGCGTGTCGCCCTGGAACTGGCGCGAATAGTTCTGCGGACGCCATTCCGCCCCCAGGGCCGGGTCATCAAACACCATCGGGGCGTCCACCAGCGTGCTGCGTGGCCGGTAGCCCTCGCGCAGCGCCAGGGCATACACCAGCGGCTTGAAGGCCGAACCGGGCTGGCGCTGTGCCTGCACGGCCCGGTTGTAATGGTTGTCGAAAAAGTCGAAGCCACCGGCCAGGGCCAGAATGGCGCCGTCCTCCGGCGACTGGGCGATCAGCGATCCGGTCACTTCGGGTTTCTGTGCCAGTCGCCACCCGGATTCTTCATCCGCCCGGATCCGGATGACGTCCCCGCGCCGGAGGTCCGGTGAATCCGCCCATGCCAGACCCTCGGCTGTCAGTTCGACCTCCCCGATGCGGCCGCCGTCGACCCGCAGGGAGCCGTCGTCGCCGGTCTCCAGCACCGCGGCCGGATAGAGAAGGCGTCCGTGTATGCCCAGGTTTCTCAGGGCGCGTTCGCGGGCGTCGGCCGTGGCCATCTGTTCGTCGGACAGCTGCGTTTCCGGACCTCGAAAACCGTGACGTTCGTCATATTTCAGGAGGCCGGCGCGCAATGCCTGATTGGCGGCCTCCTGATAGTCGGGGTCAATCGTGGTGTGCACCTGCAGCCCGCGCCGATAAGCGTCTTCTCCCCAGAGGTTGACGACGATCCGGCGGGCATCCTCCGCCACCCAGTGAGCGTCGATCTCGGTCTGTGCGGTGTGCCGTTCCGACATCACCGGCCGCTCCACGGCCGCCGCGTGCTCCTCGGCGGTGATGGCGCCGGTGTCCAGCATCCGGCCGAGGACGTAGTCACGGCGGATGCGCGCACGCTCCGGACTGGTCACCGGGTTGGTGGTGGACGGTGCCTTGGGAAGGGCCGCCAGAATGGCGATCTCGTCGAGTTCCAGCTCGTCCAGCGAGCGGCCGAAATACACCCGTGACGCCGCTTCCACGCCGTAGGCGCGCTGCCCGAGGTAGATTTTGTTCAGATAGAGTTCCAGGATCTCGTCCTTGCTGAGTTCCCGTTCCAGCCGGATGGCCAGAAAGATTTCCCGCAGCTTGCGCTCGTAGGTGCGGTCCCGGGTGAGGAAGATGTTGCGGGCAAGCTGCATGGTGATGGTGCTGCCCCCCTGGGTTCGTTCCCCGGTGCTCACCAGATTGACCGCGGCACGCGCCAGACCGAAGACATCGATCCCCGGGTGGCGGAAGAACCGCTCGTCCTCGGCAGCCAGAAAGGCCTGGATCACGGGCTCGGGAACATCCTCGATCTCCACCGGAATGCGCCTTTCTTCCGCGAACTCCCCCATCAGGCTGCCATCCGCCGCCCGGATCTGCAGCGGTGTCTGCAACCGCACCTCGCGTACGGCTTCCGGTTCGGGTAGTGTCGGGGCGTAATAGGCGTACAGCCCGAGCAGCGCCGCCGAGCCGGCGATCACGAGGGTCAGGGTTATGGCCGCCAGAGCGGTGACAGACTTCACAATCCGGTGCATGACTCTAAATTTTGTGGGGGGAAGGTGAGGGATTGCCTTCAGAAGGATTTGCAACCCCGAAAACGTCATGTATATTAATCGTTGCTAGCATTCGAGATTGTAACGCTACCAGCTGCAATCATCGGGGTATACAGGGGGATGTGTGCTGAATCTCGGAAAATCCAGGCCCGCACTGCTGGGCGTTGATGTCAGTTCGGCGGCCGTCAAGGTCCTCGAGCTTGGTCGACACGGAAAGGGATATCGGGTCGAGGCATTCGCCGTCGAGCCGCTGCCGGACGGTGTCATGGTCGACAAGGTCTGCCAGGACACCGAAGCGGTCGGTGCAGCGCTTGGACGTGCAGTCAAACGCTCCGGTTCCCGTCTTAAACAATGCGCGATGACCGTACCGTCCTCGGCCGTCATCACCAAGACCATCCAGCTGTCCGCCAGCCTCAGCGACTCGGAACTGGAAGGTCAGGTGTTCGTCGAGGCGGACCAGTACATCCCGTACACCCTGGAAGAGGTCAACCTCGACTTCCAGGTCCTGGGGCCCAACGAAAAGAACCCTCAGATGCAGGATGTCCTCGTCGTGGCCTCGCGTCGCGAGAACGTGGAATCACGTATCGCCATCGCCGAGGCGGCGAAGCTCTCGGTGGAGCTGGTCGACGTCGAGGCCTATGCCATCGAACATGCCTCCGAACGCCTGATGGAGCATATCCCCGACCGGGAGAACAAGCCGATGGTCGCCATCGTGGACGTCGGCTCGTCGGTGACGGCGGTCTATGTCGTCTCTCAGACCGAAGGTGTCGTGTACACGCGCGAGCAGAATTTCGGTGGCCGGATGCTCACCGAAGAAATCATGCGGCGCTACAACATGAGCTACCAGGAAGCCGGATCGGCGAAGATGAGCGGCGACCTTCCCGCGGATTACGTCAGCGAGGTCCTGGAGCCGTTCAAGCAGACGATGATGGATCAGATCCAGCGGCTGCTGCAGTACTTCTATGTGACCCGGCCCCAGGACACCATCGATCACGTGCTGCTGGGCGGCGGCTGTGCCGCCATCCCCGGAGTGGACGAAATGCTGGAGGAAGTGACCTCCACGCCCGTTTCGGTAGCCAACCCCTTCCGCGGGATGGCGCTCTCCCGTCGCATCAACCAGCAACGCTTCACCAATGATGCGCCGGCCCTGCTGACGGCCTGCGGCCTGGCACTGCGGGGGCAAACATCATGATCTATGTCAATCTGCTTCCCTGGCGCGAACGTGCTCGCGAACAGCGGCGCAAGCAATTCTTCGTCTCGGTCGGCGTGGCCGCAGCGGTGGGTGTGGTGCTGGCGTTCGGCGGTTATACCTACATGGAATCCCTGATCGACCATCAGGAAGATCGCAATCAGGTGCTCGAAGAAGAAATCCGCGAGCTCGACCGCAAGATCGCCGAGATCGAGGAACTCGAAGAGAAACGCGAGGACCTCGTGGCGCGGATGGACGTCATCCAGACCCTGCAGGCGCAGCGTCCCGAGGCCGTCCACCTGTTCGACCAGATGGTGGTGACCCTGCCGGACGGCACCTACGTCAACGAGATCACTCAGGACGGCTCGCGTATTCAGATTCGCGGCCTGTCGGAATCCAACACCCGCATCTCCGCGATGATGCGCAATCTGGATGACTCCCCGTGGCTGGGCAGCTCCAACCTGCAGATCATCGAAACCCGCGAGGAAGGCCGTATCCAGGTGAGGGATTTCCGCCTCGACGCACGGCAGACCCGGCCGGACAATGGCGAGTAGGGAGACTGCCCAATGGACCTGAAGAACCTCAACGAGATCGATTTCAACAACATTGGCGAGGCACCCTGGATCGTCAAGGGGGTGATCCTTCTGGTGATCATCGCCGTGATCCTGGGCCTCACCTACTATTTCGTGATCGACGACCAGCTCAGCGATCTGGAACGGGCGGAGCGCGAGGAACAGCAGCTGCGTGACGAGTTCGAGGATAAGCAGCAGCGTGCGGCCAACCTCGACGATTACCGCGAACAGCTCGCGGAAATGGAAGACATGTTCGTGGAGCTGCTGGAGCTGCTGCCGACCAGCGCGGAGATCCCCAGCCTGCTGGTGGATGTGTCGCAGACAGCGCTGCAGACCGGCCTGGAAATCGAGCTGTTCGAGCCGCGTTCCCACCGCGAGCGGGATTTCTATGCCGAGGTGCCGATCCGGCTGCGGCTGCGGGGCGACTACGAGGAACTGGCCGAATTCGTCAGTGGCGTCTCCTCGATGCCCCGCGTGGTCACCATGCACGACATGCGCATCCGCCGCGCGGGTGACTCGGACTTTGATCTGGTCATGAACGCCGAGGCGCGAACCTACCGCTATCTGGAGGACAACTGATGAGTCGGATCTCCGTCAGCCCCCGGGTACGGATCCTGGCGGTCGCCGTGCTGGGCGCGGGCCTGCTGGGTGGCTGCGCCCAGGACAAGAGTGACCTGCACAACTATATCGCCGAGGTCCACGAACGGCCGGGTTCGGGCATCGAACCGATCCCGACGCTCGAGCCCCATGAGCCCTACCTGTATCCGGGGCATACCCGTTCACCGTTTGACTCCAGCGTGATCGAACAGCCTCAGATCGCGGAGGACGAGGGCGAGCCGGGCGATGCCGAAATCGATCCGGACCGGCCGCGGGAATACCTGGAGAGCTACCCGCTGGATTCGCTGTCCATGGTCGGCACCCTGGAGCGCGACAACATGCGCTATGCCCTGGTACGGACTCCGGACCGCTCGGTGCAGCAGGTCACGGTGGGCAACTGGATGGGCCAGAACCACGGTCAGATCGTCGCAATCACGCCCACCCGCATCGAGCTGGTGGAAGTGGTTCCGGATGCCTTCGGCGGGCACATCGAGCGCGACAATTCCATCGCCTTGCAGCGGGCCGAAGATCGGTAGGATCCCGGGAGAGACAAACATGGAAATGACATATCGGCACAATGCCGGCAACAGCAACAGGGGGCTGAACATGGGATCTTCCATGCGCGCACTGGCGGGCTCCGCGATGGCGGGCCTGTTGTTCATGGCGTCCCAGGGCGTTTCCGCCCAGGAACTGGAGGATATCCGGGCTGCCAGCATTGGCGGTGACCGGGTGCAGGTGAACCTGCAGTTTTCGGACACCCCGCCCGCGGACATCCGCGCCTTCGCGATTGATTCGCCGCCGCGGATCGCTTTTGACCTGCCGGATGCCGGCAGCGTGATGAGTGACCGTCGCAAGGAATTCAACGTGGGGCCCCTGCTGGAGGCCACCGCGGTGGAATCGGGCGATCGTACCCGGGTGGTGCTCGGACTGACGCAGCCCTCCGAATATCAGACGCGGGTGGATGGCAACAACTTCATCGTGACCCTCGGGCGCGGCGTGACCGAAGCCGACGCGCAGGACGAAGCCGTGGCCGAGCGCGTCGGCGAACCCGAGCCGCGGACGACCCGTTCCGCGCGGCCGGTTGAGCTCACCGACATCGATTTCCGTCGTGGCGACCAGGGCGAGGGTCGTGTCGAGGTGGGGCTGTCGCGCAGTGGTGGTGCCATCGATGTGCGTGAACAGGCCGGCCGTATCGAAATCGAGTTCGACCGGGCCGCCATCGACGAGTCGATGGAGCGGCGGCTGAACGTGGTCGACTTCGCCACCCCGGTGCAAACCATCGACACGGTCGCCGATGGCGACCGGGTCCGCATGGAAGTGGCCACCGAGGGCGAGTACGAGGTCGTCTCCTACCAGAGCGACCGGCAGTACGTGCTGGAGGTGGCGCCGATGACCGAGGCTGAACGTCAGGCGCGTGAAGAGGAAGAGCGCGAATTTACCGGGGAGCGCCTGTCGCTGAACTTCCAGGACATCGAGGTCCGCTCGGTGCTGCAGCTGCTGGCCGACTTTACCGACCTGAACATCGTCGTCAGCGACGACGTCGACGGCAACATTACCCTGCGGCTGAACAACGTGCCCTGGGATCAGGCGCTGGATATCATCATGCAGTCCCGCGGCCTGGACAAGCGCATGGAAGGCAACGTGCTGTTCGTGGGGCCCGCCGAGCAGATCGCCGCCCGTGAGCGGCAGCGGATGGAGGCCGAACGCGACCGCCAGGAACTGGAACCGCTGCGCACCGAGTTCGTGCAGATCAACTTTGCCCAGGCGGGCCAGATCGCCGAGCTGATCCGGGGCGAGGAAGACCGCTTCCTCTCCGAACGCGGCAGCATGACGGTCGACAGCCGGACCAACACGCTGCTGGTCCAGGATACCCAGCGCCGGATCGAGGATATCCGCGAGCTGGTGCGGAACCTGGACGTGCAGGTGCAGCAGGTGCTGGTGGAGACCCGCATCGTGATCGCGGAAGACAGCTTCAATCGCGATCTCGGGGCGCGTTTCGGGGTGACCGGCACGCGGACTCGCGGTGATACCTCGGCGGCCGGTACGGGCTCGCTTACGGGCGCAGATCAGGCGCGAGGCGGCAGCCCGGACGACGCGGCCCTGGCCAATCGCCTCGGCTCTTCCCTCCCGGCCGACGCGGCCAACGCGGGCGAGTTCGGGTTCAGTATCCTGCGTCGTGGTCTGCTGCTGGACCTGGAGCTGTCGGCGCTGCAGGCCGAGGGTCGCGGCGAGATCATCTCCTCGCCGCGGGTGGTGACGACCAATGGTCAGCCGGCGGTGATCGAACAGGGCCAGGACATCCCGATCATCGTGCAGGACGAGGCGGGCAACCCGAATACCGAGCTGGTCGAAGCCTACCTCTCCACCGAGGTGACGCCGCAGATCACGCCGAACGGCAACGTGATCATGGACATCCGCGTGACCAAGGATGAACCGGGCGACGTGGTCTTCGACGACGTCACCATCAACCGCCGCGCCGTGGAGACCCAGGTGTTCGTGGGTGACGGTGAAACGGTGGTCCTGGGTGGCGTCTACGAGATCGACAGCAGCGAACAGGTCCGCGAAGTCCCGTTCCTGGCGGACATCCCGTTCCTCGGCAACTTCTTCCGCAACCGTTCCAGCTCGGAGCAGAAGGCGGAGCTGCTGATCTTCGTCACGCCCCGCGTGCTGGACTGAAGAACCCGCCCGGGCCCTGGCGGCCTCCGGTGGGTGACAGCGAACCCGGGATCCACGGATCCCGGGTTTTTTTTGGTCCGGAGTCCCGGTAGCCTGCCCGCATGCAGAACATTGTCCTGGTGGGCCCGATGGGGGCCGGCAAGAGTACGATCGGGCGGGGGCTGGCGGGACTTTTGCGCCGGGCGTTCCATGACACCGATGACGAGATCCGCAAGCGTACCGGGGTGGATATCCCGACCATCTTCGAGTATGAAGGCGAGGAGGGCTTCCGCCAGCGCGAGACCGCGGTACTGGATTCGCTGCTGGAGAAGGACGGCATCATCCTGGCGACCGGCGGCGGCATCGTGGAGCGTCCGGAGAACCGGGAACGGCTGAAAGACGCCTTCGTGATCTATCTGCGGGTGCCGGTGGAAGAGCAGTTTCGCCGGACCCGGCGCAGCCGCAACCGGCCTCTGCTGACCCAGTCGGAGGATCCGAGGGCCCGACTGCAGGCGCTGTTCGAGCGGCGGGACCCGCTGTACCAGCAGGTTGCGGACATGGTCCTGGAGGGCCGCGGGCGCCGGGTGCGGGATGCGGTCAACGGGGTGTGCTCGGCGCTGCAGATGAAGCGTCCGGATCTGTGCGAGCGGCGCGCGGGGTCGGAGTAGCCCGCGCGGTGATCAGTGCCGGGTCTGGCTGCCGCCGCCGGCCACGAGCATGCCTTCGGGGCTGGGGTCGGCGCGGCGCCCGTGAGACGCGTGGTGAAACGCCAGCCGCCAGCCGCCGTCGACGCGCCGCCAGGTCTGGCTGATCAGGATGGTGCCGGTGGGTGCCACGTCGCCCGGCCGGGTGATGGCTTCCTCGATCACCATGCCGAGGCTGTCGTCGGTCTCGAACCGGCCGACGATGCGCGGCTCGATGCCGATGTTGAGTTCGCGCGAGAACACCAGCAGCCAGCTTTCCATCACTTCGGCGGTGCCGCGGTGTGCCCGGGGGCTGCCCGGATGGATGCACACGATATCGGGGCGGTCGGCCCACAGGTCCATCATGCGTTCGATGTCCGCCTCGCGGAATGCCCGGTAGTAGGCGTCCATGCAGGCCTCGACGGCATCGCCGGCCATCAGTGCACGCTCCGGCGGTTCCAGCGCGAGCGGGTGGTTGGATCGGGGCTGGCGTGGTGCAGCACCATGTGCCAGCTCAGACCGTTGAAGCGGTAGGCATTGGTGGCCAGGATCACGCCCCGGAGCTCTCCACCCATGTACAGGTGCTCGTGCAGCACGTGGGTGACCAGGTCGCTGCCGCCGAGCACGGTAAGGCCGGAGCGTCGGATTACGGTGTCTTCCATGCTCGCGAGAATGTCGTCCCAGCTGTCCATGACCAGTTCGATCCCCTGCAGGCGCTCGCCGCCGGGGTGGATGCAGACGCAGTCGGGCGTGTCCTGCCAGACCGCACGCATGGCTTCCGGATCACCGGCTTCGAACGCGCCGTAGAATGCCTCTTCGGCGGCTTCGGGGGAGGAAAATTTCGCCATGGCCGTCCTGTCCTTTGTCCAGATGATCACGAACGCTCCGCGAACGCGAGGGCGGGCTCCTTGCGCCGGATTCTTTCAGTCCCCGGTCCGCGCGGCGAATTCTGCCAGTATCCGCACCGTTGGGGATACGGGAATCCGGGGGCGGCGCTGGTCGCCGGGCGGGCGGAACGTCACAATGGCGCCCCTGCGGTTTCGTTTCCCTGAATCCTCCGACCGGAGCCCCGCCCATGGCGCGCATACTGATGACCGGCATCGTCACCCTCGATCACGTGCTGGATGTCGACACCTATCCCGCCGAGGACGCCGAGGTGCGCGCGGACGCCAGCCGCACCCGGCCCGGTGGCAACGCCACGAACACTGCCGCGCTGCTGGCGCAGTTCGGGCACCGGCCGGAATTGGCCGCGGTGGTGGCGGAGGGGGCTGCCGGTGACGACCTGATCCGGCGTCTGCGCGAGCGCAGGATCCACGACCGCCATCTGTTCCGCCGGCCGGGGGCGACGCCGACCTCGCACATCCTGCGCGCCCGCGACACCGGTTCGCGCACCATCGTGCATCACCGGGATCTCCCGGAACTGGCGGCGGAGGACCTGCACGGCGTCGCCTGGGAGGAATACGACTGGCTGCATTTCGAGGGCCGCAACCCGGAGGTCCTGGCCCGGGTGCTGGCCACCGTGCGCGACTGCGTGTACGACGCCCCGGTCTCGCTGGAGCTGGAGAAGCCCCGCGACGGGCTGGAGGCCTGCATCCCGTTCGCCGACATCCTGATGGTCTCGCGCGACTGGGCGCGGGCGCGGGCGGAGCGCACCGGTGCCGGGGGAGACACGGCGGCGACCTGCGAGGCGGCCCTGCGGGCCCTGATGGAGCAACACCCGGAGGCCATCATCACCGTCACCGGCGGCCCCGCCGGTGCCTGGATCGGGTTCCGCGGCCGCGTGGAGCACTGCGCGCCGACGCCGGGCCTCACGGTGATCGACAGCGTGGGGGCCGGGGATGCCTTCAACGCCGGGCTGATCGATGCCATCGCCTCCGGGGAGCCGCCGGAGCGTGCACTGGTCGCCGCGGTGCGTCTGGCCGAACGCAAACTGGCGCAGGACGGCTTCGACGGCCTGGTCCGGGACTGAGGCCCGGTCTCCCGCGACCAGCGGGATCATCGCACCTAGGGAAACACTGATCAATGTACCAACCCCACGAGCCATTGAAAGCAGGGGCTCGGCCGCCCGTTGTTATCAAAGCCAGGCGCGCACACGGCGTTGCGGTTCCCTTGTGCAGAGTGACTGCACGGCAGTCACCGCGCCTTGTTCGCACGCAAAAGCGACTCGAGCGCGAGCGTGTACATTGATCAGTGTTTCCCTAGGCGTGGCCGACGGTGGTGTCGGTGCTGGCGTGGAAGTACTCGCTGTCGCGGGCCAGTTCGTCGACCAGCTCGTGCAGCATGGCCAGGCGGCTCTCGGCATCGGAGAACGGCGAGCATTCCTCGCAGCGCACGTCGCCGCAGGGCTGGCGGCTGTAGAGCCAGAAGTGCACCGCGCCGGCCAGCAGACCGTCGGCGACATCGCCGGTGTCCACCGCGTCACCGTCCTCGGCAAGGCGGTTGGCCAGGTCGATCAGGCGGCGCGCGGCGTTGTTGTAGCTCTCTTCGGGGCTGTCGGTCTCGTTCATCTCGTATCGGGCTCGCGTTGGCGTTGGGGCCCCGGGAGATCATCTCCGCGGGTCCGCGCCCCAGTTTACCGGGAATTGGCCAGCGACCGAAGGAACAGCGGAATGCGGCGCTCCTCGGGCGAGAGTCCGCCGTGTGCGCCGCGGAAGAACGGGCCTTCGTCATCGGCTGGCGGGTCCACCAGGTAGGCATCGGCCGCGGGCAGGAGGAGGTAATCGCCGGCGCGGGCGTGCAGCTCCGGATGCTCCGGCCCCGGGCCCAGAGTGGGGGCGGGCGTGTCACTGGCCATCCAGGCCTCGCGTGGTAGCAGGGCGATATCGTCGCCGAAGGCCTGCGCGACGGCGGCCTCGAACCTGGCCTCGCGGCCCTCGCGCACGTGGGCCAGCGCGGCGCGCGGTTCGCCGGTCAGGCGGTGCCGCAGGCAGTCCTGCACATCCGGGGCCTCGCGCAGGTCCAGACGGCGTTCCACCGGGCGCATGCCGTGGTCGGCGGTGGTCAGCATCACCGCATCCTCGCCGGCGAGCTGGGCGCAGGTGGCGGTGTAGGCGAGATCCAGCTGCTTCAGGTGCCGCTCCACCTCGGGGCTGCCGGGGCCGTATTCGTGGCCCAGGTGGTCGAGTTCCGACCAGTACACGTAGGTGAAATGCGGCCCCGGATGCGCGCGCACGTGGGCGGCGACACGCGCCGGCAGGTCGCTGATGCCGTCGAACCCCACGAAGCCCGCGCCCTCGCTCATCATACGGTTGTAGGGTGCGTGGCCGATCCACTTCGGGCCGATGAAGGTGCTGGGGCATCCGAGGCGGTCGATGATCCGGTCCGGCTGCACCCGGGCGGCGAGTTCGCGGTGGTCCAGCCGCGCGGGCTGGTCGTCGGCGCCGCGTTCCTCCGCCATCAGCACCGTCAGGGTGCGCGCCGGTTCGGCCAGCCGGGTGTTCCAGCCGAGCAGCCCGTGGTGCGCCGGATGCCGGCCGGTGAGGATGCTGGTGATCGCGGTGGCCGTGGTGCTGGGGAACACCGTCTCCAGCGTGGCGTGGTGGTCGGCCTGCATCAGCGGGGTGTGCCGGCGGTAATCCTCGGCGAAGCCGTCGATCAGCCACAGCACCACGTGGGTATCCGGGCCCAGGGCCGGGTCGATGCCGGCCAGGGCACCGGCATGTGCCGGCGCGTCCGGATTGAGGGACGCCTCGATACGTCCCAGCAGGTCCAACAGCCCCGGCCCGTCGTGGCGGGCACGCAGGATCTCGGTGATGGACATCAGGCCTTCGCGCCGCCGTCACCGCCTTCGCAGGGCGGCGAGTCGGGGATCTGGCCGGCGCGTTCGAACCACTGGTCCGGGTCCAGGGTATGCAACGCCAGCGCGTGAATCCCGCCGGCGAGTTCGTCGGCCAGGGTGCGGTTGACCATGCGGTGGCGCGCCACCAGCTTCTGGTCACGGAAGGCCTCGGAGACGATGGTGACCTTGAAATGCGACTCCGAGCCCGGGGGCACGTTGTGCATGTGGCTCTCGTTCTCCACGGCCAGATGCACCGGTTCGAACTCCGCCTCCAGCTTGGCGGTGATCTGTTCCTGCATGCTCATGGGAGACTCCTGTTCAGGGACGTTATGTCGGAAACGACCCACCAGTCTGCCGGGGTGTGCATCAATGTCCAGATCCGTCGCTGTGGGGCGGGCGTTGCCCGCCTCCCGGACAACGGGATGACGCAGCGCTGTGGAGGGTTATACTGATCGGCTCGTTCATGGGCCGGGAGCCATTGATGATGCCAGTGATGCGGAACGCGGGGGCGGGTGTAACCCCGATTCCCTGCCCCGACCGGTTCGCCTCGTCGCTGAAATGAAACGCGTGCAGCACCTCGACGAGCTGGCGACCCTGCTGGAAGCGGGTGTCGACTGGCAGCGGGCCAGCGGGGTGGTGGGTCTGCCCGCCGGCCGCGCCGATCCGGTGCGCGCGCTGGAGACGGCCGGCTGGATCCGCCCCGAAGAGCGGCCGTTGCTGAAGTCCCTGAAGCTGGCCGGGCGGCTGGATCGCGCCCTGCGACTGCTGGCCGAGCGGCTGCATCGCGAGGAGAACATCGAGCGACGGATCCGCACCGGATTGCTGCTGCCGGCGCTGCTCTGGGTGGTGGCGCTGGTGCTCGCGCCCCTGCCGGCGCTGTTCCGGGGCGTGCTGGATGGCCCCGGTTACCTGTTCGCCGTGCTTCAGCCGCTGGTGGTGACCGGGTTGCTGGTCTGGGCCGCGTTTCGTTTCTGGCGTCCGCTACTGCAGGTGTGGCAGCGCTGGCGGCTGCGGCCCGGGCGCCTGCCCGGGGCCGGCCGGCGGCAGGCGCTGTTGCAGGATCTGGGTTTGGTGCTGGCCGCCGGGGTATCGGCGGATCAGGCCCTGCAGGGCCTGGCCGCGGCGGAAACCGGCGAGCTCCGGCGGCGGCTGAACACGGCGGCTACGGCCTGTGCGGAGGGGCTGCCGATGGTGGAGGCACTGCGGCGCGAGGCCCTGCTGGACCCCGACCGCGAACCCGGGCTGCTGTCCTCCGGCGAGGCGGCCGGCCGTCTGCCCTCGGTGCTGCAGTACCGCGCCCGCGAGCTGGACGGGCATCTCGCCCTGCGTCGCGAGATCGTGGCCGAATGGCTGCCGCGCGGGGTGTACCTGCTGGTGCTGGTCTACATCGGCTACTGGCTGGTGGTCTGAGCCGGCAGGAGCCGCCGCGTCAGGCCTTCTCCGGCGCTTCGGACTGCGGATCGTGGAGGTCGAGATCGACCATCAGCTCGTTGGCCAGCGCCTCCAGATCATCCTGCAGGGTGTCCAGGTCCACGCCCTCCGGCACCCCGATCCGGGCGCGGGCGCGGAACATCGGCTCGCCGGTCATCGACCCCGGTTCGACGGCCGTGTCCAGGTTCTCCACGCCCACGCCGTGACGCGACAGCACGGCGGTGATGTCCTGCACGATACCGGGCCGGTCGTGCCCCATCAGGTCCAGCAGCACCTTGTGCTGCGCGGGGACCGGCTCCGGCACCGGCAGGTCGTCGCCCCGCTGGATGTGGATCTGCAGCCCCTCGCCTTCCAGCTCCCGCATCGCGGTCTCCAGGGCGTCGACGCCTGCGGTGTCGGCCTCCAGCATCACCACCCCCGCGAACTGACCGGCCAGCTGCGCCATGCGGCTCTCCAGCCAGTTGCCGCCGGCCTCGCGCGCACGGGCCGCCACCTTGCTGACCAGACCCGGACGATCCGGGCCGATCAGCGTGAGAATTACCGAAGTCTTCATCGTCGATCTCCTGTCTTCTGGCGTCGCAGCGGATCCACCATCGTACGGCAAGTCCGGGCTGGCGGGTATCGTGGTGCCGGGGCAGGGCGAACGTGTACATTGACCCGGTTTCCCCCGAGCCGCACGGGCGCACCATGATCACCGATCCGCAGGCGCAGCAGGAAGCCGTCTCCACCGGGCTGGAAGGCCTGGACCGGGTGCTCGACGGGCTGCGCATCGGCGATAACGTGGTCTGGCGGGTCGACGACATCGAGGACTACCGCCGCTTCGTCGAACCGTTCGTGGCCGCCGCCCGCGCCCAGGACCGCTCCATCATCTATCTGCGCTTCGGCTCCCACCCGCCGCTGGTGGAGGCCGGTCCGGGGATCGAAGTGGTGGCCATCGACGCCCTGCGCGGCTTCGAGCCGTTCACCCGCCACGTCTTCCGCCTGGTCACCGAGTACGGCCGCGGCGCGTTCTATCTGTGCGACTGCCTGTCCGACCTGCTGGATGCCTGGGCCACCGATCACATGGTGGGCAACTTCTTCCGCGCCATCTGCCCGTACCTGTACGAGATGGACACGGTGGCCTGGTTCGCGCTGCATCCGCACAGCCATTCGCATACCACGCTGTCGCGCATCCGTGAGACCACGCAGGTGCTGCTCGACGTGCGCCGCGCCGGCGACGCGGTGCACGTGCAGCCGGTCAAGGTGTGGCAGCGCAGCTCGCCGACCATGTTCCTGCCGCACCGCCAGTGCGGCACGCAGTTCGAGCCGGTGGTGGACAGCAGCGAGGCCACGCGGCTGCAGGCGTTGCTGGAGGAACAGCGCCCCGGCCAGCAGCACGGGCGGCAGCTGCTGGACTACTGGGATCGCCTGTTCCTCGCCGCCTCCGACGCGCTGGCGGAGGGGACGCCGGCGGCCGACCGCGCCCGGGTACAGGACGAGATCCTGCGGGTGCTCATCGGGCGCGACGAGCGCATGCTGGAACTGGCGCGGCGCCACCTCGGGCTGGAGGAGCTGCTGGCGATCCGCAGCCGCATGGTCGGCAGTGGCTACATCGGCGGCAAGGCCGCGGGCATGCTGCTGGCGCGGCGCATCCTGCTCGCGCAGGACCCGCAGCGCTGGGGGCGGGCACTGGAACCCCACGACTCGCACTTCATCGGTGCGGACGTGTACTACGCCTATCTGGTGCACAACGGCTGGTGGCCGCGGCTGATGCACCAGCGCACCGCGGAGGGCTATTTCGACGAGGCGCACGGCCTGCGCGAGGATATGCTGCACGGCGAGATCCCGCCGGAGGTGCGCCGCGAGCTGGAGCGGGTGCTCGACCATTACGGGCAGTACCCGATCCTGGTGCGCTCCAGCAGCCTTCTGGAAGACGGCTTCGGCAACGCCTTTGCCGGCAAGTACGAGAGCGTGTTCTGCGTGAACCAGGGCAGTCCCGGCGAGCGCCTGGCGCAGCTCGAGGACGCCATCCGCCGGGTCTATGCCTCGACCATGAGCCACGACGCGCTGAGCTACCGCCAGCAGCGCGGCCTGGTGGACCAGGAAGAACCCATGGCGCTGCTGCTGCAGCGGGTCAACGGCCGTTACCACGGGCGCTACTACCTGCCGGAGGCAGCCGGGGTCGGGGTCTCGTGGAACACCTTTGTGTGGGACGGCGCGCTGGACCCGTCCGCCGGGATGCTGCGCCTGGTGCTGGGGCTGGGCACCCGCGCGGTGGACCGGGTCGCGCGCGATCATGCCTGCGTGGTGGCGCTGGACCAGCCCGAGCGGCGGCCGTTTCACAGCCGGGACGAGTTGTACCGCTACTCGCAGCACGCCGCCGACGTGCTCGACATCGAGGCCAACCGCGAGGCCGCCGTGCCCGTCCAGCAACTGGCCGAGACCGCACCGGACCTGCCGCTGAACCTGCTCGGCGAGATCGACCGCGAGGCCGGCCGCCGCGCCCGCGAGCAGGGGCGCGAGGAGCGCCTGTGGCGGGTGACCTTCACCCCGCTGCTGCAGCGCACCGGCTTCGCCCCGCTGATGCGCGACCTGCTCAAGACCCTGGAGGCCGCCTATGCCCACCCGGTGGACGTCGAGTTCACCGTGCACCTGGATGCCGAAGGCAACGCCGGCGTGAACCTGGTGCAGTGCCGCCCGCTCGCCACCCTGGGCAGCGACCTGCCGGTGGAACTGCCGGACGGGGTTGACCCGCAGCGCCTGTTTTTCGCCAGCCAGGGCCGCTTCATGGGCGGCAATCTGGACCTCGCCATAGGGCGCGTCATCCGCGTGGACGGCGCACGCTACGCGGTGCTTTCCCGCCCGCAGAAATACGCCGTGGCCCGCCTGGTCGGTGCGCTCAACCGTCAGTACGCCCGTCCCGAAGACTGCGCCACGCTCCTCATCGGCCCCGGCCGCTGGGGCACCAGCACCCCCGAACTGGGCGTACCCGTGCGCTTCGCCGACATCGACCGCGTGCGCATGCTGGTGGAGGTGGCCGACTCCGATGCCGGCATCGTCCCCGACCTCTCGTTCGGCAGTCACTTCTTCCAGGACCTGGTGGAGGCGCGGATCGCCTACGCCGCGCTGTTCCCCGCCGAACCGGGCTGCGAGTATCACCCCGCCTGGCTCGACGGGTGCCCCGCGCACACGCCCGAGGTCGACCCCGAGGTCGCCCTCGGCGAGCCCCTCGACCCCGCCGTACGCGCCACCGTCCAGGTCCACGACACCCGCGACGCCGCCCTGCGGGTGGTCGCCGATGTGGTGCAGCAGCGCCTGCTCAGCTTCGGGGCCGGTCCGACTTTGACGAGTACGGGGTGACGGATCCGTTCCGTCGACGGAACGAGTCAGTCGGCGTAGATCATGCGGCGGGTCATGCCGCCGTCGGCGGTCCAGATCTGGCCGGTGACGAAGCCGGCGTCCGGCCCGAGCAGGAAGGCGGCGAGGGCCGCGATGTCGGCGGGCTGGCCGACGCGCCCGGCCGGGTGCTGGGCGTGGTCCTGTGCGGACAGGGGCTCGGCCTGTTGCTGGTCGGGGCTGCGGGTGTCGATCCAGCCGGGGCGGATGGCGTTGACGCGGACCTCCGGCCCGGCGCTGATGGCCAGGGCATGGGTGAAGGCGTCCAGCCCGCCCTTGCTGGCGGCGTAGGCCTCGGTGTCCGGCTCGGACTGCAGGGCGCGGGTGGAGCTGATGTTGACGATGGCGCCCCGGCGGCGGCGCAGCAGGGGCAGGGCGTGCTTGGCGAGCAGGAAGGCGCCGGTCAGGTTAGTGTCCAGCCAGCGCTGCCAGTCGGCCAGGTCCAGCCCTTCCAGTGGACCGGAGTGCGGGTCGCTGATGCCGGCGTTGTTCGCCAGGGCATCCAGGCCGCCGTGCCATTCCTCCGTGCGCCGGATGGCCTCGCGGACCTGTTCCTCGTCGCGGACATCCAGCGTCATGGCCCGGGCGGCGGGCCCCATGCGCGCGGCCGCCTGTTCACATTCGCGGCCGTCGATATCGGCCAGCACGACCTTCCAGCCATCCTGCACCAGGCGCTCGGCAATGCCGAGCCCGATCCCGCGCGCCGCGCCGGTGACCAGCGCGACCCGAGAATGACTTTGACGGGGCGTGTGCTCAGACATTCAAGGTCACGGGTGAGCCTTGCTGCCCACGGCTGGCGCGATAGGCGGGGCGACATGAGTCATGCGGTTTCGGTCTCGTGCGCGAGCATGTTCATGATCAGGCGGATCATCGTTTCCTTGTTGTCGGGGTCGGATTCCGCCACCAGCAGGGTCAGGGCGGCCAGGCCCACATCGTTGATCACGGGCTCGCCGGCTGGGCTGATGAGACGGTGATTGCGATGCAGGAAGTCGACGAACAGGTAGGCGGCGCTGCGCTTGTTGCCGTCGGAGAAGGGGTGGTTCTTGATCACGAAGTACAGCAGGTGCGCCGCCTTGGACTCGACCGTGGGGTAGGCCGGTTCGCCGAATACGGACTGGTCCAGGTTGCCCAGTAGCGACTCGAAGCCGTCGCCGCGCTCCTGGGCGAAGAGTTCGGTTGCCTGTTTCTTTGCGACCAGGTCTTTCTTTAGCGTGGCGAGGGCGCTGCGCGCCTCGTCGGGTGCTGGAAGTGTGCCCCCACTCTCGGCCCTGGGCTCGGTCAGCAGGCCCTCGTCGTAGCGCTGCAGCAGCAGGAAGGTCTGGGCGTAGCGGGTGACGATGTCGACCAGCCCGCGACCGGCTTCGACGCCCAGTTCCGGGCTGCGGGCGGTACGGCGCACCAGCTCCAGTGCGGCTTCCAGCTCCCGGGCGTTGGTCTCGAAGCGCTGGCGGTTGAGGGTCCAGCCCCGGGTCAGGTGTTCGCGCAGCACGCGGGTGGCCCATTGGCGGAAGCGCACAGCACGGCGGGAGTTGACCCGGTAGCCAACCGAGATGATGGCGTCGAGGTTGTAGTGCTTGATGCGTCGTGAGACCTGGCGAGCGCCTTCCTGTCGAAGTACCGAGGAATCCTCGGTAGTTGACGGTTCATCGAGTTCGTCGTCTTTGTAGATGTTCTTGAGATGCAGACCGACGTTGTCGGTTGAGGTGTCAAAGAGCTCGGCCATCTGCCGCTGCGTCAACCAAACGGTATCGCGTCCGGTGTCCAGTCGGACTTCCACGATGTGGTCGGCATCATCTTCGTAAATGACGATCGGTGTTTCGTCTTCCCGGGTCATGTCGGATCCTCTTCCTTGAGGGGTTGCTGTTTTATAGCTTGTTCCTGGCTGTGTTTCCTGTCACCAGCTGGCCGGGTGGATGCTCTCACCGTATTACTCGCCTGATGTCGGCGGAAGGTTGTAGAAGGCTCGGGCGGTCGCGGTGGTGTGGGCGGCGAGTTCTTCGGTGGTTTCGTCGCGCAGTTTGGCCACGTATTCGCCGATGTGGGGGAGGAAGGCGGGTTCGTTGCGGCGACCGTTGCCGATCTTCTTGCCGGTGCCCTTGGGCAGGCTGCGTGGCAGCAGGTACGGGGCGTCGGTCTCGATCATCAGGCGGCCGCGCGGGATGGTCGGCACCAGCGGGTGCAGGTGGTGGCCGCGGCGTTCGTCGCAGACCCAGCCGGTGATGCCGATGTGGCAGTCGAGGTCGAGGTATTCGGCCAGGGCGTCGGCCTCGCCGGTAAAGCAGTGCACCACGGCGGCCGGCACCTTGTCGCGCCAGCGGCGCAGGATCTGCGCGAAGTCGTGGTGGGCGTCGCGTTCGTGCAGGAACACCGGCAGGCCGAGATCGGCGGCCAGCTCCAGCTGGGCCTCGAAGGCGATGCGCTGCTGCGGGCGCGGCGAGTGGTCGCGGTTGTAGTCCAGCCCCATCTCGCCCATGGCGACGACGTTGTCGTCCGCGCGGGCGAGGTCACTGAACCGCGCGGCGGTCGCGTCGGTCCACTGCTTTGCCAGGTGCGGATGCACGCCCAGGGTGGCGCGGCAGCAGTCCGGGTACTGGTCGGCGATCTTCAGGCACTTCTCGCTCTGGTGGGCGTCGGCGCCGGTGATCAGCATCCAGGACACGCCGGCCTCGCGCGCGCGCTCGAGAACCTCGTCGCGTTCCTTGTTGAAGGATTCGTGGGTAAGGTTGAAGCAGATATCGATCCATTCCATGCGCGGTATGCTAACGGATTGGACGCACAGTGCCAGTTCCCCGGCTCCGTCATCGCGGAAACCCGGTCGTTACAATGACGGCGCTGGCGTCCGGGTTTGGAGTGGATGCAGCGGCGGCGTGTTAAACCACTGGCAATGTTTTTGATCTGGAGTCTGGAATGCGTGATGCGAACCCCCAGCCGGTCTATCTGAGCGAGTACCAGTCGCCGGCGTTCGAGGTCGAGAATCTGGAGCTGGATTTCGATCTGGCCGCGGCGACCACCGAGGTGACGACGCGCATGGCGGTGCGCCGCAACCCGCAGGCGGCGGAGCCGGGGGCGCCGCTGCGGTTGTACGGCGACGGCGTGGAGCTGGTGTCGCTGACGGTGGATGGCGCGGAGCCGGGCGAGGGCATGCTGGAAGAAGACGCCGACGGGCTGCTGTTGCACGGCCTGCCGGAGGCGGCGCGGCTGGAGATCGTCAGCCGCTGTCACCCGGAGCAGAACACCGCGCTGGAAGGCCTGTACGCCTCCAGCGGCAACCTCTGCACCCAGTGCGAGCCGGAGGGCTTTCGCCGCATCACGTTCTTCCCCGATCGCCCGGATGTGCTGACGACCTACCGCGTGCGCCTGGAGGCGGACCGGTCGCAGTACCCGGTGCTGCTGGCCAACGGCAACCGCGTGGAGGCCGGCGAGCTGGACGGCGGGCGCCACTACGCGGTGTGGGAGGACCCGTTCCCCAAGCCGTCGTACCTGTTCGCGCTGGTCGCCGGGGATCTGGCCTGTCAGCGCGATACCTTCACCACCATGTCCGGGCGCGAGGTGGCGCTGGAGCTGTATGTGGAGGCGCACAACGCCGATCGCTGCGATCACGCACTGGCCTCGCTGAAGCGCGCGATGCGCTATGACGAGGAGGCCTTCGGCCGCGAATACGATCTGGACGTGTACATGATCGTCGCGGTGGACGACTTCAACATGGGGGCGATGGAGAACAAGGGGCTGAACCTGTTCAACGCCAAGTTCGTGCTGGCCAGCCCCGACACCGCCACCGACGACGACTTCGTCGCCATCGAGTCGGTGATCGCTCACGAGTACTTCCACAACTGGTCCGGCAACCGCGTGACCTGCCGCGACTGGTTCCAGCTGTCGCTGAAGGAAGGGCTCACGGTCTTCCGCGACCAGGAGTTCACCACCGACTGCACGCTGTTCGGGGTCAAGCGCATCGACGATGTCTCGCTGCTGCGCGCCCATCAGTTCCCTGAGGACGCCGGGCCGCTGGCGCACCCGGTGCGCCCGGATCATTACGCCGAGATCAACAACTTCTACACCCTGACGGTGTACGAGAAGGGCGCGGAGCTGATCCGCATGCTGCGCACCCTGATCGGGCGCGAGACCTTCCGCCGCGGGCTGGATGTGTACTTCGAGCGCTTCGATGGCCAGGCGGTCACCACCGACGACTTCGTGGCCGTGATGGCCGAGGTCAGCGGGCGCGACCTGACGGCATTCAAGCGCTGGTACACCCAGGCAGGCACCCCGCACGTGACCGCCGCCACCGCGCAGGATGGCTCCACTGGCGAATTCCGCATCAGCCTGGGGCAGTACACCCCGCCGACGCCGGGTCAGGAGCACAAGGAGCCGGTGGTCATCCCGGTACGGGTGGCGATGCTGGATGAAGGCGGGCGGCGCATCCGCGGGCGCCTGGAGGGCGGCCCGGAACAGGATGAATGGGTGCTGGAGCTCGACCGCTCCGAACGCAGTTTCCATTTCGACGAACTCTCGGCGACCCCGCAGGCCGTGTCCTGGCTGCGCGGTTTCTCCGCGCCGGTGATCCTGGAGGCCAACCAGAGCGCGACGACACTCGCCCACCTGCTGGCCCATGACGACGATGCCTTCAGCCGCTGGGAAGCGGCGCAGACCCTGATGCGGCGCGCGATCCGGGCGCGCATCGAGGATGACGCCGCCGACCCGGTGCTGGAGGCGGAGATTCAGCACGCCCTGGCGGCCCTGCTGGAGGATCCGGCGATCGAGCCCGTGCTGCTGGCCACGATCCTCCAGCTGCCGCCGCCGCGCGAGCTGGCGGAGCTGTTCGACTGCGTGGACCCGGTGCGCCTGCGGGCCGAGCGTGATGCCCTGGAGGCGCGGCTGTATGCCCCGCTGGCGGACCGGCTGCGTGATCGCCAGCCGAAGCTGGACGACATCGACAACGGCGCGTTCACCGCCGATGCCATGGGGCAGCGGCGCCTGCGCAACCGCCTGCTGGCATTGCGGGTGGCGGCCGGTGACGAATCCGCGGTGCCCGAGGTGCTGGAGCAGTACCGCAAGGCCCGCAGCCAGACCATGCGCATGGGGGCGTTGAACGCCATCAACGACCTGAACCACGAGGCCCGGGCCCTGCTGCTGGCCGACTTCGAGCGGCGCTACCACGACGACCCGCTGGTGCTGGACAAGTACTTCGGCCTGCAGGCGGCCAGCCAGGTGCCGGGCGGCTTTGATCGCCTGGAGTACCTGCTGCAGCATCCCGGGTTCCGCTGGTCCAATCCCAACCGCGTGCGTGCGGTGCTGGGCCCGTTCATGGCCCGCAACGAACGCCATTTCCACCAGGCCGACGGCGAGGGCTACCATCGCATTGCCGGCTTCGTGGAGAAGCTGGACAGGATGAACCCGCAGACCGCCGCGCGTCTGGTGCAGCCGTTGACCCGCTGGCGCAAGGTGGATCCGGCGCGCGGCGAGCAGATGCGCGCGGAACTCGAGCGCCTTGCCGCCCTCGAAATCTCGCGCGACCTGCGTGACGTGATCGAGCGCGCGCTGGCCGACGCCTGAATCGGCCAGAGGGCTGGCCTCCCACGGGCGCTTGTAGGAGCGCAGCCCCCTGCGCGACCCGCCCGCGCCGGGTCCCGGTCCGGAGGTTGCCGCGTCGCCTTCGGCTCCTCGCAACGACGGGGCTGGAGGGGTTCCCGTCATCGCGAGGCGCGCAGCGCCGTGGCGATCTCCGCGGGTGCCCCCGGCGCCGGATTGCAGAATGCCGGGGTTGCGTCCACAGGGAGCCGCGGGTTGTGGTAGTTTCTTGCGTGGTTACCGGGTGGCACCGCCCCTCGAGACGAGGTTTCGACTGACGTGAAACGGGTCTTCCAACAATTGCTGTGCTGGATGCTGGTGGCGGCGATTGCCGGCCTGCCGGCGGTGGCTGCGGCAGTGGGCATGGAAGACGGTCACGTCGGTCATGCGGCGATGCACGGAACCCCGTCCGCCGATGATCCGCACGCCCGCCACGCGCAGGACCATGCCCATGGTGCCGACCGGCACTACCATCATGGGCATGATCGGCAAGCCGGCCATGCCGATGAGTCGCATCACGATCACCATGCCCCCGCGACATCCGATGCTTCCCATGCCGGCGACCCGCTCGGGTACGTTGACTGCGTGGACGCCAGCTGTCTGGCCAGTTGCTCGGCCTGCGGTCACTGCCAGGGTATGCCGACTTCGTCCGGCACCGATGTCCCGGACCCGGTGAAGCAGGCCATGAGCCTGTATTCCTTCCAGAGCGGTCCGCCCGCGGCCGCGTTGTACCGACCCCCGACCCTCTCCTGATCTGACTGCACCGGCCCGAGTGCCGGAGCTGTCCGCACGTCCGGGTTCCACCCGGTGCTGGCGGATGGCAAGGCCGTGTCGCGCGTTCGCGCGGGATGCGGAATCGAAGTCCGATCAAGGAGATTTTCACGATGCGAGCAACCCGATTGCTGCTCCCCGTCGTGTCGGTGCTGTTCCTCGCCGGCTGCGCGGTCACCGCGCCCGAGCTGGATCGCTCCGACCTGGCGGAGGATGTCTCGGTGCAGGGGATCGACCTGCCCGACTCGGAGATGCCCCGACCCTCCGGCGAGCTGACGCTCGAGGAGGCCATTCATCAGGCCCTGTGGCGCAACCCGCGCATGCAGCAGGCCTACGCCGAACTGGATCTGACGGCCGCCGACGTGGTCGAGGCCGCCCAGTTCTCCAATCCCACCCTGTCGCTGTCGGTAATGCGCCCCGAGGGCGGTGGCGGCAACGAAACCGGGGTCGGTCTGGCCTGGGGGATCTCCGGCCTGCTGATGCGCAGTGCGCGTCAGGACATCGCCGAGGCCCACTGGGAGTCCACCCGTCTGCACCTGGCCGAAGGCATGGTGGCCCTGGCCTCGGACACCGAACGTGCCTGGTATGACGCGGTGGCCGCGCGTCAGCGGGCGCAGGTGCAGGCGCTGGAGACCCGTGCCGCGGACCTGGGCTCGCTGCTGGGCGAACGCTTCTATGACGCCGGCAACATCACCGACCTCAAACGTGCCCGGCTGAATATCCGGGCCGCCGAAGCGCGGTTGAAGCTCGAGGACGCGCGTCAGCGCGAGCGCGAGACCCGTCTGCGTCTGGCGCACCTGATGGGGCTGCCCGGTCACGTCGATGACTGGGAGGTCCCCGGCAAGCTGCCATTGCCGCTGGCCGGCGTGGAGGATCGCGAGGCCCTGGTCGAGCAGGCCCTGGAGCAGCGTCTGGATCTGCGGGCCCTGGATCACGCCCTGGAGGGGCTCACCGAGGGCGTGGCCCTGGTGCGGCGCTATCGCTGGTTAGGGGATATCGAGCCCGGTATCGAGTTCGAGCGCGAGACCGACGGCACCCGCCTGTGGGGCGGAGGCATCTCCTTCACCCTGCCGATCTTCAATCAGAACCAGGCCGGCATCGCCCGTGCCGAGGCGCGGCTGGAGGACGGCGAGGCCCGACGGGCCCAGCTGGAGCAGGCCGTGACCGCCGACGTCCACCAGCACTTCTTGCGGCTGGCCCATCAACGGGACAAGTTCAGCACCAAGCGCTACGAGCTGGTCCCGGCCCGCGAGATCGAGGTGGAGCGCATGCAGGAGCGCGTGAACTTCATGTTCGATGATGTCTTCGATCTGCTGGTGACCAAGCAGGAAGAGCTGGCCGACTGGCAGCGCGCGGTGGCCGCGCTGGGTGACTACTGGCGGGCCCGGGTGGATCTGACCTTTACCGTGGCCGGCGAACTGCCGGGCGGGGCGCCGGGTGACGAGGGCTATCTCGAAACCGACGCGCTGGAGCATGACCCGTCCGCGATGGACCACGACCATCATGACCACGGGGACCACGGGGACCACGGGGACCACGGGGACCACGGGGACCACGGGGACCACGGGGACCACGGGGACCACGAGGATCACGAGGATCACGAGGATCACGACCATGGCGATCACGGTGACCACGGCGACAACGGTCACGGAGGGCATCACTGATGAAACGGCGTAATTTCCTGCTGGCCGCCGGCGCGGCAATGCTGCCGGCAACCACCCTGACCCGGGTGATGGCCGAAACGGGTCACGAGCACCACAACGAGGGCGACGCCACGCCCGGCGAGCGCACCGAACAGGGCTACATGCCGGTGCACACGCCGAACGGCTGGACCCTGCCGTATGAAATGAACAACGGCGTGAAGGAGTTCCACCTGGTCGCCGAGGAGATCGAGCACGAGTTCGCGCCCGGTTCGGTGGCGAAGTGCTGGGGCTACAACGGCACCACGCCGGGGCCGACCATCGAGGCGGTGGAGGGCGACCGGGTGCGTATCTACGTGACCAACCGCCTGCCGGAATACACCTCGGTGCACTGGCACGGCATCCATCTGCCCTCGGGCATGGACGGGGTGAAGGGCGTGACCCAGCCACCGATCCACCCGGGGGAGACCTTCGTCTACGAGTTCGAGCTGAACCAGCACGGCACGCACATGTACCACCCGCATGCCGACGAGATGGTGCAGATGGCGATGGGGATGATGGGGATGTTCATCATCCACCCGAAGGACGGCGAGATCGAGCCGGTGGACCGCGACTACGCGATCCTGCTGCACAACTGGGGGCTGCACCCGGGCACGCGCACGCCGGACCCGTCGATCATGGTCGACTTCGACCTGTGGTCGATGAATTCGAAGGTCTTCCCGGCCATCGACTCGCTGGTGGCGAAGACCGGCGAGCGGGTGCGCATCCGCATGGGCAACCTGTCGATGTGGAACCACCCGATGCATGTGCACGGGGTGTCGTTCGAGGTGACCGGCTCCGACGGCGGGCGCTGGCCGCGCGAGCAGTGGCGCAAGGAGACCACCGAGATCGTCGCGGTCGGCCAGACCCGCGATATCGAGTTCATCGCACCCCCGGGTGACTGGGCGTTCCACTGCCACATGACCCACCACACCATGAACCCGATGGGGCACGGCATCGCCAACCCGCTGGGGGTCGATCAGTCCGGTATCGAGGAAGAGATCCGCAGCATCCTGCCGGGCTACATGGCCATGGGCGAGCACGGCATGGCGGATCACCAGGACCACACCGACGGCGGCCACATGCCGGGCCCGGAAAACACCCTGGCGATGGGCATGGGTCACGGGCCGTTCGGCAACATCGGCATGGGCGGCATGTTCACCCTGGTCAAGGTGCGCGACGACCTCGAACCCGGGGATTTCCGCGACCCGGGCTGGTACTGGCACCCGGACGGGGAGGTGGCCCACAAGGTAAGCGACGACCCCGACTTCGGCAGCCCCGTACGTCGCGGCAAGGTCGCGGATGCGGATTCCGACGGGCTCCCGACCCCCAGCCGCGATGCACACGGGCATCACGGTCACGGAGGCCACGGGGACCACGGAGGACACGGCGGCCACGACGGCCACGACGGCCACAACCACTGAGTTTCCACCGGCGCGGGCAGCCGGGGACGCTGCAAGGCGTCACCCGGTGGCCCGTGGCCGGCGGACTCTGACACGACAAGACTGCACCCGAACAACGAAAAGGATGAAATCATGACGATGATCACGCGCAACACCCTGCTGTCCGGCCTTGCGGCCCTGCTTCTGGCCGTTGCCACCCCGTTGCTGGCCCACGAGGGCGAGATGGGGCAGGTGCCCGATGATGGCTCCACGGTCCAGGGCACCCCCGAGGAGATCGGGATCCACTTCGATGGCGCGATGCGCATCACCCAGTTCGACGTGACCGGCCCGCAGGGTCGGGTCTCCCTTGAGAACCAGCCGGGCAATGAGCCGACCGAGGAATACCGCGTGCGGCCGGCCGGCTCGATGGAGCCCGGCAGCTATGAAGTCCGCTGGCGCGGTCTGGCCCGTGACGGACACATGATGTCCGACACCTTCCGCTTTACCGTGGAAGACTGAGCGGTGGCCTGGCTGTCTGCACTGGCCGGTGTGGATGCCTGGACCGTCGCCCTGATGCTGGTGACGGCCGGATTCCATGCCGGCGCCCTCCTGGCGGCCGGGGCGGTGCTGTTTCGCCTGGCGTTTCCGGGTCTGCCTGATCCGGAGCGGCGGGCGGCCAGCCGCACGGGCGCGGTTGCGGCATGGGTGGCGATCGTGCTGGCCCTGGTCCAGTGGCCGCTGCAGGCGGGGTATCTCGGGGGCGGGAATGTGTCCGCCGCGTTCGATCCGGCGATGCTGGGCATGGTGTTCGAAGGGGCGCAGGGGACCCGGCTGGTGCTGGCGGGGGCCGGCCTGCTGCTGGTGCAGGCGATCCTGCTGGATGCCCGGCGGCTGCCGGGGGTGGGTTACGGCCTGAGCCTGGGTGGCGTCCTGCTGGCGATGCTTGCCTTCGTGCAGGTCGGGCATACGGCCGGCGAACCGCGCGTGCTGCTGGGCGGCCTGCTGATCCTGCACCTGCTGGCGGCCGCGTTCTGGATCGGATCCCTGTGGCCGCTTTATCGCCTGGCGGGACAACCCGCCGCGGATCCGGCGGCCGCCCGCATCCTCGACCGTTTCGGGCGTATCGCATTGTTTGCGGTGGGCCTGCTGGTGCTTGCGGGCGCGGTCCTCGCCGTGCTGCTGGCGGGCGGCGTGACACCCCTGTTCACTACCGCCTGGGGACAGTTCCTGCTCGCCAAGGTGTTGCTGGTGGCGCTGCTCCTGCTGCTGGCCGCGCTGAACAAGTGGCGCCTGGTGCCGGCATTCTCACGGGGTGACACCACGGCACCCCGGCGCCTGCGGCGCAGCATCGCGGTTGAAGGCATGCTGGTCGCGGCCGTGCTGGGGGTGACCGCGATCCTCACGGGCATTACCTCGCCGAACGGCTGAGCACCCGTCCGCCGGAGGGGAGGCTTCCCGCGGTCCGGGGGATCCACAGGGCGGGAGGCGGCGCGGCCGCGCCGCATCGCGCAGAGGGCTGCGCTCCCACAAGGGGGGTATCCTGCACCTCGGGGCGGAGTCAGCGCAGGAGCATCAGCAGGCCGGCGAGGATCAGGACCCCGGCGAAGCCGCGGCGCAGCACCGCGACCGGCAGATGGTGCGCCAGCCAGACCCCGGCGCGTACGCTGATGGCGGTACCCGCGACCACCCCGGTGATGGCCGGCAGGTAGAGATACCCCAGGCTCCATTCCGGGGTGGCCGGGTCGCCGGTGGTCCATTGCGGCAGGGCAAACACCAGGGTCGCGCCGATGGAGATGGGCACCCCGAGGGCCGCGGCCGAACCGATGGCGCGGCGCAGTTCCAGCCCCTGACTGACCAGGAAGGGGGTGGTCAGGGTGCCGCCACCGATCCCGATCAGCGCGGATACCGCACCAATGATGCCGCCCCCGCCCAGCCACACGCCGCGGCGCGGGACCGGGGCGCGTGGAGGCTGGAGGTTGAGCAGCATCCAGAGGCCGATCGCGACCTCGAAGGCACCGAAGATCCGCCCGAGGTGGTCGCTGTCGAGCTGGGTGGCCAGGCCGGCACCCAGCAGGGCCCCGCCGATGATCCCCGGCAGCAGCCGGCGCACGGCCTCGCCGTCCACCCCGCCACGGCGGTGGTGGGCCCGCGCCGACAGCACCGCGGTGGGGATGATGGCGCCCAGTGACGATCCCACGGCCAGCTGCACCAGCCCCGTCTCGGGAAAGCCCAAAACGGTGAAGACCGCGACGAACACTGGCACCAGTACCAGTCCGCCACCGATCCCGAACATCCCGGCGGGGATGCCGGTGATCAGGCCGAGGAGAACGAACAGCACGGCCAGCCCGGAGGGCGTGGCCGCGAGTGGTTCGATCAGGGGCATGCCCGCGCGCCGTCAGCGGGCGTCACGAACCGGGTTCCTCGTCGCGGCGTCCGGAGGTGGCAACCACGATGCCCCGGACGACACCGGCGAGGAACATCACCACGCCGGGGATCCCGAACAGGGCGGCGCGTCGGGCATGTTCGAGGAAGCGCGCCTCGCGGAGGGTGAAGGCCCGCGCGTCTTCCATCCCTTCGGCGAGGATCGTGTACGTCCCCGGTTCCGGGAAGTGGAATTGTCCCAGGGAGACCCGTTCGGTCTGCCCTGAGGTGTACGTCAGGGTGGCCCGCGAAGGCTGCAGCCGGGCGGCTTCGTCCCCGTCCGGCGTCCGGGCGACGACCCGGGTTCCGTCCGGAAGTTGCTCGGGGAACTCGCGGAAGGTCCCGTCGACGTAAGTCCGGGTGTACAGCCACAGGCGATAGTCACCGGCGCGCGGGATCTCCACCTCGGTGCTGCCCGGACCCTCGAAGTCTTTGGCCAGGCCCTGAAAGGCCCCGCTCAGCGCGACCCAGGCCAGCGCCAGAAGGGCCAGCCCGGCCGCGCTCAGGGCGACAGGTCCGCGCATCGGTACCGATCCGGTCGAGGGGGATCAGGCGTCCAGCGCCTTGAAGCACTTGCGCGCGGCCTCGATGGTGGCCTCGATGTCCGCGTCGGAGTGGGCGCTGGACATGAAGCCGGCCTCGAAGGCCGAGGGTGCGAGGTAGACCCCTTCTTCCAGCATGGCGTGGAAGAAGCGCCCGAAGGCCGCGGTGTCGCTGGCGGTGGTGCCGGCGAAATCGGTGACCTTCTCCTCGCTGAAGAACAGCCCGAACATGCCCGGGACCTGATTGGTGGTCAGGGCCACGCCGGCCTCGCGCGCGGCCTCCTCGAAGCCCGCGACGACCTTGCGCGTGCGCTCTTCCAGGTCCTCGTGGAAACCCGGGCGGCTGAGGATGTCCAGGGTGCGGATCCCGGCGGTCATCGCGATCGGGTTCCCGGACAGGGTGCCGGCCTGATAGATCGGCCCCAGCGGGGACAGCTGCTCCATGATCTCGCGGCGGCCGCCGAAGGCGCCCACCGGCATGCCGCCGCCGATGATCTTGCCCAGCGTGGTCAGGTCCGGGGTGACGCCCAGATAGCCCTGGGCGCAGTTCGCGGACACGCGGAAGCCGGTCATTACCTCGTCGAAGATCAGCACCGTGCCGTATTCGTCGCACACCTCGCGCAGGGTCTCGAGGAAGCCCGGCACCGGCGGGATGCAGTTCATGTTCCCGGCGATCGGCTCGACGATGATGCAGGCAATCTCCTCGCCCTTCTCGCGGAAGAACTCGCGCACGCCCTCGGGGTCGTTGTAGCTGAGCGTGCTGGTCAGCGCCGCCAGTTCGGCCGGCACGCCGGGCGAGCTCGGCTGGCCCAGGGTCAGGGCGCCGGAGCCGGCCTTCACCAGCAGGGAATCGCCGTGGCCGTGGTAGTTGCCCTCGAACTTCACGATGCGGTCGCGGCCGGTGTAGCCGCGCGCCAGGCGGATCGCGCTCATGGTGGCCTCGGAGCCCGAGTTGGTCATGCGCACCATGTCCATGGACGGGACCAGCTCGCACATCTTCTCGGCCATCTCGCTTTCCAGCCGCGTCGGGCAGCCGAAGGACAGGCCGTTGTTGCAGGCCTCGCGCACGGCCTCGATCACCTCGGGGTGGGCGTGCCCGGCGACCATCGGACCCCAGGAGCCGATGTAGTCGATGTAGCGCTTGCCGTCGGCATCCCACATGTAGGCGCCGTTGGCGCGGTCCATGAAGATGGGGGTCCCGCCGACGCCCTTGAAGGCGCGCACGGGGGAGTTCACGCCGCCGGGGATCCGGTTTTTGGCGGCTTCAAAGAGGCGAAGCGTTTCCTGCATGGCGGTGTCCTGTCTGGAATGGGAGTTGGGACCTGGGGTCGGGGCCGCGGCCCCGACCGTGCAACCCCGCAACCTTAGCGAGGGGGCGGCGGCGGTGCAAAGAGGTGCTAGGTCGTGCGGAACAGTGCGGCGATGCGGCGGGCGGCGGCCTCGGGGTCGGGGGCGGCGCTGATGCCCTGGATTACCGCGACCATGTCGGCGCCGGCGGCCACCACCTGCGCGGCGTTGTCCGCGGTGATGCCGCCGATCGCGCAGATCGCCACGGCGAGTTCGCGTCGGGCCTGGCGGATCAATTCCGGCGTAGCCCGCACCGCTTCCGGCTTGGTCGGTGACGGAAACATCGAGCCGAAGGCGACGTAATCGGCCCCGGCCGCCTGCGCCGCCCGCGCGCGGGCCAGCTCGTTGTAGCAGGACACGCCGATCACCGCCGCATCGCCCAGCCGCGTGCGGGCCCCGGCCGGGTCGGGGTCGTCGCGCCCCAGGTGCACCCCGTCGGCACCGATGCGCGCGGCCAGCTCCACGTCGTCGTTGACGATGAACAGGGCCCCGGACTCCCGGCACTGGCCGGCCAGTGCCCGCGCCACGGTCTCCTGTGCTTCCTCTTCCAGGTGCTTGTCGCGCAGCTGTACGCAGCAGGCCCCGCCGGCCAGGGCGGCTGCGGCCATGCTCGTGTGGGTCTGCAGCGGATCCGCCCCCGGCGGCGGGGCCGGCGTCACGAAATACAGCCCGCGCAGAGGCGCGCGCTCGATGACGGGCTCGGTCACGGGTTCAGTCATGGCTGGCCGGGCACAGGCGGTTGGGCACGTGCTGGCCCTGTCCGGGGGCATAGCCGGTCTGCACCGCGTGGTTCATGAAGTTCTGCGCCTCGATCACCGCCGGTTCCAGGTCGCGCCCGCGGGCGAGGAAGGCAGCGATGGCCGCGGCCAGGGTGCAGCCCGAACCGTGGAAACCGGCCGGGTGACGCGGCAGTTCGAACATGCGCTGGTGGCCGTCCTCGCGGAACAGCCGGTTGCGGATCGGCTCGTCCTCGCCGCCCTCGTGGCCACCGGTGATCAGCACGTTGCGCGCGCCGCGTTCGCGCAGGGCCGGACCCTGACGCTCCGGGGTGTCGTGTCCGGCCAGGGCCCGCGCCTCCGGACCGTTGGGGGTGATCAGCGTGGCGCGCGGCAGCAGGGTTTCGCGGGTCGCGTCGATCACCGGCTCGGTCGCCAGTTCGCCCCCGCCCCCGGCGACCATCACCGGGTCGAGGACCGTCGGGATGTGCGGGTGTGCCCCCAGCAGCTCGGTTACGGTTTCCACGTTCTCCACCGAGCCGAGCATGCCGATCTTGATCGCGCCCACGTCCAGGTCCGCCAGCGTGGCCTCGATCTGCGCGCGCAGCCGGGCGGCCGGCAGCACGCTGGAGTCGATCACGTTGCGGGTGTCCTGCACGGTGATGGCGGTGACCGCCGTCGCCCCGTGCACCCCCAGCCGGGTGAAGGTCGTCAGGTCCGCCTGCAGACCGGCGCCGCCCCCGGGGTCGGAGCCGGCAATGGTCAGGGCGATGGGGGGATGGGTCATCTCGCGGTCTCCCGTGCTATGGTTCGCGCGCCCCGCGGGCCCGGGGCTGTCCATTCATTCGGGAGTGTACGCAGCATGAGCACGGAGTTCGACGTGAAAAAGGCGCAGCCGCTGCTGGCGGTGGCGCGCGGAGAGGCGGGGCTGACCGCCGAGACGGATGCCGCCCTGCAGGCGCTGGAGGCGGAGCTGAACGCGATCGCCGCCGAACTGCAGGTGGAACACGTCGGGCCCGGAGTGGGCATGGCGGACATGAACGCCGAAGGCGCCTACCGCATCGTGGTGCGCGAGCACGAGCACGACGTAACCCGTTGTGAATGGGGCGTGATGGTCTGCGACGCGGCCGACAACTGCGACTACCGGCCGATGTGGCCGATGTCCGGCACCGGGCGGCTGCGGCGCCGCCAGGTGGTCGAGGCCCTGCCCGAACTGGTGGCCGGCTGGCGTGCCGCGGTGAACGAGGCCGGCCAGGCCCTGACCCCGGGGGGGCAGCGCCTGGTCGCGCTGGACACCGTCTTCAATCCCAACTGAGGGGGAGCCCTCAGTCCAGCGCGATCGGTTCCGGTCCGGCCCGCAGGGTGAGGCGGCTCCAGTCCTGCGCCCGGGCATGGGCGTCCAGGGTCGGGTCCGGGTCCACGGCTACCGGCTGTCCCACCCGTTCCAGTAGCGGGATGTCGTTGCGCGAATCGCTGTAAAAGGTCGCCCGCGCCATGACCGCGTCGGGATCGTCGTGGTGTTGCGCGAGGAAGGCGTGCAGCCGATCCACCTTGCCGTGCTGAAAGCAGGGCGTGCCGGCGACTTCCCCGGTAAATCCGCCGTCGCGTTCTTCGGCGATGGTCGCCAGCAGATGGGGCACGCCCAGGCGCTCGGCGATCGGGCCGGTCACGAACTGGTTGGTCGCGGTGATGATTACCAGTTCGTCCCCGGCCTCGCGGTGGCGCTGCAGCAGCGCGTGGGCGGCCGGTGCGATCATTGGCTCGATGACCTCCTGCATGAAGGCCTCGCGCCACGCCTCCAGCCGCTCGCGGGGCTGCTCCGCGAGCGGGGCGAAGGCGAAGCGGCAGAACTCGAAGATGTCCAGCGTGCCGGCCAGGTACTGCTCGTAGAACCGATCATTCCCCGCGGCGAAGGACTCGCGGTCTACCGCCCCGCGGGCGATCAGGGTCTCGTTCCAGGCGTGATCGCTGTCGCCGGCGAGCAGGGTATTGTCGAGATCGAACAGGGCCAGAGTCATGCGGCATCGTCGCGGGTATGCGTGAAGCCGCGCAGTCTACCCGATCCGGTGAAGCCCACGGTACGGGGGCTGCGGCGGAACGTTATTCGGATCTCAGCCAGTTTTCCACCTGCAGGTCCGGGACGCGTCGGAATTCGCGTTCGTTGCCGGTGACCAGGATGAGCTGCGCTGCCCGGGCGTGGGCTGCGATGGGCATGTCATTCGGACCGATGACGGCTCCGGTCCGCTCCAGGTGCCGGCGCAGATCGGCATATTCATGGTCCGCCGGCGGGTCGAACGCCAGGATTTCCATTGCGGAAAGCACTGCTTCCACCTGGTGCTGGAGTCGCAACGACCCGGCCTTGCGAGCACCGAAACGAAGCTCGGCGGCCACGATGATGCTGGTGCAGACAGACTGTTCCCCCTCCCGGGCAATCCTTTGCATCACCGTGCCGTGTGGATCCCGCACGAGCGCCGAGAGCACGTTGGTGTCGAGCAGATAGCGCGCCATGACGGTGTTCTACAGGGACACGTCGTCCGCCGGAGGCAGGCCCTTGTCCACGTCCGGAAAAGGTTCGTCCAGCGGTTCGAGCTCCGCGAGAACGGCCAGCAGTCCCTTGCGTTTCAAGGGCGTGAGCACGAGCTGGTCACCTTCCTTTCGCAGGATCGCTTCATCCCCTTCCAGTTCCAGCCCCCGGGGGATGCGAAGCGCCTGGTTGCGCCCGTTGCGAAACAGCCGGACGCGACGTTCGGTTTCCATCGAGGATCCTCCGATAGCAGGCATATGCTTGAACATATGCCTCATTGGGGCGAGCTATCAACGGTTTGAACGTGCGCCGGTTCAGCGACGCAGGTCTTCCAGCAACGCCTCCAGCAGCTGTTCCTCGTGCAGGGCGCAGCCGCGGTGTTGCAGCGCGTCCTGCAGGGTGTCGTCCCAGCAGGCGGCCACGGGCCGGGCCCTCAGCGGGCGGTCGGAGAGGGTGGCGTGGGCCTCCAGGGTCGCCGTGTCCATTCGCCATGGCCGGGCGCCGAGGCGCTGGATGACCGCGTTGGCGATGGCGATGCCCGTCCAGTCGAAATCGGCGCGAAACAGCAGCTTCGCCCCGGCGTCGCGGAGCTGCTCCAGCAGGACCCAGACCGCGGCGCGGGGGCGTCCCCAGGTGGCGACAAGCGGCGCACAGTCGGTGCCCAGGCGTTCGGTGGCCTCGGAGACCACGGCGGGGTTCTCGCAGACGTGGACGATCCGGCCGTCGACATCCCACTGCGGCGGCTCGCGGAGCAACTGGCGAAGGGTCAGGTAGAGGGGCTCGGCCGCGGCGCTGTGGGCCTCCAGGGCACGGGCGGTGGCCGTGTCGCCGGTGGCCGGCAGGCGGTGGACCAGCACCGTGCTGGTGATGTCCCCACCGATCAGGATACCGGCGTGGGCCCACAGCGTCCGCTCGTCGGGGTCGTCGTCGCCGACACCGCCCCGCCAGTAGCGGTGCAGGGCGTGACGGACCAGGGCGGCCACCGGCTGCCCGGCGTCCAGCGCGTGGGCGTCACCGAGGCAGTGGGCGGCCAGGGTGCTGCGATTGCTTCCGGGCTGTGGCAGTTCCTCCAGCACCATCAGGCTGCGCTCCAGCAGCTCGCGCCCGCGCGCGGGGTCGCGATTGGCAAGACGTTTGACCAGACCTCGATCGACCACCGACTCCAGCCACTGTGCCAGGTCCGCCGCCGCGGCGCGCGGATGCAGAGCCGCGACCACCTCAACCCAGCGCTGCTGGAGCTCGGTCCGTTCCCGCGCGGGATCCCGCAGGGGGCCGTCAAGGACTTCCAGGGCCTCACGCAGGCTCGGCGCCAGTTCGGCCCGCTGCAGGATCCGCTCCATCTCTGCCAGCGACAGGCGCAGACTGTTCCCGGCGCGTGGCGGACGGCCGAGCAGGCGCTCGACGGCCTCGCGTTCCGCTCCACTCGCCCGGGTCAGGGTGATGGTATCGCCACCGCCACGCAGGATCCGCTCGCGCAGGCGCCGGCGCAGCCGTTCCAGCGCGGCGCCGCCGAGCAGGCGATGGAGGCGCTCATGGTTGACGGACAAGCCGGACTCGCTCCTGTGACCATGCGGTGAAGTCGATAAGTCGGGGCCGGGGAGGTCGTCGAGATCCTGGTGATTGCGGGTCGGCACCCGGAGCCCGTCAACCCGCCGGCGCGTGGTTGCCGTCCCACAGCCGCTCGAAGTCGAAGTCGACGGCGCAGTCGGGAAGCTCGAAACGGTGGCGCTCGTCGCGGAAGTCGCCGACCTTGCGGTAGGCGCCGTCCACCAGACGGTAGACCTTGGCCTTGCGGGCGTCGGGGTAGACCAGGACGTAGTGGCTGACGCCCTCGTCGCAGTAGAGCCGGAACTTGGCCTCTTCGTCCCGCCGCGCGGTGTGCGGGGAGAGGATCTCGAAGATCCACTCCGGGGCACGGGTCAGCCGTTCGCCCTCCGGTGGCTGGCAGAGGACCAATACGTCGGGGCGGACCACGGTGTCGCGGGAGAACTCCACGTCGATCTCGAACAGCGCCTCGCAGCGCGGGCAGTCGTCCAGCGCCCCGGAAAGCTGGGTGAAGATCTTCCCGGCCAGCCGTTGGTGCGTGATCCCCGGCGACGGCACCATGGCCAGTGGCACGCCGTCGATCAGCTCCCAGTCGCCTTCCCAGAGGCGGTAGTCGTCCACCGTATAGTGCTCCCGGTAATGCGCTGCTTCCATGGCGTCCACCCTCTGTGCACGGCTGCCTTTCCCTGAATTGTAGGCCGTAAACCGTCCGCCACTGAAATCCGCGGCGCTCAGAACAGCGCCCCCTCTTCCGGTCCCTCCTCGGAATCGGGCGCCGGTGCGCGTTCGGGGCGCTCCAGCGGGGTGCCGGGCTCGGCCTCGCGGATGCGGCGGGCGCCGTCCCAGCGCCAGCGGGAGACGAACACCGCGTCCACATCGTCGCGCCGTACCAGCTGCGCGATGGCGAGCCCCGGCACCTCCGGGTAGCAGCCCCATTCGCGTTCGGAGGTCATCAGGGCGTCGAGGTCGAACTGCGCCAGCAGGCCCATGCTCTTGGCGCGGGCGTCGTCGTCCACGCCGGCGAAGACCTCGTCGAGCATGATCAGCCGCGGCGCCGCCGGATGGGCACTGCCGTAGTGGCTGGCAGCGGCGGCGAACAACGGCAGGGTGATGACCAGGGCCCGTTCACCCCCGGATGCGGGCCCGTAGGCCGGACGCCAGCGGCCGCTCTGCCAGCGCTCCACGGTGAAGCGGTGCCAGTAGCGGTAGTCGAGCCCCCGCTCCAGGATCTCCGGCAGCGCCGCGCCTTCGTACTCCCGGCGCGCCTCCCGGATGCACAACTGGATGAAGTCCCCCACTGCCTGGCGATCCGACGGGGTCCAGGCGTCCATGCTCTGGCGCAGCAGGCGGTCACGGGTGGCCTCCAGACCCGCCGGGATGTTCAATCCGCCGGCGGTCTCTCCCTCGGCCAGCGGCTGCCAGGCGATGCGCAGACGCATGCCGGTGCTGGTGGGCCGCTGGGCGAGCTCTTCGTTCATCTGCCGCACCTGCCGCTCGGTGGCCGCCAGCCGGTGCTGGAGGTGACTGGCGACCTCGTCGATCAGGTAGTTCTCCACCAGCTCCCGTTCCCGGGCGGTGAGCAGTTCGCGGCGGCGCTCCAGCTCCCGGTCGAGCTCCGCGGCCAGTTCGTCGGGCCCGTGGTGGCGGGACTGGAAGGTGACGCGCACCAGCAGCAGATCATCCTGCTGTTCGATCTGCGCGTCGTGGCCGGGCTGTCGCCCCAGGGCGGTCTGCAGGGCGGTGAAGTGCTCGTGGAGCCCCTTCTGGTGGCGCTGCCAGGCGGCGTCGCCGGCGTCGACATCGGCCAGGGCCTGTTCGAGTCGCCGGGCACGCTGGACCGTTGGCTCCGGGGCCCACGAGGCGTCGTCGTCCACGGTGAGTTCGCCGTCGGTGGCCACCGGCATCAGGCCGGCCTCGGCGAACCGGCGCAGCCGCTGGACGGCGTGCTCGCGACGCTGGTCCAGCTCCTCGAGCCGCTGTTCGGCGTTGGCGATATCGCTCTCCAGCGCACCGATCCGCTTGCTGAGCTCCGTGCGCTCCTGCTGCAGGCGCTCGCGCCGCTCGGCCAGCTCCTGCAGGGTGGCGTCCACCTCGTGGAGCTGTCGTTCCAGCGCCGCCACCTCGGCCCCGATGCTCTCGCAGAGGGTGTCACGGTGGGTCTCGGCGTCCCGCGCCTGGCGCTCGGCCTCATCGCGCTCCCGGGTCGCCACGCGCAGCGCCTCATCGGCGCGCTGTGCCTCTTCCTCTGCCCGGCGCAGCCGTTCGGTCTCACGCCCGTGCACGCGCAGGGCGTCGCGCAGCCCGCGGCAGGCGTCGGCATACTCCGACAGGGCCTGGCCCACGGCCCGGAGCTGGCCCTCGGCGGTGGGCAGGTGCAGTTCGGCGGCCCGTTCATCGCGTTCCTGGCGCGCCTGCTCCGCCTCCCGACGGCGAGCCTCGAGGGTCTGGCGGGCCTGTTCGGTTCGTTCGGTCTGGGCCTCCACGGCACGCAACGCCGCGGCCTCGGCCGCGTGGGCATCCCGCAGCGGGGTGTCGGCGGGGCGGCGAGCCCACTCCTGGTCAAGCCGGTCGCTGCGTTCCGTGATCCCGGCCAGTGCTGCGTCGATCTCCTCCCGGGTGGCGCCCAGTTCGGTGAGTTCGGCGTCGATCTCCTCCAGGCGTGCCCGTCGAGCGGCCTCGCGGGCGGTGTGGCCGATGTAGCGCGCGCACTCCTTGTCCCAGTCCCCCCGGGCGGGCCCGAGCTGCCAGCGTCCGTCGACGGCGACCCAGGCAGGCCCCGGCGCGGCGGCCTCTGCGGGCTCTCCCGCGCCGATGCGGGCCAGCAGCGCCGCCACCCGCTCGGGGCTTACCGGCGGGGCGCCGTCGGGCCGCCGGACGTCCGGGACCAGCCAGCGATCCACTGCCACGGCCGGCTCGGGGGCCTCGGTGGTCAGCAGGGTGTCCCGGACCCCCGCGTCCATTGCTGTGCCCTCCGGCAGGATCCATGCGTCCAGCAGCCCGGCGGCCTCCAGTGCCGCCTCCAGCCCGGCCCGCTCCGCCTCGGGCACCTCGTCCCGGAAATCGACGAGTTGCCATAGCGGCGCCCCGGGGCGCTCCGCCCGCTGTTCGTCGGATCGGGTGTGCGGTGCCGGCGGGGCCAGCTCCTCGCCGGTGGTCAGGCGGGCCCGCTCGGCCTCCAGCGCCTCGATGGATCGGTCCACCTGCTGGCGCTGGTGTTCGCGCTCGCTGCGGGCGCCGGCCAGTTCGGCGGTCAGGGCCTGCCGGCGGGCCTCCAGGGTGTTCTCCGCCGGGTTGCGGTCATCCACCCGGGCCACCCAGTCGGCCAGCTCCGCCAGCACCTGTTCGGCGTCGTCCGGGCGTAGTTCGGTGAGCTCGGCGAGGTACGACCGCCACGCCCCCTGCAATGTCTCGCCGGCCTCCTCGGTGGCCTGGCGGGCAGCCTGGTGGGCCTGCTCGACGCGATCCTGCTCGTCGCTGTGGTGCTGCCAGTCCCCCTGGGCGCGGGCCAGCCGGCGCTCCGCTTCCGCCACGGCGTGGTGGTGCTCCTCGAGCAGGGCCACGGCCTCCTGGCGTCGGCGGAGGATCTCCAGCAGCCGCTCGCGCACCCGCTCCGGGGGCTCCGCCGGGGCCTCCCCGTCGGACGCCCCCTCGGCGGTGAGCCCGAGGCGCTGGATCTGCTCACGATGGGCGGAGACAACCCCGGCGCCCTCGGCGCAGGTCTCCAGACGCGTCAGCACCTCCTCCAGCTCGGTGCGGGCCTGCTCGGCCAGCTGCCGCTGTTCGTCGCGCCGCTGTTCGGTCTCCCGGAGCCGGCTCTCGCTCTCCCGGTGGCGTTCGGCCTGTTGATCGGCGTAGCGTCGCTGCTGCCCGGCGGCCTGCTCGGCGTTGTGCAAGGACTCCGCCGAGCGCATGGCGGGGCTGTCCCGCAGGGTGCGCCGGCGCTGCTCGGCCGCGTCCACCTCGGTGCGCAGGGTGCGCTCGCGCTCGCCGGCATCCGCCTCGCGCTCCCGGGTCTGCTCCAGCTCCTCGCGGGCACGGCCCAGCTGCGCCCGGACGTCTTCGTACTCGCTGTGCGCCGCCCGGACCGCGGCGCTCCGGCGGCGGCCGGCTACGGCGGCGTAGCGGCGGTAGTGCTGCAGAAACTCGGCGACGGCGTCCCGCGCCTGTTCCAGCGCGTCGGCTTCGTCGACCATCGCGTCGAGGCTGCGGTAGGCGTCGGCCACGTCGTTGATCACCCCCTGGTCCAGGGGCGGCAGCGCCTCGGTGAGCGCCCGGGAGAGCCTGGACTCATCGGGCGTCTTGGACAGTTGTGGCTGACGGAGCTGCAGCAGCAGGTCGAGGAGGGCCTCGTAGCGCTCGGCCCCGAGCTGGAAGAACTGCTCGTCCACGGCCCGGCGGTAGGCCTGGGCCTGATCGTAGAGGACGCCGGAATCGTCCAGTGCCTGGGCGAGCCGGTCACGCCCCAGGGTGCGGCCGTCCTCCACCAGGAAGAGCGACTCTCCGGGGCGCTGCGGCGTGATGAAGAACCAGGAGCGTACCCCGCGTTGCGCCACCGCCTTGAGGCCGCAGCCGATGGTCCGGTACTCCGGCCCCGCCTCGCCCATCCGGCCGAACTCGAGCCAGGTGTACCCCTGGCGCTCGCCGGCCTGGCCGAGCAGCAGGTTCCACTCCATGCGCTTGCTCGGATCGCCGTCGGGCTCCACGCGCGCCGGGCTCATCTGGCCATCCAGCAGGAAGGGCAGTGTCAGAGCCATGACCTTGGACTTGCCGGTGCCGTTATTGCCACGCAGCAGCAGGCGGCCGTCGTGGAAACGGAACTCCTCGTGGTCGTAGTGGAACAGGTCGACCAGGCCCAGGCGCAGAGGCTGCCAGCGCTCCCCGGTGGGCTCCGGCAGGTCGCCGGCGGGTCCGGTCGCGGGCGTCGCGCTCATGCGTCGGCCTCCCCGGGCACCAGTTCGGCCTGGGCGCCCTCCGGCGTGCGCGGCTCGTCCACCGCGAAGCGCGCCAGGGCCGGCCTGGCCGATACCCGCCCCTGGTCGTCGATCCGGATCAGGCGCAGACCGCGCAGCTGCTCCACCGCCTGCCGGGCCAGGGGCCGCTCGGAACCGGGTTCCAGGGCGTTGCGCCGCCAGTAGCCGCGATACGACTCACGCCATTCGGCGACACGTTCCGCCAGGTGTTCCAGGGTCACCGGGACCTCCCCCAGGCCGGCCAGATAGGCGGCGATCAGCAGGGTGGCGTGCCCCTCGGTACCCTCGCTGGGGATCTGCCGGTCGGTGAGCGACTGCTGCGGATCGACCATGGCGATCCCCTCGGCGCGGACCTCCGCCACCAGGCCGGTGGCCTCCTGGATCCGCCGGGTGATGGCGCCACGCTGGCCGGCCAGGTACTGGCGCGCCGCATCGTCGAGATCGTCCCAGTAGACCACCGGATCGTCCAGCAGCCGTGCCGTCAGATCCTGACGCAGGGCGCGGTTGCGCGCCTCGTGGTTGTCCGGGACGAAGGGCTCGACGATGGCGCGCAGGCGCGCCTCGAAGTCACCGGGGTCACCGTCGAGCACCACCAGGGACGGCCCCCGCAGGGTCACGAGCAGGGCGGCCAGGACGCGGCGATGGATGTCGTAGAGGACGTCGCCGTCCCGCCCCCGGCGGACGAAATCGTCCTCGTTGCCGGCCACCCGGGACAGCACCCCCAGCTCCAGCAGCAGCCGCACCGTCGCCACCAGGTCGCGGCGCTCGTCGCGACCCTCCAGGCCGAAGTCCAGCCCGGCCGTCTCCAGCGCCGGGTCGGCGGCCTCCTGGATCAGCGCCTCGCCCAGCCGCCCGAGGGTCACCTGGTTGTCTCCCCGCTCCAGGTTGGCCAGCGCCAGGCAGAGCAACGCATAGCGCCGCCGATGGAAGGGCGCGCGCTGGGCGCCGCTGCCGGTAGTGGCCGGCCGGGTGGGGTCGCCGAAATCCGCCGGGCGCTTGTGGAGCCGGGCAAACTCCGACTCCACCTGGAGCTGCCAGCCGGTGTTGGCGGCGAGCCAGTCGCGGAGCTCGGTCTGATGGCGGCGGACCAGCACGAAGGCCGGATGCCGGGCGTCCATCAGCGGATTCAGCAGCAGTGCCCGCAGGGCGCGCTGGCGCTCGTCGGCGCGGTTGCGCTCCAGAACATCGGTGAGTGTGGCGTCGTCGGCCATCAGGGCGCGGACTCCAGCTCGGTGATGCGGATGCGGTAGTCGGGGCCACTGAGGGTGCCGCCCGGCGTGTGCAGTACCGCGTGCGTCTCCGCGCCCAGGGGCTCCATCTCGATGCCCAGGGTGCCGTCGCCGCTGACTGCGGCAATGGGTTGGTCAGGGGCATCGGCGGCCGCCAGCGCATCTCCCAGGAGCTGCAGAAAGAGGCCGAAGGCATCGTGGTCCAGATGGCCCATCTCCGACAGACGCAGCATCTCTCCGGTGGCGAGCCTGGCGCGGGCCGCCCGTGCCTCGGCGGACTCGGCGGAGAGCTGGCGCGCCAGCCAGGCCTTCTCCTGGTCACGGCGGCGCATGCGGGGCGGGGCGCCCCGTTTCTGGTACTGCCCGGTAGCACGCAGACGGGCGCTGATGCGCAGCGGCGGCGCCTCGGACCACGACACGCTGGCCGCAACCCGGCGTTCCTGCCAGTGGGCCAGGGTATCGGCATCGACGCCCAGATGGCGGGCTGGCGTCAGCCCGAAGGCCGCCCGCCACAGGCGGTGGGCGTGATCGTCGTCGGGGCACTCCAGGAACCAGCGGGCCAGGGTGCGGAAATCGGCGGAGCGGTCGCTGCGGCCCAGTCGGCGCTCGTTGAGCCGCTGGATGGCCTCCAGCATCTGCGAGATGGAGCGCCGAGCCTGCGCCCGCAGCAGGCTGGCCTGGGCGCGGCGCTCGGGCTGGTCCAGGAACCACGCCTTCAGCCCTTCCCAGTGGCCTTCCCAGTGCGCCAGGGCACGATCGCGCTCGCTGCGCCGGGCGATCTCGGGGTCGCCACCGCCCGCCAGCTCCGGGGCAATGTCCTCACTGTCGCGCTCGGCGGCCAGGCGCAGCAGCGCCGCGATGGGCCGCTCGCCGCCGGCGTTGTCGTCGAGCCGGCGGATGGCGCCGGCGATCTCCGCCGAGGCGGTGACCAGGTCACCGATGAAGCGCTCGATGTAGTCGATCAGCCGCTCCTTGTAGGCGACCAGGCCCTGCTGATCGTCGCCGCGCAGCTCCAGCGTGCGCGACAGTCCGTTCATGAAGGCCCGGGCGTTCTCCGCCAGATCGCTGAAGACGGCGGTGAGGTCGCGCAGCAACAGATGGGCCTCGTTGGCGTCGGGCACATCCTGGTCGGCCAGCTCCTCCAGCGAGCGCAGCCGCAGGCGCACATCGTCCAGGGCCACCGTCTGCAGCGCGCCGCGCCGGCCCAGTTCGCGGTCGAAGAGCCGCAGCGCGGCCTCGGCGGCCTCGCCGGCGCGGGTGAGCTGGTAGAGATAGCGGGCCCGGTAGAACTCCTCGACACTGGTCACCCGTGAGGTATCGGGATCGGCCTCCAGGTTGCCCCACTGGACCAGCTGGCCCAGGGCACTCTGGACCTCCTCCAGGGCGTCCAGTCCGGCGCGTTGCTGAACGTCCTCCGGGCGGAGATGGACTGTGAAGTGCTCCTTGGCCTCGACGAAGGCGGCCATGATCGCTCGGTAGAGCGGAGCCTTTTCGGCAACGAGGTAGTTGAAGGCGGAGTAGGCTCGTTCGGACATGGGTCGGGGCGCCTTGCTTCGCTTTCGGTGAATGCCCCCTAGGTTACCGCAACCCCGATGATGGTGTCGGGCGGGTCCGCCATCCGCACGAGGACACGCCCGGAGGTCTCGCGCGGCGGGAGCGGCAGTTGTCGCCACGGTGGCGCGCCGCTATCCTCGCCGCCATGAATCTGCACGAATTTCAGGCCAAGGCGGCGTTTCGCGACGCCGGGATCCCGGTGCCCGAGGGCCGGGTCGTCGATCATGCGGACGCCGCGCCGGAGGCCTGGCGCGAGCTGGGCGTCGAACGGGCGCTGGTGAAGGCGCAGGTGCACAGCGGCGGTCGCGGCAAGGCCGGCGGGGTGACCCTTGTCGACAGTGCCGAGGCCGCGCGGGATGCGGCGGCCGGCATGCTCGGCACGCGTCTGGTGACTGACCAGAACGCGCCCGAGGGGCAGCCGGTGGAGCGGGTGCTGCTGGAACCGGCGGCCGACATCGCGCGCGAGTTCTACTTCGCCCTGCTGGTCGACCGTTCTCGCGAGTGCCTGACCTTCGTGGTCTCCGCCGAGGGCGGCATGGACATCGAGACCCTGGCCGCCGAGCGCCCGGAGGCGATCCTGACCCTGCCGGTGCACCCGGCGACCGGGATCATGCCGTTCCACGGCCGGCGCATCGCCGCGGCCCTGGGGCTGGAGGGCGCGGCAGCGAAGGCGGTGGCCCAGCTGGCGACCAACACCCATGCACTGTTCTCCCGCACGGATGCCCAGCTGCTGGAGATCAACCCGCTGGTGCAGACCGGGGACGGCGAGCTGCTGGCGCTGGATGCCAAGCTGAGCCTGGACGACTCCGCCGCCTACCGGCAGGCGGCGCTGGTCGAGCTGCGCGATCCGAACCAGCGCGACCCCTCCGAGGAGCGCGCCCGCGAGCACGACCTCAACTACATCCCGCTGGACGGCTCCATCGGCTGCATGGTCAACGGCGCCGGTCTGGCGATGGCGACCATGGACCTGATCCAGCACCACGGCGGCGAACCGGCGAACTTCCTCGACGTGGGCGGCGGAACCACCGTGGAGCGGGTGACCGCCGCCTTCAAGCTGATCCTGTCCGACGACTCGGTGCAGGCGGTGCTGGTGAACATCTTCGGCGGCATCGTGCGCTGCGACCTGATCGCCGAGGGCATCATCGCCGCGATCCGCGAGGTGCAGGTGGACGTGCCGGTAGTGGTGCGTCTGGAGGGCACCAACGCCGAGCAGGGCCGGGAGGCCCTGGCGAATTCCGGCCTGGACGTGATCCCGGCCGCCGATCTGGACGCGGCCGCGCGCGCCGTGGTGGAGGCCGCCGCATGAGTATCCTCGTTGACCGCGACACCCGGGTGGTCTGCCAGGGCTTCACCGGCAAGCAGGGCAGCTTCCACTCCGAGCAGGCCATCGCCTACGGCACCCGCCTGGTGGGCGGGGTGACCCCGGGCAAGGGCGGGCAGAGCCATCTCGATCGCCCGGTGTTCGACACCGTGGCCGATGCGGTGGCGGCCACCGGCGCCACGGTCAGCATGATCTACGTGCCGGCACCGTTCGCCGCCGATGCCATCTGCGAGGCGGCCGATGCCGGGATCGAACTGGCGGTGTGCATCACCGAGGGCATCCCGGTGCAGGACATGGTGCGGGTCAAGCAGATGCTGGCCGACACCGGCACCCGCCTGATCGGCCCCAACTGCCCGGGGATCATCACCCCGGAGGCCTGCAAGGTGGGGATCATGCCCGGCTACATCCACAGCCGCGGACGCATCGGCATCATCTCGCGCTCGGGCACGCTGACCTACGAGGCCGTGCACCAGACCACCGCGCTGGGGCTGGGGCAGAGTACCTGCGTTGGCATCGGCGGCGATCCCATCCAGGGGCTGGATTTCGTCGACTGCCTGCGGATGTTCCGCGAGGACCCCGAGACCGACGGCGTGCTGATGGTCGGCGAGATCGGAGGCGACGCCGAGGAACGCGCGGCGCGCTACATCCGTGAGGAATTCGACAAGCCGGTGGCCGCCTACATCGCCGGGGCCACGGCCCCGCCGGGACGGCGCATGGGCCACGCCGGGGCGATCATCGCCGGCGGGCAGGGGACCGCCGCGCAGAAGATGGACGCCCTGCGCGGTGCCGGTGCCGTGGTGGCGGAGAGCCCGGCCGAGCTGGGTCAGGCCATGCAGCAGGCCCTGGGCGTCTCCGGTCGCTGATCCCCGCACTTCGAACATGACTGCCCAAGCGCCACGCATCGCCCTGGCCCAGTTCAACCCCGTGGTCGGGGCGCTGGAGACGAATGCCCGGCGCATGCGCGAATTCGTCGAGCAGGCACGCGCCGAAGGCGCCCACCTGGTGATGTTCCCCGAGCTGGCACTGACCGGCTATCCGCCCGAGGACCTGCTGCTGCGGCCCGCGTTCCTGGATGCGGTGGACGCGGCGCTGGAGCGCCTGGCGGAGGCCAGTATCGGCATTGACCTGCTGGTGGGCGCGCCACGGCGCGACGGAGAAGGGCTGGCCAACGCCGCAGTGTGGCTGCGCAACGGCGTGATCCACGCGACGTACGCCAAGCACATCCTGCCCAACTACTCGGTGTTCGACGAGGTGCGCTATTTCCACGCCGGCCACGAGCCCTGCGTGGTTCAGCTGGGCGACTGGCGCCTGGGTGTCACGGTCTGCGAGGACATCTGGCAGCCGGCCCCGGCGGCGCATGCCCGCATCGCCGGGGCCGACGTGCTGCTCAACCTCAATGCCTCGCCGTTCCATCGCGGCAAGCCGGCGGAGCGTTCCGCGGTGGTGGCCGCGCGGGTCGCCGAGACCGGGTGCCCGGTGCTCTACGTGAATCAGGTGGGCGGCCAGGACGAACTGGTGTTCGACGGCCGCAGTTTTCTGCATCCCGGCCCCGGGGGCACGCCGCAGGCCCTGCTGGATCCCTGGGAGGAGGGACTGGCGCTGGTCGAGCTGGAGGCCGGTGACGCCGGACGGCCCCGGCCCGTAGTCGTGGCCCCCGAGGCGGCCGCGCCGCTGCCGCCCGCGCCGGCGGCGGTATCCGAGGCCGACAGCTCCGCGCACGCCGCGGATGCGGAAGTCGCGGATCTCTACGCCGCGCTGGTCACCGGCATCCGCGACTACGTCGACAAGAACGGTTTTCCCGGCGTGATCCTGGGTCTGTCCGGCGGCATCGACTCCGGGCTGACGGCGGCCCTGGCCACCGATGCCCTGGGCCCGGAGCGGGTCACCGCGGTGATGATGCCCTATCGCTATACCGCCTCGATGTCGGTCGAGGATGCCCGCGCCCAGGCCGAACACCTGGGGCTGGATTACCACGAGGTGGCGATCGAGCCGATGGTCCAGGCGTTTCTCGGGGGGCTGGAAACCGCGCTGTCGTCGGTTCCGCCGACGCCCGGCGATGTCACCGAGGAAAACCTGCAGTCCCGCTCGCGCGGGGTAGTCCTGATGGGGCTTTCCAACCGCACCGGCCGCATGCTGCTGGCCACCGGCAACAAGAGCGAGCTGGCGGTCGGCTATGCCACGCTGTACGGCGACATGAACGGCGGCTTCGCTCCGCTGAAGGATGTCTCCAAGCAGTGGGTCTGGCGCCTGGCGCGCTGGCGCAATACCTGCGGCGAGGTGATCCCGCCACGGGTGATCGAGCGTCCGCCCAGCGCCGAGCTGGCGCCGGGGCAGGCCGATTCCGATTCCCTGCCGCCGTACCCGGTGCTGGATGCGATCCTGGAGGCCTTCGTGGAAGAGGAGGCCTCGGTGGCGGACATCGTGGCGCGCGGTTTCGAGCGCGAGACCGTGGAGCGGGTCGCGCGCATGGTGCTGCGGGCCGAGTACAAGCGCCGTCAGGGCGCCCCCGGGGTGCGGGTCAGTCCGCGCGCCTTCGGCCGCGATCGCCGCTATCCCATCACCTCCGGCTACCGCCCGGAATGAGGCCGGTGGTCTGGTACACTCAACCGCACACGATTCGCCCGCGGACGCGGGCGCAGACCGGGGGATTCGCATGAAGAAGATCGAGGCGATCATCAAGCCGTTCAAGCTGGAAGACGTCCGCGAGGCCCTGACCGAGATGGGCATCGCCGGGATGACCGCCACCGAGGTCCAGGGCTTCGGCCGGCAGAAGGGCCACACCGAGCTCTATCGCGGGGCCGAGTACGTGGTCGACTTCCTGCCCAAGGTGAAGCTGGAGCTGGTGGTGGACGATGACCGCGTGGATGCCTGCATCGACGCGATCGTGAAGGCGTCGCGCACCGGGAAGATCGGGGACGGCAAGATCTTTGTCTCCGACATGGATCGCGTGGTGCGCATCCGCACCGGCGAGGAGGGCAGCGAAGCCCTCTGACGGGCCGTCTGTCGCGGGGCGCCGCCGTTCAGTTGAAGAACGGCAGGCGCTCGAAGGCGCGCCACAGGCCGCCACGTTCCACTTCCACCGACAGGTGCTCGCCGCCACGCACCGCCACCGCGGCCTCGGCATCGTTCAGTTCCAGCACGCTGAGGGTCGCGTCGGCGTGGTCATCCAGACCCAGCTCGCGATAGGAGTGGTACAGCACCGACAGCGCCTGCGGCATCACGTCGGCGTTGGGGTAGGTCGCCAGCACGTGGCGCGCGCGCTCGGCGGCAGCCACCCAGGCGGTACGCTCCATGTAGAATTCGGCAATGCGCAGCTCGTTCGCGGCCAGGGTGTTGATGATGAACACCATGCGTGGATGCGCATCGGCACTGTACGGGCTGTCCGGGAAGGTGCGGATCAGCCGGTCGAAGTCCTCGTAGGCGTCCATCAGCGGGCCTTGGTCCATCTCGGTGGGATCCATCGGGAACACGTTGCTGAGGAAGCCCTGGTCGCGGTTGAAGTTGATCAGGCCGCGCAGGTAGTAGGCGTAATCGAGGTTCGGATGACGCGGGTTGAGCTGCTCGAAGCGGTCCACCGCGGCGAGCGCGGGTTCCGGTTCGCCGGCCTTGTAATACGCGTAGGGGATCTCGATCTGCGCCTGCTGGGCAAAGCGTCCGAACGGATAGCGGGCCTCCAGCAGCTCGTAGTATTCCACGGCCTGGCTGTAGTTGCCGCTGTCCAGAGCGGATTTGGCCTCGCTGTAGAGCTGGCTGGCCGACCAGCCGGCCGTGGGATCGGCGCGCCAGCTTTCGCAGCCGGCCATGAGCAGGGCCACAATCAGGATGACGAACACGCGTGGCAGGGTGGAAGCTGGGAGCACGGAAACCTCGTTGCGAACCGTTGTGCGCGGATGAAATCCGGATTCTACACCATTGACGAACATTGACGCGGCCTGCCTCCGGAGGGTGAGGGCATGAGCGAACCACGCCGGGCAACCCTGCCCGAAGAAGAGGCCGGGCAGCGCCTGGATGCGGCCCTGGCGCGCGCGTTTCCCGAGTATTCGCGCAGCCAGCTGGTGCAGTGGCTGAAGGCCGGTGACCTGCGCGTGGACGGAGCGCAGCCGCGGCCGCGCACGCCGGTGCGCGGTGGCGAGGCGGTGGAACTGATTCCGCCGGAGACCCCGTCGCTGGAGGATGCCCCGGAAGCCATCGAGCTGGACATCCTGTACGAGGATGCCGACGTGCTGGTGATCGACAAGCCCGCGGGACTGGTGGTGCACCCGGCCGCCGGTCACCGTCAGGGAACCCTGGTCAACGCGCTGCTGCACCACGCGCCCGAGGTCGGCGTACTGCCGCGCGCCGGGGTCGTGCACCGGCTGGACAAGGACACCACCGGCCTGATGGTGGTCGCGCGCAACGCGCAGGCGCAGACCGCCCTGGTGCGTCAGCTGCAGGAACGCAGCGTGCACCGCGAATACCGTGCGCTGGTCCACGGCCGGGTGATCGCCGGCGGCACGGTGGACGCGCCCGTGGGCCGCCATCCGGTGGACCGCAAGCGCATGGCGGTGAACCCTGCGGGCAAGCTCGCGACCACGCATTATCGGGTCGCCGAGCGTTTCCGCGGCCACACCCTGTTGAACGCGCGCCTGGAGACCGGGCGTACGCACCAGATCCGCGTGCACATGGCGCATCTGCGTCACCCGCTGGTGGGGGACCCGGTGTACGGCGGCCGGCCACGACCGGTGCGCGGGATGGACGAGTCGGCGCGCGAGGCGGTGAACGGATTCCGGCGTCAGGCGCTGCACGCGGCGCGCCTGGAATTCCGTCATCCCGCCACGGGCGAGCCGCAGGCCTTCGAGGCGCCGCTGCCCGCGGACTTCGCCTCGCTGCTGGAGGTATTGCGCGCGGATGCCGCCCACGCGGAGGCGCAGGCATGAACGCCGCTGACGCGCTGCCGGACGAGGCCCTGATCACGCCCGACTGGCCCGCTGCCCCCGCAGTCGGGGCCCTGCAGACCACCCGCGCCGGCGGGATCAGCGAGGGCGTGTGGGCCAGTCTGAATCTCGCGCTGCATACCGGGGACGATCCGCAGCGAGTGGCCGGGAACCGGCGCCGTCTGGCGCAGGCGGTGGCCGCGCGGGGCGTGCCGGGCGCCGAGCTGCACTGGCCGGCACAGGTGCATGGCACGCGAGTGGTGCGCGCGGAAGAACTGGCCGCCGCCGACGCGCCGGTGGAGGCCGATGCGGTGATGACCACCCGGCCGGGCCGGGTCTGCGCGGTGCAGACGGCGGATTGTCTGCCGGTGCTGTTCGCCGGTACCGGCGGGGAGGCGGTGGCGGCGGCGCATGCCGGCTGGCGCGGGCTGGTGGACGGGGTCCTGGAGGCCACGCTGGCGGCGCTGCGCGAGGCCCGTCCGCAGGCGGCCTGGCACGCCTGGCTGGGGCCGGCGATTGGCCCCGACGCCTTCGAGGTGGGCACGGAGGTGCGCGAGCGGTTCCTGGCGGTGCAGCCGGAGATGGCCGGGGCCTTTCGCCCGGCCGCGCGGGACGGTCACTGGCTGGCGGATCTGGCGGCGCTGGCGCGCGATCGGCTGCAGGGCGCGGGCGTGGCCGTGCACGGGGGCGGCGAATGCACCTTCAGCGCCCCCGACCGGTTCTTCTCCTATCGCCGCGACGGCACGACCGGGCGTCAGGCCAGTCTGCTCTGGATCCGCCCGGAGGCCGGAGCCTAGGAACCGGTCGTCGGGTCCTTGGGCTCCCCGGCGGTTCCGTCTTTCGAGGCGGGGGTGCCCGCGGGCCTTGCGGCCGGGTCCACCGGTGCACGGGTGAGCGCCTTCACCGGGATGGCGGGTGGTTCGGCGAGCCGGCCGGCGGCCCGCTCGTCCAGGCGTGTCCGCGCCCATGCGACGTGCTCGCGCACCAGCGGTGACGGGTGTTCGGCGCGCGCGGCCAGGGCCTCGCGCGCCGCGTCGGTGGCCGGTCCGTTGCCGAGGGCCACGGCGAGGTTGCGCAGCCATTGTTCGTGGCCGATGCGGCGGATCGCCATGCCGGTGGTGTGTTCGAGGAAGCTCGCCTCGTCCCAGCCGAACAGCTCGACCAGCGAGGCGCTGTCGAGGCCATGGCGGGCGATGAAGTCCGGTTCGGCCGCGACCTCGGCGAAGCGGTTCCAGGGGCAGACCAGCTGGCAGTCGTCACAGCCGTAGATGCGGTTGCCGATCAGCGGCCGCAGGTCTTCCGGGATCGAGCCTTTCAGCTCGATGGTGAGATAGGAGATGCAGCGCCGGGCGTCGAGGTCGTGCGGGCCGCGGAAGGCCTGCGTGGGGCACACGTCCAGGCAGGCGCGGCAGCTCCCGCAGTGGTCCTCGGCCGGGCCGGGATCGAGCGGCAGCGGCAGATCGGTGAACAGTTCGCCGAGGAAGAACCACGAGCCGGTACCGCGGGCCAGCAGGTTGGTGTGCTTGCCGATCCAGCCGAGCCCCGCCTGCTGGGCCAGGGCCTTCTCCAGCACCGGCGCGCTGTCGGTGAAGGCGCGGTAGCCGTGCGGTGCCTCGGCCTCGATCCGGCGGCCGAGTTCGGTCAGTCGCTTGCGCAGCAGCTTGTGGTAGTCGCGGCCCAGGGCGTAGCGCGAGACATAGGCGCCCTCGGGATCCGCCAGCTGGGCGGCCGGACGCCGGGTGCGTGGCGGGAAGTAATCCATGCGCACGCTGATGATGCGCTGCACCCCGGGAACCAGGGCGTCGGGGTCGTGGCGCAGCGCCGCGCGGTCGGCCATCCATTGCATGTCGCCATGCGAGCCACGCTCCAGCCAGGCGTCCAGGTGCCGGCGATCGGCCTCGGGGACCCGCGCGGGGCCGATGCGCAGTTCCGCGAAGCCGAGTTCGCGCCCCCACTGGCGGATGCGATCGGCGAGTTCGGCGCATTGGCGCGGGTCGGGATGGTCAGGCACGATCGACAGGCCAGCAAGGAGAGGAACGGACATGAATGATGCCCCCGCACACCCGTCCCCGGCCAGCCCCGCGCCCGGCGAGCGGTTGTTCGACACCGCGCGCATGCGCGAGCTGGATGCCACCGCCATGGCCCTGCCCGGGATGGCGCCGGGCGAGTTGATGGACCGGGCCGGTGCGGCGCTGCTCGAGCATCTGCAGGAATGCTGGCCGGGGGTGTCCCGGGTCGGGGTGCTCTGCGGGCCCGGCAACAACGGTGGCGACGGTTTCGTGCTGGCCCGCCGCGCGCGGGCGGCCGGGCTGGAGGTGGTGCTGCATGCGGGGTCTTCGCGGGCGCGGGAGGAGTCGGACGGGAAGCGGGCCCGGCGTCTGTGGGAGGAGAGCGGGGGCGAAATCCACCCGCTGGAGACGTTCGATCCCGCCACTGCGGATGTGTGGGTGGACGCGCTGTTCGGTATCGGTCTGCAGCGTCCGCTGACCGATGTCTACGGCGAGGTGATCGAGCGGCTGAACCGTGCGGACCGGGCGGTGCTGGCGGCCGATGCGCCCTCGGGGGTCGATACCGACAATGGCGCGCTGCGCGGGCAGGCGGCGCGGGCGACACGCACCCTGACATTCATTGCCGACAAGCCGGGGCTGCATACGGGGGCTGCGGTGGACTGCGCGGGCACGGTCTGCGTGGCCACACTCGACCTCCCGCATTCGTTGGCGCAGAGCTTCGCACCGGCGGCGTGGCGCATTGGTCCCGGGCACTGGCGGGCGGGTCTGCCGCGGCGGCGGCCCGGGGCCCACAAGGGGGATGCGGGCCACGTGATGATCGTCGGCGGGGCTCCCGGGTTCGCCGGGGCGGGGCGGCTGGCGGCAACCGCGGCGCTGCGTGCCGGGGCCGGGCGCGTGACCCTGCTGACGCATCCCGAACACGCGGCCTTCGTGTGCAATGACCGCCCCGAGATCATGGTGCGCGGGGTGAGCGAAGGCCCGGAGCTGCTGCGCTGGCTGGAGCGGGCGGACGCGGTGGCCATCGGGCCCGGTCTGGATCAGGGGCCGTGGGGGCGTGAGCTGTGGCTGGCGGCGGCCGATTCCGGCCGCCCGGTGGTGGTGGACGCCGATGCCCTCAACCTGCTGGCGCAGACCCCGCGGCGCAGCGACGACTGGGTCCTGACGCCGCATCCCGGCGAGGCCGGGCGTCTGCTGAACCTGGATGCCGCGGCGGTGGAGGCCGACCGACCGGGGCGACTGCGGGAGCTGGTCGTACGGTTTGGCGGCACCGTGCTCCTCAAGGGGGCGGGGACGCTGATCGCCGACACCGATGACGGACCGTACCACTGTGTCACCGACGGCCATCCGGGGATGGCCACCCCCGGCTGTGGCGATGCGCTCACCGGCGTGATCGCGGCGTTGCGCGGACAGGGCCTGGACGCGCGGGGCGCCGCGCGTATCGGGGCGGGCTGGCATGCGGCGGCCGGGCGCGTCGCGGCGCGGCGCCTGGGGGGCACCGTCGGCATGCTGGCGGGGGATCTGATCGCGGCCCTGCCGGCCGCCGCGGGGGGCGACGATGGTTTTTGACCGGGCGGCCTTCGACGGAGCCCCGGTGGAACTGCCGGATGCGGCCGCCACCGAGGCGGCCGGTGCCGCGCTGGCGGCGGTGCCGGGGCTGCGCACGGTCTATCTGGAGGGCGACCTGGGCGCCGGGAAGACCACCTGGGTTCGCGGTCTGCTGCGGGCCCTGGGGCACGCGGGGACGGTGCGCAGTCCGACCTACACTCTGGTCGAGCCGTACGAGCTGGACTCCCGGAAAGTACTGCATTTCGATCTCTACCGTCTGGCGGATCCGGAGGAACTGGAGTACCTCGGCGTGCGCGAGGCGCACGGGGCCGGGGTGCTGTGGCTGGTCGAGTGGCCGGAGCGCGGTTGCGGCTGGTTGCCGGAGCCGGACCTGCGCATGCACCTCGAGGCACATCCGGACGGGCCGGAGTTCGGACGCCGGCTGTGGCTGGAAGGGCCGGCCGCCGAGGCCGCTCGCGCCGCGCTGGCAGCGGCGCCGGGACAGGAATAGATCTGGGAGTGGCCGGTTTTGCCGAATACCACATGTAGTGGGTAATGGTTCGCGGGGTCGCGCGGGGAATGACGCGGAAGGTTGTGAGGGCACACGCAGAAACCTTGGTATCTTCCTAAAAATTCGCGACATTCCGGGTTGCTTTTTTAGAGGATCTGTCCACAATAAGAGTGGAGTCCCTGACCAGCCGGGGTGTGTGCGTGGGCCATCACCGTTCCGACATCGATCCGAATCGCCGCCAGATCCTGCGCGCCCTGGGTGCACTGGGTCTGGCGACGCTGCCCCTGCCGGCGGCGGCCGGGGCGCGCGTCGAGCGCCTGCGCATGTCCGTGGACGGAGAAACCACGCGTCTGGTCTTCGACATGGAGGGCGAGGCCGAGTACGAGGTGTTTCGCCTGCAGTCGCCGGAACGGCTGGTGGTGGATCTGACGAACGCCAGCACCGATGCCAGCCTGGAGGTCAATGATCACCCGCGTTCGGTGATCGACGGCGTGCGCCACGCGCCGCGCAACGGTTCCGATCTGCGCGTGGTCCTGGATCTGCGCGAGGCCGTGAGCCCGCGCAGCTTCCAGCTGATGCCGGCTCAGGGCGCCCCGCACCGGCTGGTGCTGGACCTGACGCGCAGCGGCTCGGCGGGCACGCGGGTGGAAGCGGGGGAGGAGCGCGAACCGCGTCGCGGTCGCTCGCAGGAGGATCTGCGCGACGTGATCGTGGCCATCGATGCCGGCCACGGCGGGCATGATCCCGGCGCCATCGGGCCCAACGGCACGCGCGAGAAGGACGTGGCGCTGGAAGTGTCGCAGCGGCTGGCGGACCTGGTCGAGGATGAATGGGGCATGGAGGCGGTGATGATCCGCACCGGCGACTATTTCCTGCCCCTGCGCGAGCGCGTCAAGCGCGCCCGGGAGGCGGAGGCCGACGTGTTCATGTCGATCCACGCGGATGCCTTCCCGGACCCCAGCGTGAACGGGTCCTCGGTGTACATGCTGTCGGAGGGCGGGGCATCCAGCGAGGCCGCACGCTTCCTTGCCGAGCGCGAGAATCAGGCCGACATGCGCCTGGGCGGGGTGCCGATGAACGGCCGTGATGATTCCCTGAGCAACGTGCTGCTGGATCTGGCCCAGAGCGGCAGCCTCGAGGCCAGTTCCACCCTGGCCGAGCGGATGATCGACGAGCTGGACCGGGTGGGCAAGGTGCGTCGGCCGAAGGTCGAGCGGGCCAATTTCGCCGTGCTGCGTTCGCCGGATGTGCCGTCCATCCTGGTCGAGTCCGGCTTCATTTCCAATCCGCAGGACGAACGTCGCCTGCGCAGCTCCAGCTACCAGCAGTCGCTGGCCGAGGCCCTGCTGACCGGCCTGCGGGCGTACTTCTCCACCCATGCGCGTCCGGGTACGCTGATCGCGGATGGCGGGGGCATGGAGCAGCACATCATCCGCCCCGGCGAGACCCTGTCAGGGATCGCGGATCGATACAGCGTTTCCCTGTCCGATCTGCGCGCGGTCAATGGCGTCAACGGCGACACCATCTATACCGGTCAGGTCCTGGAAGTCCCCTCCCGCGGCAGCTGATTTCCGGTCCGAATCCGGGATTCGGCGAGCACGCACGTGCACATTCGCCGGTGTTTCCTTACCCTGCGCTCCAGTGCTTTCCCGGGACGTGACGTGGGCATCCAGAAACTCTCCAATCAGCTGATCAGCCAGATCGCCGCCGGCGAGGTCATCGAGCGCCCGGCCTCGGTGGTCAAGGAGCTGGTCGAAAACGCGCTGGATGCCGGGGCCTCGCGCATCGAGGTGCGTCTGGAGCAGGGCGGGACTCGCCTGATCCGGGTGACCGACGACGGCTGTGGCATCGCGCGGGAAGAACTGCCGCTGGCGCTGTCGCGCCATGCCACCAGCAAGATCCGCAGCATGGATGACCTGGAGGCCCTGCACAGCCTGGGTTTCCGCGGCGAGGCGCTGCCGTCGGTGTCCTCGGTGGCGCGCCTGACCCTGACCTCGGCGGTGCCCGGCGAGCGCAACGCCTGGCAGCTTTCCGGGGACGGTTCCGATGTCTTCGGCGAGGTGATGCCGGCGTCGCATCCGCCGGGCACGACGGTCGAGGTGCGCGATCTGTTCTTCAACGTGCCGGCGCGGCGGCGCTTCGTGCGTACCGAGCGCACCGAATACGGCCATTGCGAATCCGTGCTGCGCACCCTGGCGGCGGCGCATCCCGAGGTAGCCTTCGTGCTGCGGCACAACGACCGGGTGACCCTGGATCTGCCGGGGGCGCCCGGCGATCCGGCTGCGCGTGTGCGGGCCCTGCTGGGCGAGGCGTTTCTGGCGGATGCGCTCCCGGTGGACGAGCAGCGTTCCGGGCTGGTGCTGTCCGGCTGGCTGGGCTCCCCGGCGCGTTCCCGGGCCCAGGCCGACCAGCAGTATTTCTTCGTCAACGGCCGTGCGATCCGCGACCGGGTCCTGACCGCGGCCGTGCGCAAGGCCTATCAGGATGTGCTCTACCACGGGCGCCATCCGATGTTCGTGCTCGAGCTGGAGCTGGATCCGGCGCAGGTGGACGTGAACGCGCATCCGACCAAGCAGGAGGTGCGCTTCCGCGAGTCGCGGATGGTCCACGATTTCATCTTCCACGCCCTGCACGCGGCGCTGGGGCGGGCGAAGGCCGGTCACGCCGGTGACGTGGCGGGGGGCGGGGCCGGGCCGGCCGTGCCCGACTCCGGTCCTGCCGCCGGCAAGGGTCCCGGGCCGCATCCGGATGCCGGGCCGCGGCCGGGCCTGCTGGACGGTTCGCCCGGCGGTGCACCGGGCCGTGTCGGGGGCGGGTCCGGGGGGGCGGGTGGCGGACGCGCGGACCCCGGGCGCGGTGACGGCTTTGCCGCGGCCTGGGCTGCGTTCCGGCCGCCGGAATCGTCGTCCGCTGCCGGTGTCGGTGAACGTGCCGCGCCGGGTTATGCCGCCGAGGGCGCGGGGCGCACGGACAGCACGGAAAACAACGCTGAGATGCCCCCGCTGGGGTTCGCGATCGGGCAGGTCGCGGATACCTTCGTGCTCGCGGAGAACGCCCGCGGGCTGGTGCTGGTGGACATGCATGCCGCACACGAGCGCATCACCTATGAGCGGCTCAAGCGCGAATGGGAGCGTGAACGCGTGACCGCCCAGCCGCTGCTGGTGCCGGAGGAGGTGGAAGTTACCCCGACGGAGGCCGACCGTGCCGAGGAGCAGGCGGATACGCTGGCCGGGCTGGGCTTCGAAGTGGACCGCTGCGGGCCCGAACGTCTGCGGTTGCGTGCGGTGCCGGCGCTGCTGCGGGGCCGCGATGCACCGGCGCTCTTGCGCGACGTGCTGGGGGATCTGGCCGAAAGCGGCCACAGCCAGCGCACCGAGGCGGCGGCCAACGAGGTGCTGAGCACCATGGCCTGCCATGGGTCGGTGCGGTCGGGGCGCCGGCTGACCGTGCCCGAGATGAACCAGCTGCTGCGCGACATGGAGGCCACCGAGCGCAGCGGCCAGTGCAACCATGGCCGGCCGACCTGGGTGGAGCTGGATCACGCTGCCCTCGACGGGCTGTTCATGCGCGGGCGCTGATGGACGTCCCGCAACCGCCGGTGGTGCTGCTCGCCGGGCCCACTGCCACCGGCAAGACCGGGCTGGCGCTGGAACTCGCGCAGCGGCTGGACGCCGAGATCGTGACCGCGGATTCGGCGCAGGTGTACCGCGGCATGGACATCGGTACCGCCAAACCGGATGCGGACGAGCGGGCGCGGGTGCCGCATCACCTGCTGGACATCCGGGATCCGGAGGAGACCTATAACGCGGCGGCCTTCGCCGCGGATGCCCGTGCCTGCATCCGCGCGATCCATGCGCGCGGGCGCGTGGCCCTGCTGGCGGGCGGGACCCTGCTGTACCTGCGGGCGCTGCTGGAGGGGATCGACCCCATGCCGCCGGTGCCGGAAGCGGTGCGCGCCGCGGTGCGCGCCCGGCTGGAGACGGAAGGCGCCCGGGCCCTGCATGAGGCCCTGGAGGCGGTGGACCCGGCGGCCGCCGGGCGCATCCATCCCAACGATCCGCAGCGCATCCTGCGGGCGCTGGAGGTATTCGAGGCCACGGGGCGGCCGTTGTCGAGCTTCCAGCAGGGGGGCGAGGCGCGGCTGCCGGCGGGCTGGTGCGCGCTGGCATTGTGGCCGGAAGATCGGGAACGTCTGCGTGCGCGGATTGCCGAACGCTTCGATGCCATGCTGGAGGCGGGGTTCGTGGAGGAGCTGCGGGCCCTGCGCGCGCGCCCCGGGCTGACCGCGGAACACCCTTCGCAGCGGGCGGTGGGCTATCGCCAGGGTTGGGAGTGGCTGGACGGCGAGGTCGATTTCGCCACGTTCCGCAGCCGGGCGATCGCCGCGACGCGGCAGCTGGCCAAGCGCCAGCTGACCGGTCTGCGGCGCTTCCCGCTGCACGCGCGGTTGCCGGCGGAAACCGTCGATCCGGAGCAGGCCCTGGCGGCCCTGCGCGAGACAGCATCACGCTGACGATATGCTACTCTTTTTACAGGTTTCGGCCCGCAGCGCGGGCCCCGACGAATGCAACCAGGGAATGTACCGATGGCCAAAGGGCAAATGCTGCAGGAACCCTTTCTCAACGCGCTGCGCCGCGACCGGATTCCGGTGTCGATCTATCTCGTGAACGGCATCAAGCTGCAGGGGCAGATCGAGTCCTTCGATCAGTTCGTGGTCCTGCTGCGCTCGACGGTGTCGCAGATGGTCTACAAGCACGCGATCTCCACCATCGTGCCTGCGCGGCAGGTGCGCATGCCGCTGGATGAAGACAGCGCCGCGGCCAGCGGCGGAGAGGCCGCGGATGAGTAGGGGCGTCCACCTCCGGGGTGGCCCGGGCCCGGATCGGGGGTGGTCGCGCGTTGTTTGAGCGTCCGCAGACCGGTGGCGACCGGGCGGTGCTGGTGGCCATGGCCATCGGCGGTGCGACCGATCTCGAGGTCCAGCTGCAGGAATTCGAGGAGCTGGTGCGTTCGGCCGGGGCCGAGGTGGTGGCCGTGGAATCCGGTTCGCGCCATCGTCCCGACTCGCGTCTGTTCGTGGGGTCCGGCAAGGCGGACGCGATTCGCGATCAGGTGGCGGCGCACGGGGCCGACCTGGTGATCTTCAACCACGAGCTGTCGCCCAGCCAGGAGCGCAACCTGGAACAGCACCTGCAGTGCCGGGTGCTGGACCGCGCCGGGCTGATCCTCGACATTTTTGCCCAGCGCGCGCGTTCTCACGAGGGCAAGCTGCAGGTGGAGCTGGCGCAGCTGCGTCACATGTCCACCCGACTGGTGCGTGGCTGGACCCACCTGGAGCGGCAGAAGGGCGGCATCGGCCTGCGCGGTCCCGGGGAGACCCAGCTGGAGACCGACCGCCGGCTGCTGGCGGCGCGCATCAAGCATATCGAGCGGCGACTGGAAAAGGTCGAGCGCACCCGCGAGCAGGGGCGCCAGGCGCGCCTGCGCAACGAGGTGCCGACCGTCTCGCTGGTGGGCTACACCAATGCCGGCAAGTCGACCCTGTTCAACCGCCTCACCGATTCCGACGTTTACCAGGCCGACCAGCTGTTCGCGACCCTGGATCCGACCCTGCGCCGGCTGGATCTGGCGCCGCACCAGTCGGTGATCCTCGCGGACACTGTCGGGTTCGTGCGCGACCTGCCGCACGAACTGGTGGCGGCCTTCAAGGCGACCCTGACCGAGACCCGCGAGGCGGCGCTGCTTTTGCACGTGATCGACGCCGCCGATCCGGAGCGCGAGCGGCACATCGCCCAGGTGGAGGACGTGCTCGCGGAGATCGGCGCCGAGGACGTGCCCTGCTGGCGGATCTACAACAAGATCGACACCCTGCCGGAGCGCGACGACGAGGCGGCGGAGCGCTTTGCCGGTGGCGAGGGCGAGGAGGCCTTCTGGCTGTCGGCGCAAACCGGCGAAGGGGTGGAGCGGCTGTACCAGCGCCTGGCCGAGTCCTTCACCGAATCCATGCGCCGTGGCTGGGTCGAGGTGCCGCCGTCCGCCGGGCGGCTGCGCGGGCGGCTGTACGACGAGAACGCCGTGGAGGCCGAGCAGACCGGTGATGAGGGTGCGATCCGCCTGCGGGTGCAGCTGCCGGAGCGGCGCTTCCAGGACCTGTTCCGCGAGGCCGGGCTGGATCCGGAAACGGCCTTCGTGGGGCCGGGCGAGGAACCCGGGGACGCCGAGGACGCGCAAGCCGCCGGTGCGCGCGCCCCGGCACCGGGCTCCGGTGCCTGATCGCACCCCCTGACGGGGTCCCGGGCAGCCACGCGGCACGGGATACGCCGCTGGTCACGACGAGGCGGCGCTGCATCGGCCGGTCGCGGAAACCCGCGACGGTGTCCCGGGTGTGGCGCCCGAGGAGCCGGTGGCCGTGGTCTGCGGCAGCGGATACCGTTCCACGGTCGCGGCCTCCATCCTGCAGCGGCTGGGTTATGGCCACGTAATGAACGTCGCCGGTGGCATGGCCGCATGGGAGGCCGCGGGCGCCGGTCACAACCCGACTCCCGCAGGGGTGCGCTTGCCCGCCCCCGGGTGCCCCCCTAGAATGTCCGCTCCCTGTGCCTGATCGGCACATCCCGAGCGATCGACGGAGTCCCTGATTCATGCCCTGGAACGAACCGGGAAACAACAACCGCGACCCCTGGAGCGGGGGAGGCGGTAACCGCGGCGGCAGCGGCGGTGGTGGCGGCCAGCAGCCGCCGGATCTGGAGGAGATGCTGCGCAAGCTGTCGCGGCAGCTCAGCGGCATCTTTGGTGGCGGCAACCAGGGCGGAAGCGGCCTGGGCGGCGGCATGGGGCGCGGTTCCCAGGCCCTGATCAGCCTCGGCCTGATCATCGCCCTGGTGGTCTGGATTGCCTCCGGCTTTCATATCATCTCCGAAGGCGAGCGCGGCGTCGTGCTGCGCTTCGGTGCGTTCCAGGAGGTCAAGAGCCCGGGGCCGGGCTGGCACCTGCCGTATCCCATCGAGCGGATCGAGATCGAGAATGTCGACAACGTGCGGACCATCGAGAGCCGCGCGCTGATGCTCACCGGCGACGAGAACATCATCGATGTCGACATCGCGGTGCAGTACCGCATCCTCGATCTGGTCGACTTCCTGTTCAATGTCCGCAATCCGGATGCCACCGTGCATCAGGTCATGGAGTCGGCCATCCGTGAACGGGTCGGCAAGGGCAATCTCGAATTCATCCTCGGCGAGGGCCGTGGCGAGATCGCCCAGTCCACCCGCACGGTGATGCAGGAAAACCTCGATGCCTACGGCGCCGGGATCGTGGTGACCGCGGTCTCCATGCAGCAGGCGCAGCCGCCGGAAGCAGTGCAGGAGGCCTTTGCCGATGCCATCCGTGCACGCGAGGACGAGGTCCGCTTCCGCAACGAGGCCGAGGCTTATGCCAACGGCGTGATCCCGCGGGCGCGTGGTCAGGCGGCCCGCATCATCGAGGAAGCCGAGGGTTATCGCGATCAGGTGGTGGCCCGCGCCGAGGGTGATGCCTCGCGCTTCGACCAGCTGCTGACCGAATACCGGCAGGCCCCCGAAGTCACGCGTGACCGTCTCTACCTCGAGGCGGTGGAAGCCGTGCTCCAGGATTCGCGCAAGCTGATGCTGGACGTGGGCGCCAGCGGCAATCTGATGATGCTGCCGCTGGGCGAGATGTTCTCCGGCCAGCCGGGCACCCGCAATTCGGGTGGCGCGCCGACGCCGCGTCCACTGGACACTGACCGGCGTGCGATTGAGAGGGACACCGGGATGACCCGTGATACCGAGAGCCTGCGCTCGCGGGAGGTTCGCTGATGCTGCGTATTGCCGGAATTGCCGTGGTGGTCATCGGGATCGTCGTGGCCCTGTCGACCTACACCGTTGACGAGCGCGAGCGCGTGATCAAGTTCGCCCTGGGGGAACTGCGCGAGGTGGACCAGGAGCCGGGGCTGCATTTCAAGTTCCCGCTGATCCAGAACGTCGAGAAGTTCGATGCCCGGATCATGACCCTGAACATCCCGCCGGACCGGTTCCTGACCAGCGAGGCGAAGAACATCATCGTGGATTTCTACGCCAAGTGGCGGATCAACGATGTCGGTCAGTTCTACCGCGCCACCCGCGGTGACGAACGACTGGCCGAGGAGCGCCTGTCGCAGATCCTGCGGGACGGCATGCGTAACGAATTCGCCCGCTACGAGCTGCAGGACGTGGTCGCCGGCGAGCGCCTGACCATCATGGGCGCGGTGCGCCAGGCCGCCCTGGAGACGGCGCTGGAGCTGGGGGTCGATCTGGTGGATGTGCGCATCCGTCGCATGGATCTGCCGGACGAGGTCTCCGAGTCGGTGTTCGATCGGATGCGGGCCGAGCGCGAGCGTGTGGCGCAGGACTTCCGTGCCCGGGGGCAGGAGGAGGCCGAGCGGATTCGTTCGCGTGCCGACCGCGATCGCACGGTGATCCTGGCGAACGCGTACCGTGACTCCGAGGTGATCCGCGGGGAGGGTGATGCCCGGGCTACCGAGATCCTGGGTACCTCCTTCGGCGAAGATGAAGAGTTCTTCCGCTTCTATCGCAGCCTGATCGCCTACCGCAACAGCCTGCAGGGCGAGAACAGCACGTTCGTGCTGGAACCGAACTCGGAGTTCTTCCAGTTCTTCAACGCTCCGGGCGGCGAGCGTCCGTCCCGGACTCCGCAGCTGCCGCAGCCCGCCGAGTGATCGTGCGGCCGGCCCCGCTTCGGGGCCGGTGCGGGCAGGTTCTGCCAATCACAAGCCGGGCCCGCACCGCGGGCCCTTCTTCTGGCCAGCCCGCCTGTGGACGGGTCAGGCCGTGCAGGCAAGGATGACATGACGGAAATCAATCGCTGGCTGCTGCCGGACGGACTCGAAGAGGCGCTGCCGGATTCGGCACGGCGCCTGGAGGGCCTGCGGCGGCGTGTGCTCGACCATTTCGATGTCTGGGGCTACGATCATGTGATGCCGCCGCTGGCGGAATACCTGGAGTCGTTGCTGACCGGTGCCGGCCACGAGCTGGATCTGCAGACGTTCAAACTGACCGATCAGCTGACTGGCCGGCTGATGGGAGTGCGAGCGGACCTGACGCCTCAGGTCGCCCGCATCGACGCGCACCGTCAGCATGTGGCGGGTGCCAACCGGCTGTGCTATGTCGGTACGACTTTGCGTGCCCGTGCCGATGAGTGGTCGGGGTCCCGCAGTCCGCTGCAGGCGGGCGCGGAGCTTTTCGGACACGACGGTCTGGATTCCGACGTCGAGGTCATCCGTCTGATGCTGGCTACGCTGGAGGTCTGCGGTGTGCGCCGGCCCAGCATGGATCTGGGGCACGTCGGGATCTTTCGCAGTCTTGCCCGGGCCGCGGGTCTGGAGCCGGAGCAGGAGCGCGCCTTCTTCGATCAGCTGCAGCGCAAGAGCATCCCCGAGATCGAACAGACCCTGGCGCAATGGCGTGCGGCGGGGCTCGACCCCGATCTGGCCGATGCCCTGCGTGCCCTGCCGGACCTGAATGGCGGGCCCGAAGTCCTGGCGAGCGCGCGCGCCGCGCTGGGCAGGGCACCCGCCGAGGTGCACGCGGCCCTGGACCACCTGGAGGCGATCGTGGGGGCCCTGCAGTCGCTGGGGACCGAGGTGGATCTGCACGTGGATGTCGCGGAGCTGCGCGGGTATGCCTATCACACCGGTCTGGTGTTTGCGGCGTTCATCCCGGGGTCGGGACAGGCGGTCGCCCGCGGCGGGCGCTATAACGAGATCGGCCGCGTGTTCGGGCGGGCGCGTTCGGCCACCGGGTTCAGTACCGACCTGCGCGAGCTGGCCCGGCACGGCGACGCCCGTGGCGATCCGGAGCGCCCACGCCAATGCGTGCTCGCCCCCGCCGGAACCGATCCGGAGCTGGAGGCGGCGGTGTGCGAGCTGCGCGGGCGCGGCGTGCGCGTGGTTCGCGAGCTGCGGGGCGAGACGCCGGTGACGGATGCGGACGCACGCCTGGAGTACCGCAATGAACAATGGACGGTGGTGGAACACTGATGGGACGTTTCGTAGTCGTACTGGGCAGTCAGTGGGGTGACGAAGGCAAGGGCAAGATCGTCGACCGACTGACCGAGGATGCCGCGGCGGTGGTGCGCTTCCAGGGCGGGCACAACGCCGGACACACGCTGGTGATCGATGGCGAGAAGACAGTGCTGCACCTGATCCCCTCGGGCATCCTGCGCGAAGGGGTGGAGTGCATGATCGGCAACGGCGTGGTGCTGTCGCCGGAGGCCCTGCTCAAGGAGATGGACGAGCTCGAGGCCCGCGGCGTGCCGGTGACCGATCGCCTGCGGCTGTCGGATTCCTGTCAGCTGATCCTGCCGTACCACGTGGCGCTGGATCACGCGCGCGAGAAAGCGCGCGGCAAGGCGGCCATCGGTACCACCGGGCGCGGCATCGGTCCGGCCTACGAGGACAAGGTCGCACGTCGCGGGCTGCGCCTGGACGACCTGTTCCATCGCGAGCGTCTGGCGGCCAAGCTTGGCGAGGTGATGGATTATCACAATTTTGCCCTGAAACATTACTTCGGGGCGGCGACGGTGGACCATCAGCAGGTGCTGGAGCAGTGCCTCGAGCATGCCGAGCGCCTCAAGCCGATGGTGACGGATGTCGCCGGTCGTCTGCACGAGCTGCGTGCCGCGGATCGTGACGTGATGTTCGAAGGGGCGCAGGGCACGCTGCTGGACATCGACCACGGGACCTATCCGTTCGTGACCTCCTCCAGCACGACCGCCGGCGGGGCGTCCACCGGCTCCGGGGTGGGGCCGCGCAATCTGGATTACGTGCTGGGGATCACCAAGGCATACACCACGCGGGTCGGGGCCGGCCCCTTTCCCACCGAGCTGTTCGACAATATGGGCGAACACCTCGCGCGCCGGGGCAACGAATTCGGTTCCACCACCGGGCGTGCACGCCGCTGCGGGTGGTTCGATGCGGTGGCACTGCGTCGCGCGGTCGCCGTGAACAGCATTAGTGGCCTGTGCATGACCAAACTGGACGTGCTGGACGGGCTGGAGACGGTGCAGATCTGCACCGGTTACGATGTCGACGGCCGGCGAGTGGCGGTGCCACCGGCGGGTGCCGAGGCCTACGGGTCCTGTACGCCGGTCTACGAAGAGATGCCGGGCTGGCAGGAATCCACCGTCGGGGTGCGCGAGTACGCGAAGCTTCCCGCCAATGCGCGTGCGTATCTGGAGCGCCTGTCCGAGGTGGTGGGTGTGCCCGTCGATATGATCTCCACCGGTCCGGATCGCGACGAGACGCTGGTGATGCGGGATCCTTTCCGGGGCTGACGGATATCCCTTCCGGTCCGGATGCGGGCCGGAAGGGGGGTTCCCGCTCACGGATCCGTCGGCCGACGGACGACCGCGCGCGCGAAAATTCCCCGCAGGCCGTTGCCATGCGAGCTATTGCGGACGTGGGGGCTGCGGATTGCTTCGGGAAGGAAGCGGGAAGCGAATAAAGAATGGTGCCGAGGAGAGGACTTGAACCTCCACGGGGTTACCCCCACTAGCACCTGAAGCTAGCGCGTCTACCATTTCCGCCACCTCGGCACTTGAGGTCGGCCCTGTAAGGGGGCCTGCGCTTCAGGAACGCGTAAGGTAATCCGCGCTGGCGGATCTGTCAAACCCTGCGGCATCCGCAGGTGAAAGAAATGCGCCCGCGCCGCATCGGGGCCATAATGGGCACCGGGCCGGCTCCGGCCTGTCACTGCCGCAGGCACCTCGGGTGCGCGGCACAACACCAGAAGAAAGAGTTCACTGAATGCCAGGAAAACGCAGCAAGCCGCAGATCGACCCCAACCTCGAACGCGAGGCGCAGAAGTACGACAACCCCATCCCCAGCCGCGAGTACATCCTCGACCTGCTGCAGCTCGAGGGGAATCCGCTGTCCTTTGAGGAAATCGCCGGGCGTCTCGGTATCGAGGACGAGGAACGTCTGGAGGCCCTGCGCCGGCGGCTCAAGGCAATGGAGCGTGACGGTCAGGCTCTGTGCAACCGTCGGGGTGCCTACCTCCCGGTCAATCAGGAAGACCTGATCCGCGGGCGCGTGATCGGCCATCCCGACGGCTTTGGTTTCCTGGTGCCGGACGAGCAGGATGACGACCTGTTCCTGTCGCCGAAGCAGATGCGCGGGGTGTTCCACGGGGACCGCGCGGTGGCGCGCGTCATGGGCGTGGACCGGCGCGGGCGTCGTGAGGGCGGCATCGTCGAGGTGCTGGAGCGCAACACCACCCAGGTGGTCGGGCGTCTGCGCATCGAGGACGGCGTGGGCCTGCTGACCCCGGACAACAAGCGCATCACCCACGAGATCCTGGTACCGCCGGACGGTCTGGGCGAGGCGCAGGACGACCAGATCGTGGTCGTGCGCATCCGCGAGATGGCTTCGCGCAAGTCGCGTCTGCGCGGTGACGTGGTGGAGGTCCTGGGCGAGCACATGGCACCGGGGATGGAGATCGACATCGCGATCCGTGCCCAGGGTCTGCCGTTCGAATGGCCGGACGAGGTCACCGAAGCGGCGGACAAGCTGGGTGATTCGGTACCGGAAAAGGCGAAGAAGGGGCGGCTGGATCTGCGCGACAAGCCGTTCGTGACCATCGACGGCAGCGATGCGCGGGACTTTGACGATGCCCTGTATTGCGAGCCCGAAGGCAAGGGCTGGCGGCTGTGGGTCGCGATCGCCGATGTGTCGCACTACGTCGAGCCGGATTCCGCGCTGGACCGCGAGGCGGTCAATCGCGCGACCTCGGCGTATTTCCCCGAGCAGGTGATCCCGATGCTGCCCGAGGCGCTGTCCAACGGGCTGTGCTCGCTGAATCCGGACGTCGACCGCCTGAGCATGGTCTGCGAGATGGAGATCGGTGCCCGCGGGGCGCTGAAGAGCTACCGTTTCCACGAGGGCGTGATTCGCTCGCATGCCCGGCTGATCTATGATGATGTGGCCGCAATGCTCGCGGGCGATGAGGGCCTGCGCGAGCAGAACGCGCAGGTGCTGCCGCACGTGGAGGAACTGCACCGGGTGTTCAAGGCGCTGCACGCGGCGCGCAACCGCCGTGGTGCGATCGATTTCGATTCCACCGAGACACAGATCGTGTTCGGCGAGGACCGCAAGATCGAGCGCATCGTGCCGGTGGAGCGCACCGATGCCCACCGCCTGGTCGAGGAATGCATGATCATGGCCAACGTGGCCGCGGCGCGCTTCCTCAAGAAGCACAAGGTCCCGGCGCTCTACCGCAACCACGATCAGCCGCCCGCAGAGAAGGTCGAGGAGCTGCGTGAATTCCTCAATGGCGCGGGTCTGTCCCTGGGCGGAGGCGACGAGCCGACCCCGCGGGACTACACCGAGGTCCTCAAGGCGGCGAAGCAGCGCACGGACCAGAAGCTGATCCAGACCGTGCTGCTGCGTTCGCTGTCGCAGGCCGTGTATTCACCCGACCTCGGCGGTCACTTTGGTCTGGCGCTGGATGACTACGCGCACTTCACCTCGCCGATCCGGCGTTATCCGGACCTGCTGGTCCATCGGGGCATCCGGCACGTACTGCGCAATGGCAGCAACAAGGGCTTCCCCTATACCCACCAGCGCATGGAGGGCCTCGGCGAGCACTGCTCGATGGCCGAGCGCCGTGCCGAGGACGCCACGCGCGATGTGGAGGCCTGGCTGAAGGCCGAGTACATGCAGGACAAGGTCGGGGATGTGTTTACCGGCATCGTCTCGGGCGTGACCGGCTTCGGCCTGTTCGTGGAGATTCAGGGGGTGTACATCGAAGGCCTGGTGCATGTCTCCAGCCTCGATAACGATTTCTACCACTTCGATCCCAAGCGCCATACCCTCACGGGCGAGCGCGCCGGTCGCGTGTTCCGCATCGGTGACGAGCTCCAGGTCCAGCTGGTGCGGGTAAGTCTGGATGACCGCAAGATCGACCTGGCGCTGGCCGGCGAGTCGAAGCCGGCGGAGAAGGCTGCACCCGCCGCGCGCCCGGCCGGTCGCAAGGGCCCGGGCGGAGGTCCCGGTGCCGGCGGGAAGAAGCGTGGCAGCGCCCGCGACAACGCCCGTCGCAAGCGTCGCGCCAGAGGAGGCGATGCGGAGGCGGGCGGGGGGCCGGCTGCTGGCCCGGATGCGGGCCCGGCGTCCGACGATTCGGCACCCGCCGACAGCGAAGGCGAACACGCAGCCGCGGAATCGGCCCCTGAATTGGCGCCGGAGCCCGCCGGTGACGACGCACCGAAGAAGAAGGGCCGGCGGCGCGGCCGTCGGCGCAGCAAGCCGTCCGCGGAGGAAGGTGACGCCGCCGCGCAGGGTGCCGGCGGGGGTGCCTCCGACGAGGACTCCGCAGATGCCCCGGAGCCGGGCAACGAGCGGCTTCCGGAGGCCGAGGCCGTTCCGGACAAGGATGGCAACACCATCCCTGACGAGGATGCCACCGGCCAGGGCGGCTCCGGAGACGGCGAAACCGGGGGCAAGCCGGGGCGGCGCCGGAGCCGTCGCCGTCGCCCGGCCTCCTCCTCCTGAGTGATGCACGGATGCCTGGCGTTACCGGCGCCGTTGCGGGCGCCATGTCCGTACCGCGACCGAAAGTGCGGGGACGTGCGGGATGAGCCGTAGCGGCGGAAAGGGGCGCTCCCGGGGCGAGGCCTTCGGCGGGATCCATGCGGTGGCGTCGCTGCTCGAGCGTGCTCCGGAGCGGATCAAGAGCCTGCAGCTCGCGCGCGGCGAGGTGGATGCATCCCTGCAGCGCATCCTGGAGCGCGCCGGTACGCGGGGAGTGGCGGTGGAGCGGGTGGCCCGCGAGCGCCTGGACCAGCAGCACCCCGGATTTCAGCACCAGGGCGTGATCGTGCACTGTACGCCCCGCCCGGTGGTGGACGAGCGCGAGCTGCGCCAACGCGTGGAGGCCGGCCTGGATCTGGTGCTGGTGCTGGATGGCGTCACCGATCCGCACAACCTCGGCGCCTGCCTGCGCACGGCGGACGCCGCAGGCGCCGGGGCCCTGGTCGTCCCGCGCCACCACAGTGCTCCATTGACACCGGCGGCGATCAAAGTCGCCTCCGGCGCGGCGGAGACCGTGCCGGTGGTGAGCGTGGGCAATCTGGCCCGCACCCTCGCCGCGCTGAAGGAAGCCGGCATGTGGGCCACAGGGCTGGACGGCGAGGCGCAGCAGGCGTTGTACGACGTCGATCTGCGCATCCCTGCCGCGATCGTCATGGGCGCCGAGGGCGAGGGCCTGCGGCGCCTGACCCGCGAGGCCTGCGATCATCTGGCGCACATTCCCATGGTCGGCACCGTGGAGAGCCTGAACGTTTCGGTCGCCACCGGCGTGTCCCTGTTCGAAGTCCGGCGCCAGCGCCGTGTTGTGACCGCGGGCAACATCGGTTAACGTATTGCGCCTTTCCGCCCGTCGTTAGGGCGGTTCCTTGCCTCACCGGCGCACCGGGAGGCTGTTACCCGCAAGGAGTTGGATATGCGTCACTATGAAGTCGTGTTTCTGGTCCATCCCGACCAGAGCGAGCAGGTCCCGGCGATGATCGAGCGCTACAAGGGTCTGGTGGAAGGCCACAGCGGCACGGTCCACCGTCTGGAGGACTGGGGCCGCAGGCAGCTCGCCTACCCCATCCAGAAGCTGGTCAAGGCCCACTACGTGCTGATGAACATCGAGGCCGACGAGGCCGCGATGGAAGAGCTCGACAGCGCCTTCCGCTTCAACGATGCGGTGCTGCGTCACCTGTCCATCCGCATGGATCGTGCGATCACCGAAGCGTCCCCGCTGGCCAAGGGCCGCGAGGAAGAAGAAGGCAAGGGCAGCCGCCGCCGCGAGGACGCCTCCGCGGACGAGTCGGCCGAAGCCCCCGCCGACGAGTGATCCCGAACCCCACCCCCGTTTACTGAAGGAGATCGGACATGGCCCGTTTCCCGCGTCGTCGCAAGTTCTGCCGGTTCACCGCCGAAGGTATCGAGTACATCGATTACAAGGACCTGAACCTGCTGAAGAATTACATCACCGAGACCGGCAAGATCGTGCCCAGCCGCGTCACCGGCACCAGCGCCAAGTACCAGCGTCAGCTGTCCACGGCGGTCAAGCGCGCGCGTTTTCTCGCGCTGCTTCCGTACAGCGATACGCATTGATCAGCGCCTGAACGCTGCCTGATCGCCGCCCGGGGGGCGGAGTGCAACGGTCATGCAGATCCTCGCCGAATTCGCGATGAAGAGCCGGGGCCGCGCCGTGGGTGCGGTCGCCGGCTTTGGTATTGCCGGGCTGTTCCTGCCGCCGGTATCCATCGTCAGCAGTGCCCTGGTGGCGCTGGTCGGGCTGCGTCTGGGGCTCGGTCAGGCCCTGATCGTCCTCGCGATCGCCTCGGCCCTGCTGGGCGCGGCCCTGTGGGGTGCGAGCCCCGGAACACCGGGACCGGCGGTGCTGCTGGCCGGTGTCATCCAGTGGCTGCCGGTCGCGCTGCTGGCCGAGCTGTTGCGGCGCACGGTGTCCTGGCGCATCACCCTCAAGGCCGGGGCGCTGGTTGCCGGTGCCGGGGTGTTGCTGATGCACGCCCTGGTGCCGGATGCCGAGGCCTTCTGGGTGCGGGCCGGCATGGAGTTGCTGGCGCCGCTGGTGGAGACCGGCGAGGCGGCCGCGCGCGAAGACCTCGAGGCGGTGCTGGCCGACCTCGCGCCCTACCTGGCCGGGCTGCTGGCGGGCATCGTGCTGCTGAGCGTGACCCTGGCGATGCTGATCGCCCGCTACTGGCAGTCGGCGCTGTACAACCCGGGGGCCTTCGGCGCGGAATTCCGCGCCCTGCAGCTGGGGCCGGGCGTCAGCGCCGCCGCGGTCGTGCTGCTCGCGGTGGGGCAGCTGGTGCCGTCGCCGCTGGCGATGGAGCTGGCGTTCATCCTGGGGGTGCTCTTCTTCCTCCAGGGGATCGCCCTGATGCATGCGCTGACGCATGGCCAGGGCATGAGCGTGTTCTGGCTGGTGGGCATGTACGTTTTGATGGCCCTGGCGTTGCCGCAGATGTTCCTGCTGCTGGCCACCATCGGGGTCATCGACGCGTGGGCGGATATCCGCCGGCGCATGGGGATCGGTCGCGAGCGCGATGCCGGCGACGATCCCCCGGAATCCTGAGCGTGTGACGCGCGCGGTTCGGCCGGCGCGGCACACGGTGTAGAATACGGCCCGACCTCGGGTCGCTGGTTCAATCGTTGACGGGAAGACCAAGATGGAAGTCATTCTGCTGGAAAAGATCGACAACCTGGGCGGGCTGGGCGATCGCGTCCGCGTGCGCCCCGGTTTTGCGCGCAACTACCTCCTGCCGCAGGGCAAGGCGGCCTTCGCCACCGCGGAGAACATCGCCGAATTCGAGGCGCGTCGTGCCGAGCTGGAAAAGGCCGCGGCCGAGGCCGTGGCGGCCGCCGAAGCCCGTCGCGAAAAGCTCGACGGCATGGATCTGGAGATCCGGGCCAAGGTCGGTGCCGAAGGCAAGCTGTTCGGCTCGGTGAGCCCGGCCGACATCGCCGATGCGCTGACCGCGAAGGGCGTGGAAGTGGAGAAAAAGGAAGTGCGCATGCCCGAGGGCCCGCTGCGGGCGACCGGCGAGTTCGAGGTGGGTGTTCACCTGTACTCGGGCGTCGACGCGGAAATCCGCGTCATCGTCACCCCCGAGGAGTGAGGCTCCCGATGGCGGACGGGCGGACCGCCGGGCGGGCCGCTGCCGCCGCGGGCCCGCATGATGGCGGCGGGGACACGGCATGGCGATGACCGACATGCCGCGCGTCCCGCCGCATTCCCAGGAGGCGGAGCAGTCCGTCCTCGGCGGTCTGATGCTCGACAACGGGGCATGGGACCGGGTCGCCGACCGCATTACTGCGGACGACTTCTATCGGCATGACCACCGCGTGCTGTTCCGGGCGATCGGGCAGCTGGCGGAGCGCAATGCTCCGTTCGACGTGGTGACGGTTTCCGAACAGTTGGAACGCACCGCCGAGCTGGAAGCCGCCGGCGGCATGGCATATCTCGGCCAGCTTGCCAGTGATACCCCTTCGGCCGCGAACATCGTGGCCTATGCGGACATCGTCCGCGAACGCTCCATACTGCGCTCTCTGATCACGGTCGGCACCGAGATCGCCGATTCGGCGTTCGTGCCCGAGGGCCGCGATTCCAAGCAGTTGCTGGACGAGGCGGAACAGAAGGTGTTCCGGATCGCCGAGCTGGGCGCCCGCGGGGCCCAGGGCTTTCGCGGCATGAAGCCGCTGCTGGCGTCCGCCGTCGAGCAGATCGAGTTCCTCTACGAGAGCACCAGCCCGATCACCGGCATCGCGACCGGTTACCAGGATCTGGACGAGCTCACCTCCGGGCTCAACCCCTCGGACCTGGTGATCGTGGCCGGGCGCCCGTCGATGGGCAAGACCAGTTTCGCGATGAACATCGCCGAATACGTGGCGATGAAGAATCAGGAACCGGTGGCGATCTTCTCCATGGAGATGCCGGGCGAGCAGATCGCGATGCGCCTGTTGTCCTCCATGGGCCGGATCAACCAGCAGAAGCTGCGTTCCGGGCGCCTGGACGACGGCGACTGGCCGCGCCTCACCAGTGCGGTGCAGATGCTCTCCGGGGCGCCGTTGTTCGTCGACGACACCCCGGCCCTGACGCCCACCGAGCTGCGTGCCCGTGCGCGGCGCCTGATGCGCGAGCACCAGGGCCTCAAGCTGATCGTGGTCGACTACCTGCAGCTGATGCAGCACCCCGGCTCCGGCGAGAATCGCGCGCACGAGATCTCCGAGATCTCGCGCTCGCTGAAGGGTCTGGCCAAGGAGCTGGAGGTGCCGGTGATCGCCCTGTCCCAGCTCAACCGTTCGCTGGAGCAGCGCCCCAACAAACGCCCGGTGATGTCCGACCTGCGCGAATCGGGAGCGATTGAACAGGACGCAGACATCATCGCGTTCGTTTATCGCGACGAGGTCTATAACGAGGAATCGCCGGACAAGGGGACCGCCGAGATCATCATCGGCAAGCAGCGTAACGGGCCGATCGGCACCGTGCGGCTGACCTTCCGCGGCCAGTTTACCCGTTTCGAGAACTACGCCCCGGACGTGTACGGCGAGGTGGGCCCGGAGGGCTAGTCACGACATGCAACGGGCGGCCAGCATCCAGCTCGATTCCGGAGCCCTGCGCCACAACCTGGAGGTGGCTCGCGGGCTCGCCCCGGAGGTCGCGATGTGGCCCGTGATCAAGGCCGAGGGCTATGGCCATGGTCTCGATTGGGCGGCGCAATCACTGGGGGAAGTGGCCGACGGGCTGGCCGTGTCCGCGGTGGAGGAAGCCGAGGTCCTGCGGCGGAGCGGATTCGATGGCCCGCTGCTGGTGCTGCAGGGCGGGCGGGACTCCGCCGGGTTTCGCCGTTGTGCGGAGCTCGCGCTGCAGCCGGCGGTGCATGCTCCGGCGCAGCTGGAAGCGCTGGACGCCGCCAGCGTCGTCCTGCCCGAGGTCTGGATCAAGCTCAACACCGGGATGAATCGACTGGGATTCGCCCCGGCCCAAGCCGATGCCGTGGAACGTGCCCTGCGGGCGGCCGGTCACGGCGGGCGCGGCCTGCACTGGATGACCCACATGGCCTGTGCCGACGACCCGGCGGATGACCACAACGCGGCGCAACTGTCGGCCTTCGCCACGGCCGTGGCGGGACGCTCCGGCGCGCGCTCCCTGGCCAATTCGGCGTCGCTGTTCGCCGGCTGGGGGCGCGGGGTCGGCCACGGCGCGGACGAGGCCTTCCGCGCCCGTCCCGGCATCATGCTCTACGGCTGTCACCCGGCCTCGGTACCGGCCGAGACGCCGCCGGAGGGTCCGCACGCCGACCTGCGCCCGGTGATGACCGTGCAGGCCCCGATCATCGGGATCCAGCATCCGGCGCCCGGCGACGGGGTGGGCTACGGCGCCACCTGGACCGCGCATGGCGGCGAGCGCATCGGCATCGTGGCCATGGGCTATGCGGACGGTTACCCGCGCCACGCCCCCACCGGCACGCCGGTGCGGGTACGCGGTCAGCTCTGCCCGCTGGTCGGGCGGGTCTCGATGGACATGCTCGCGGTGGATCTCTCCGACGTGCCCGAGGCCGCGGTGGGGGATCTCGCGACACTGTGGGGCGAGGGCCTGCCGGTGGAGCGCGTGGCGCGTGCTGCCGGCACGATCGGCTACGAGCTGCTCACGCGGGTGGCCGGGCGTCTGCGGCCAGCGTAGCGAGTGCCGGCGGGCATCCGTAAACTGGCCCGTTCACGCGAGCCAGGAAGCCCCGATGCACGAAGAATTCGATCCCGCCGACTACGCCCCCGATACCGTCGCCATCCGCCATGGCTACCGTCGGACCCCGGAACAGGAACACTCCGAGGCGATCTTCCCGACCTCCAGCTTCGTGTTCGACAGCGCGGCGGAGGCCGCCGCGCGGTTCTCGGGCGAGGTCCCCGGCAACATCTATTCGCGCTTCACCAACCCCACCGTGAGGACCTTCCAGGAGCGGCTCGCGGCGCTGGAAGGCGGAGAGGCCTGTGTGGCCACCGCCTCCGGCATGTCCGCGATCCTCGCGACCATGATGGGGCTGCTGAAGGCCGGCGATCACGTGGTCTGCTCGCGTTCGGTGTTCGGCACCACCACGGTGCTGTTCAACAACTACCTCGGGCGCTTCGGCGTGGAGGTGACCTACGTCGAGCTCTCGAACCTCGAGGCCTGGGAGGCCGCGACCCAACCGAACACCCGGCTGTACTTCTGCGAGACGCCCTCCAACCCGCTGGGCGAGGTGGTGGACATCGCCGCGCTGGCGGAGATCGCGCATCGTCATGACGCGCTGCTGGCGGTGGACAACTGCTTCTGCACCCCCATTCTGCAGCGCCCGCTGGATCTGGGTGCCGACATTATCATCCACTCGGCGACCAAGTTCCTCGACGGTCAGGGCCGCTGCCTGGGCGGCGCGGTGGTGGGCGACGCCGAGCGCGTCGGCAAGGACGTCTACGGTTTCCTGCGCACCGCCGGTCCGAGCCTGTCGCCATTCAACGCCTGGGTGTTCCTGAAGGGGCTGGAAACCCTGTCCCTGCGCATGCGTGCCCACAGCGATAATGCGCTGGCCCTGGCGCAGTGGCTGCAGGCCCATCCAAAGGTCACGGCGGTGCATTATCCGGGCCTGCCGGATCACCCGCAGCACGCGATCGCGAAGCAGCAGCAAAGCGGATTTGGCGGGGTGCTGAGTTTCGAGGTCGCCGGAGGACGTGAGGCTGCCTGGTCGGTGATCGACGCCACCCGGTTCCTGTCGATCACCGCCAACCTGGGCGATGCCAAGACTACGATCACCCACCCGGCGACTACCACCCACGGCCGCGTGGACCCGGACAAGCGCGAGGCCCAGGGCATCACCGAAGCCATGGTGCGCGTGGCCGTCGGGCTGGAGGCGGTCGCCGACATCCAGCGTGATCTGGCCCGCGGCCTCGACGCGCTCTGAACCGCTGGCCTGACGGGTCCCGCGGGCATGTCGAGCGACTCGGACAACCGGTGCGTCAAGTCTGCGCGCCGCCGGCCGCGCTGGCGCATTCTGCTGACAGTCGTCATCGGGTTCCACCTGCTGGGGTTCCTTTCGTCGCTGGATGCGCTGATGTCCACCCGGACGCCGCAAGGGGCGGTTGCCTGGATCGTCTCGCTCAACACCGTGCCCTATGTGGCGGTGCCGGCCTACTGGGTCTTCGGCGCCAGCGAGTTTCGCGGCTATGTCGTGGCGCGGCGCGACGAGGACTCGAGTCTCGCCCGCGCGCTGCAGCCGAAGACCGAGGAGCTGTGGTCACACCAGTACGTCGCGCAGGAACCGAGCAAGCACTTGGACGGGGTGCAGCAACTCGCCCGCTGGCCGTTCCTCCACGGCAACGAGGTCGAGCTGCTGGTCGATGGCGAGGCGACCTTCGACAGTATCTTCGAGGGGATCGAGCAGGCCGAGCGCTACCTGCTGGTGCAGTTCTACATCGTGCGCGACGATGCGCTGGGGCGCGAACTGCAGCGGCGGCTGGTGGAGCGTGCGCGGGATGGGGTCGAGGTCTACTTCCTGTACGACGAGATCGGCAGCTATCGCCTGCCCGCGAGCTATCTGGATACCCTGCGCGAGGCGGGGGTGCATGTGCAGCATTTCCACTCGACCCGCGGGCGTGGCAATCGCTTTCAGCTGAATTTTCGCAACCACCGCAAGATCGTGGTGGCCGATGGCGAACAGGGCTGGGTGGGCGGCCTGAACGTGGGGGAGGAGTATCTCGGGCGGGACCCCAAGATCGGGCCCTGGCGCGATACCCACCTGCGCATCGAGGGGCCGTCCGCCCTGGCCCTGCAGTCGGTGTTCCTGGAGGACTGGCACTGGGCCACCGAAGAGATCCCGGAGCTGGAATGGCAGCCGGCGACGATGGCGGACGATGGCGTCCCGGTGCTGATCCTGCCCTCCGGCCCGGCCGACGAATTCGAGACCGCCAGCCTGATGATGCAGCAGGCGATCCACGCCGCCGAGCGGCGCATCTGGATCGCCAGCCCGTACTTCGTGCCGGACGAGGGCGTGCAGGGCATGCTCAAGCTGGCCGCGCTCAATGGCGTCGACGTGCGCGTGCTGATTCCCGAGGTCACCGACAACCCGCTGACCACGCATGCGGCCTATGCCTTCCTGGGCCCGTTGCTGGATGCCGGCGTGCGCGTCTACCGCTATCAGGAGGGTTTCCTGCACGGCAAGGCTTTTGTGGTGGACGACACGGGTGCGGCGGTGGGGACCGTGAACCTCGACAACCGCTCGTTCCGGCTGAATTTCGAGGTCACCGCGCTGGTGCTGGATCCCGGATTCGCCCGCGATACGGCGCGTATGTTCAAGGCGGACTTCGACCGCTCGCGCGAGATGACCCGGCAGGAGGTGGACGATCTGCCGCTTTGGCGCCGGGTGGCCGCGCGGGCTGCTTATCTACTGGCGCCAGTATTGTAATGGGCCGGGCAGTGGGCCGGGATTTGACCTGAACCATGTACGCGCGCGGCGTCAGTGATAAACTTGCTTGAAGAATGCCTCTTTTGGGACGGTCGCGTGTCGCGAGCCCTGCACCATCTGCTGAACCTGCTGATCGTCGCCGCCCTGTTGCTGGCGCCGATCGCCGGTGCCGGAATGATGCACGGTGGCGCCGCGGGCGGCCCCACCCTGGTGGCCGAGTGCGCGGGCGAAGGTACCGGTTCCTTGTCTGATCCCTCACCTTTGGACCCTTCCCCGGCCTCCGTGCCCCAGCCCGAGAGCCCTTCGGCCTGTGAGTTGCCCTGCGCGGTCTGTGGTGCCTGCGGGGTTTCGGCTCTGCCTTCGCCCGCCGGGATGCAGGTCAGCGCGGCTGCGCCCGTTTCCGTCTCCCTCCCTGTCCCCATGGGCCCCGGTACCCCTGTGGCACCGGATCAGCGTCCTCCCCTCTGAGTCCTCCTCGGCCGGCATTCCGTCCGGCCCCGGGTGATCTTCGATCACCCATTCGGTGCGCGGTGTCGCGCATTGCGGTTGTCACTATGTCCCCGGGAGGACTACACCATGATGCATGAGCAATACACGACGATGCATGGCGAAGGCTTTTTCTGGACGACAGCCCTCGGCCTCGGCCATGGCTGGATTGGCCCCCTGATCCTGGTGCTGCTGATCCTCGGGGTTGCGGCCCTGATCATATACCTGATCAGCAAGCGCTGAAGGAGTTGCGTAATGAAGACGGAAACGAAGCCGGCGGACGCCCGCGAGGCGGTGGTGATCGTCCCCGGCATGGGGTCGGACCACTGCGCGGGGATTGTCCGCACGGCGCTGGAGAAGACCCCGGGCGTAGCCTCGGTGGAGACCAATATCGCCCGCCACCGGGTGACCGTGGGATATGACCCCGAGCAGGTGGACCCGCAGGGGCTGCGGGCCGCCGTGGAGGGGGCTGGCTACGATGTTGCCCAGGTCGAAGGCGCGGCGGGCGGTGCCGGTACGGTGCGTCTGGTGGTACCCGGCATGGGTTCGGACCACTGCGCGGGGATCGTGCGTGGTGCGATCGAGAAGCTGGACGGCATCCAGGCGGTGCGGACCAACATCGGCGATCACCGCGTAACCGTGGAACCCGGTCCCGGCGGCCCCGACGCCGAGGCCCTGCGCGCCGCGGTCGAGGGGGCCGGCTATGACGTGGCGGCGGTGGAGACCGAGGAAGCCGGGAGCGAGGCGGACGACGCCGAGATTGACGCGGCCTATCTGAAGCAGGCCTGGCGCCGGCTGTGGATCGCCATGATCCCGACCATCGCGATCATGGCGTTGATGATGCCGCACATGTTCTGGCAGGAGATCCCCGGCTATCTCCTGATCATCGCCGTGCTGGCTTTCCCGGTGGTGTTCCTGGCCGGTGGCGCGGCGACCCACCGTTCGTCCTGGCGCGCGCTGAAAAGCGGCAGCCTGAACATGGACGTGCTGATCTCCATGGGCAGCCTGCCGCCCTATCTGATCGGGCTGGTTGGTTTCGTCTATCCGATGACCTCGTTCATCGAGATGGCGGCGACCATCATGGCCTTCCATATGCTCGGGCGCTATCTGGAGTATCGCGCGAAGGGCGAGGCCTCCTCGGCGATCCGAAAGTTGCTGGATCTGGGTGCCAAGACCGCCCGGGTCGAGCGCGACGGCGAAGAGGTCGAGGTGCCGGTGAAATCGCTGCAGGTGGGCGAGGTGATGATCGTGCGCCCGGGCGAGAAGGTCCCCACCGATGGCGAGGTGGTCGCCGGCGAGAGCACGGTGGACGAATCCATCGCCACCGGTGAGTCGGTGCCGGTGGACAAGGGCGAGGGCGATAGCGTGCTCGGCGCGACCCTGAACCAGCAAGGGCGGCTGAAGGTGCGCGCGACCCGTGTGGGGGCCGACACCTTCCTGTCGCAGGTGATCCGCCTGGTGAACGAGGCCCAGGGCTCGCGGGTGCCGGTTCAGGAGCTGGCGGACCGCATCACCGCGCGTTTCGTGCCGGCGGTGCTGGTGATCGCACTGGCTGCGTTCGCGGCCTGGCTGGCGTTCTCCGGGGCGCTGCAGCCGATCCTGATCTGGGGCGAGGGCTTCCTGCCGTGGGTCGATTCGGAACGGCCGCCGATCGTGCTGGCCATCCTCGCGGCCATTGCCGTGCTGGTTATCGCCTGCCCCTGCGCGCTGGGGCTGGCTACGCCCACCGCCCTGATGGTCGGTTCCGGCATGGGGGCCGAGCGCGGGGTCCTGATCCGCTCGGGCTCCGCGATCCAGACGCTGAAGGACATCCGCGTGATCGTGCTCGACAAGACCGGGACCATCACCCGCGGGCAGCCGGCACTGACCGACGTGATCGCGGCCGAGGGCTTCGATGACGCTCGCGTGCTGCAAGCGGCCGCGGCCGTGGAGGCCGGCTCCGCGCACCCGCTGGCGGAGGCCATCGTGCAGGGTGCGCGCGACCGGGAGCTGGCGATTGCCGAGGTCGAACAGTTCCAGTCGCACACCGCACGTGGAGTGGAGGCGCGGCTGGGTGACGAACGCATCCTGGTCGGCAGCCAGCGGCTGCTGGAAGAGCAGGGCCTGGATCCGTCCGGCCTGCTGGAATCGCTGCGGCGGCTCGAGGATGCCGGCAAGACCGCGATGCTGGTGGCCATCGGCGATCGACCCGCCGGCATCGTCGCGGTCGCCGACACCCTCAAGGAAGAGTCACAGGCCGCCATCGAACAGCTGCACAGCCTCGGCATCCGCTGCGTGATGGTCACCGGCGACAATGAGCGCACCGCCAACGCGGTGGCCGCGCAGGTGGGGATCGACGAGGTCCGGGCCGGCGTGCTGCCGGAGGGCAAGGTCGAGGCGATCCGCGAACTGCAGGCCGAGTACGGCGACCACGTGGCGATGGTCGGCGACGGCATCAACGACGCCCCGGCCCTGCAGCAGGCCAATGTCGGGATTGCGATCGGGGCCGGCGCGGATGTCGCGATCGAGGCGGCCGACGTGACCCTGGTGCGCGGGGAGCTGACCAAGGTGGTCGAGGCGGTCCAGCTGTCGCGGCTGACCTTCCGCAAGATCGTGCAGAACCTGTTCTGGGCCTGGGGCTACAACTCCGCCGCGATCCCGATCGCCGCGGCCGGCCTGCTGCACCCGATGATCGGTGTGGTCGCGATGACCGCCAGCTCGCTGTCGGTGATCGGCAATTCCATTCTGCTGCGCCGGAGCATGCCGGCATCCCGTACTGGAGAAAAGCAATGATGAGACGACGTCAGTTTCTGGGGCTGGCCGCGGCGCTGCCCGTGATCACCACATTCGGCGGCTGGAGCCTGTTCAACCATGCAGTGTCCGCCCCCCGTTTCGACAATGCCCTGTTTCTGCCCGGCGCGGACGGCCCGTTTGCCGTGCTCGCACCCAACAAACCGTTCACCCTGGTCGCGGAGCAGGGGTGGCTGCCGGTGCCGGGGCGCGAGGAGACCCCGTTCCTCTGGTACCGGACGCAGATGAACGGCCATGACTACCAGAATCCGATCCTCTTGTTGCGCACCGGCGATGAACTGGACGTCACCCTGGACAACCAGCTCGACGAGGGCACGATCATCCACTGGCATGGCCTGCATGTTCCGGGCCGGGTGGACGGGCATCCGATCCATACGGTCGACCCCGGTGAGCAGTACGAATACCGCTTTCAAGTGACCAATCGTGGCGGTACCTACTGGTATCACACCCATGCCCATCACCGGACTGCGCGCCAGGCCCACCAGGGGCTGGCGAGCTTCCTGCTGGTGAGCGACGACGACAACGAGGCGCTGAATGAGGCGCTGGGGCTGGAGTTGGGCAAGACCGACCTGCCGCTGGTACTGCAGGACAAGCGCTTCGACCGGCTCGGCCATCTGGTGTACCGGCCGAACCCGATGCAGCGGATGATGGGCTATCTCGGCGACGAGGTGCTGGTGAACATGACGCCGGCCGCGACGCACGAGGTGGAGCGGCGTATCCATCGCCTGCGCCTGCTGAACGGCTCCACCGCCCGGATCTACCGGCTGGCCCTGCGCGCCGAGGGTCAGGCCATTCCGTTCCGGGTCATCGGCACGGACGCGGGGCTGCTGGAGTCGCCCCGGGAGGCCCGGGAGGCCTTCCTGTCGCCGGGAGAACGCCTGGAGGTCCTGGTCGACTTCGCCGCGTTTGCCGGAGGCGACCGGGTCGAGCTGCACAGCCTGGAATTCGACCCGATGGCCGGTGGCGGCATGGGCGGCGGCATGGGTCGCATGATGGGTGGCGGCATGCACGACGGCGATCCGCTCGCATTGCTCGAGTTCGTGGTCCAGGAGGGCGAGGCGGTCACCGCCGAGGTGCCCGAGCGCTTGTCGCGGATCGAGCCCATCGACGTGACGGATGCCGGCCAGCGGGATATCCGTCTGGACATGGCGCCGATGCAGTGGCGCATCAACGGAGAGACGTACGATCCTGACCGGGTGCCGATCGAGGTGGATGCCAACACGCGGGAGGTCTGGACCATCCGCAATGCGGACAGCAGCATGCCGCATCCGATGCATATCCATGGCTTCTCGTTCCAGGTGCTGTCGCGCTCGGGCGGTCCGGACTTCGTGCGCCAGCAGGCCGTGAACGATGAAGGCCTGACCGTCACGGACCTGGGCTGGAAGGACACGGTCCTGCTGTGGCCGGGCGAGACGGTGCGTATCGCGCTCGACTTCACCCATCACTACGCTGGCGATCAGCTCTACGTGTTCCACTGTCATAATCTGGAGCACGAGGACAACGACATGATGGTGAACGTGCGCGTCCGCGCCTGACCGTGCGTAGCGACAGAGGGATGCCATGAGCGAAAGACCGCGGCCGCACCCGGCCGTCTACCGCGCGGCCGAGGCCGCGCTGCGCGAACGGGACCCGGAGACCAAGTGCGAGCGGGCGCTGGAGCTCATGCGCGGGTGGTGGGCGGACGAGCTGGAGGCCGGGAGTGCCCCGGCACCGGAACGCATGGAGGTGCCGGGGCGGCCCGAGCACCCCGTGCTGGTGCACCCGAAGGAACTGCCGCGGCGCGGGCTGCACACGACGGCCGGGCGGGTGGCGCTGGTGCACGCGGTCGCGCATATCGAGTTCAACGCGATCAACCTGGCGCTGGATGCCGTGTATCGCTTTCGCGACATGCCGGCGCCGTTCGTCAGCGACTGGTTGCAGGTCGCGGCGGAGGAGGCGCGGCACTTCCGGCTGCTGCGGGCGCGCCTGCACGAGCTGGGTGCGGACTACGGCGACCTGCCGGCCCATAACGGCCTGTGGGAGGCGGCGCTGGCGACCGATCACGACGTGATGGTGCGCATGGCGCTGGTTCCGCGCGTGCTGGAGGCGCGCGGGCTGGATGTGACGCCCGGCATGATCGAGCGTCTGACGGCGGCGGGCGATCACGCGACCGTGGCGCTGCTGGAGATCATCCAGCGCGAGGAGGTCGCGCACGTGGCGATCGGCACCCGCTGGTTCCGCGAGCTGGCGCATGCGCGAGGGTTCGATCCCGAGCCGCTGTTCCTGGCGCTGCTGGCCGAACATATGCCGGGGCGGGTCCGGCCGCCGTTCGCGCACGAGGCCCGCCTGGCGGCGGGGTTCACCGAGTCGGAGATGGGGGCGCTGGAGGAGCAGGGTCGGCGCTGAAGCAGCCCCGGGGTAACCCCGCGACAGTCTCAGGCGTGGAGCAGGTGTGCGGGGTAGGGCGTTTCGTCCAGCTGGCGCAGGACCGGGCCTTCCGGGCCGAGCTCCAGGAAGCCGGGGTGCTCGTCCCAGGCCGGCAGCACGCAGCGCTGACGCGGCTGGCCGGCGATCTCCAGGTCGTGGATCGCGGGGCGGTGGGTGTGTCCGTGGATCAGCAGCGGCACGTCGCCGTCGCGAAAGGTCGCGGCCACGGCTTCGCCATTCACGTCGGTGATCGCGGCGGCCTTCATCTGCCCGTTGTGACGGCTGGCCTCGCGCATGGTTTCGGCCCGCGCGATGCGCTGTTCCAGTGGCTGGCCGAGGAAATCCCGTTGCCAGGCCTCGCTGCGCACCATCTGGCGAAAGGCCATGTGTTCGCTGTCGTCGGTGCACAGGGAGTCGCCGTGCATCAGGAGGGCCGGGCCGCAGGGCAGCGTGGCGTGCAGCGGCTCGGGGGCGAGTGTCATGCCGGCGCGGGCGGCGTAGTCCGGGCCCACGAGGAAGTCGCGGTTGCCATGGATGAACATGACCGGCGCCTCCAGCGCGGAGAGCGCCGCCGCCAGTTGCTCTGCCGCGGGATGCGGGGCGTCGTCGCCGACCCAGTACTCGAACAGATCGCCCAGGATGTACAGGGCCGAGGCGGTCCGCGCCGGGCCGTCGAGGAACGCCAGCGCGGCGTTCAGCGTCGGGCCGGGTTCGCGCTCCAGGTGCAGGTCGGAGATGACCAGGGCGGGCGCGGTCTCGCTCACGGGATCAGTCGGCGCGGCGGGCGCTTTCCAGGACCACGGGTTCCTGCGGCACGTCCTGATGCATGCCGGAACGGCCGGTGGGCACGCCCTCGATGGTGCGCACGACGTCCATGCCCTCGACCACTTCGCCGAACACCGTGTAGCCCCAGCCCTGCGGGTTGGGTGCGGTGTGGTTGAGGAAGTCGTTGTCGTTGACGTTGACGAAGAACTGGGCGGTGGCCGAATGCGGGTCCTGGGTGCGGGCCATGGAGACCGCGCCGACCTTGTTCTTCAGGCCGTTGTCCGCCTCGTTGCGGATCGGGTCGCGCGTGGGCTTCTGGCGCATGTCCTTGTCCATGCCGCCGCCCTGGACCATGAAGCCGGGGATCACGCGATGGAACAGCGTGCCGTCGTAAAAGCCGTCGTCGACGTACTGCAGGAAGTTGGCGACGGTCTCCGGCGCGGCTTCGGCGTCGAGTTGCAGGACGATGCGGCCGTGCGTGGTTTCAAGCGCGACCTTGGGGCTGGATTCGGCCATGAGGGCTCCCGGAAAGCTGAGGACGAGGATCAGGAGGGCCGCGGCGATGCCGGCCGGCGGAACAGGACGGGGCATGACGACACTCCGGAATCAGGAGCCGGCATGGTAACCGCGGGCCCCCGCCGGTTCCAGTCACCCGGATGCTCGGCTACCATGCGCGCCATGACGACAACCGTGACCCGCACCCGTTTCGCGCCCAGTCCCACCGGGCTGCTGCACCTTGGCAATCTGCGCACCGCGCTGTTCAGCGCCCTGCTGGCGCGGGCGCGCGGCGGGCATTTCCTGCTGCGTATCGAGGACACCGATGCGGAACGCTCGCGTGCGGAGTTCGTCGAGGCGCTGCAGCAGGATCTGCAGTGGCTGGGGCTGAACTGGGACGAAGGATACGGCGCGGCCGCCGGCGACGCCGGCCCCTATGCCCAGTCACAGCGTACGGGACTCTACCAGGCCTACTACGGCCGGCTGATCGAGGCCGGCCTGGCGTATCCCTGTTTCTGCACGCCGGAAGAACTGGAGCGCGGGCGCAAGCGCATGCGTGCCCAGGGCAAGCCGCCGCGTTATCCCGGCACCTGTGCCGGACTGGACCCGGAGGAGGCGCGACGCCGCGAGGCCGAAGGGCAGCGTCCGACCCTGCGTTTCCGCGTGCCGCTGGGGCGCACGGTGCGCTTCGAGGACGGAGTGCGCGGCGCGGTGAAGTTCCGCACCGACGAGATCGGCGATTTCGTGATCCGGCGCTCGGACGGCACGCCGGCGTTCTTCTTCTCCAACGCGGTGGACGACGCCCTGATGGGGGTCACCGACGTGGTGCGCGGCGAGGATCACATCGCCAACACCCCGCGCCAGCTGCTGTTGCTGGAGGCGCTGGAACTGCCGGCGCCCGGCTATCACCACCTGCCGCTGGTCAACGGCGATGACGGGGCTCCGCTGTCCAAGCGCAACGGTTCGGCCAGCATCCGCGAGCTGCGCGAGGCCGGGGTGCTGCCGCTGGCGATCCTCAACCACCTCGCGCGGCTGGGTCATCGCTACGAGGAGGAGGGGCTGCTGTCGCTGGAGGGGCTGGCGCAGGGGTTTGACCAGGGGCGCATCGGCCATTCCGCCGCGCGCCACGACCCGCGCCAGCTGGAGCACTGGCAGGCCGAGGCCCTGCGCGCGCTGTCGGACACGGATCTGCAGGCGCATCTCGCGGGGCTGGGCGTGCTGGACCCGCTGCCGGAAGCGACGCGTTCGGCCTGGATCGCGCTGGCGCGCGACAACATCGCATCGGTGGAAGATGCGCGGTGCTGGGTAGCGGCCTTTGCGGAGGATCCGGCGCCGCTGAGCGACGCGGCCCGCGACGAGATCGCGGGCGCCGGGCCGGCCCTGTTCGAGGCCGCCCTGGAGGCGCTGGATACCAGTACGGACTTCCCCGAGGTGGCGAAGGCGGCAGGGGCGGCCACGGGTCGCAAGGGGCGCGGCCTGTTCATGCCGCTGCGCGCGGCGCTGTCCGGGCAGACCTTCGGGCCGGAGCTGCCGCGCATCCGCGAATATCTGGGCCCGGAGCGCACCCGCGTTCGACTGCAGGCCGCACGCGACGTGGCGGCCGCGGCCGCCGACTGATCCGCCGGGTCAGCGGGGTGGCCGTTCAGGCCGCCTCGTGGGTGCCGAACGCGCGCGCCCGCAGGGTGTTGTCCAGCAGCATGGCGACCGTCATCGGGCCCACGCCGCCGGGGACCGGGGTGATCCAGTCCGCGCGCTCCGCCGCGCCGTCGAATTCCACGTCGCCGCACAGCGTGCCGTCATCGCGCCGGTTGATGCCGATGTCGATGACCGTGGCCCCCGGTTTGACCCAGTCGGCCTTGACCAGCCCGGGCTTGCCAACTGCCGCCACCAGGATGTCGGACTGGCGGGCGATGGCCGCGGTATCCGGGGTGAACCGGTGACAGATGGTCGGCGTGGCGCCGGCCAGCAGCAGTTCCAGCGCCATTGGCCGGCCAACGATGTTGGAGGCGCCGATGATGCAGGCCGTGCGCCCCTTGAACGGCTCCTCGATATGGCGCAGCAGCTGGATGACGCCCCAGGGCGTGCAGGGCCGCAGGCGCGGGATGCGCGCCACCAGCCGTCCGACGTTGTAGGGATGGAAGCCGTCCACGTCCTTGGCCGGGGAGATGCGCTCGATGATGGTCTCCGGGTCGATGTGCTCCGGCAGCGGCAGCTGGACCAGGATCCCGTCGATGGTGCGGTCGGCGTTGAGCTGGTCGATCAGCGCCAGCAGATCGGTCTGCGGCGTGCCCGACGGCAGGTCATAGGAGTGCGAGACCACGCCCACCTGTTCACAGGCCTTGCGCTTGTTGCGCACGTACACCTGCGAAGCCGGATCGGCCCCCACCAGGACCACAGCGAGACCCGGCGGGCGCAGATCGCGCGAGGTCATGGATTCGATCTCGGTGGCGATGCGGGCGCGGTGGGTCTGCGCGATGGCGCGTCCGTCGATGGTCTGGGCTGTCATTCGGTCTAGTCCGGCAGGAGGGCTGAACGCGATGATCCCATGGCACAGCCGGGTCCTCAAGGAAGGTCGGAGACGATTCACGGGGCTGCGACGCGGGCCATGGCTTGACCCGGGGGCCTCCCGGCGCTACGATTTCGCACTCGCTGTGCAGGACCCATTGCGGGAACGGCTCGACGGGGTATAGCGCAGTCTGGTAGCGCGCCTGCTTTGGGAGCAGGATGTCGGGGGTTCAAATCCCTCTACCCCGACCATGGCGGACGCAACCGGCTGGAACAACCCGGATGCCCGGCGGCAAACGCGCTCGTAGCTCAACCGGATAGAGCACCGGCCTTCTAAGCCGGCGGTTGCAGGTTCGAGTCCTGCCGGGCGCGCCAGAGCCCGGATCGGCAATGGCCGAAGCAGTGAAACAATACGGTGGTGACCGTAGCTCAGTTGGTAGAGTCCCGGATTGTGACTCCGGTTGTCGTGGGTTCGAGTCCCATCGGTCACCCCATCCCTCGCTTGTGCTCGTCCGTACCGGGGGCCGTTAGCTCAATTGGTAGAGCAGTGGACTCTTAATCCATTGGTTGAAGGTTCGATTCCTTCACGGCCCACCATCTTTACGTGTCTTTCCGCATGGCGACCCGAGCGGTCCGGCGGCCACCGGCCTCGCAGCCGCGCCATGAGTTCCCTCTCCCTCCCGCATGCTTCCCCCACCGGCGGTTCTGCCCGAAGCCGGATTGCGCCATGCTACATTGATGGCCTCTGCGGCGCGGTGCGGAGCACGATCAATGACGGATGCCCTGACAATCGAGACGATCACCGAGCGGGTCCAGAGGGTGTTCGCGCGTTACCGCGAAGTGGATGCGGTCTTTCTGTTCGGCTCTCGCGCGGAGGGTCGGGCGCGGGAGGGCAGTGACATCGATCTCGCGCTGGTCGGCCCCGCCGGGGCGATCGAGCCGCGCCGCCTGGACATCCTGACGGATCTGGCGCGGGAAGGGCTGGATGCGGTGGATCTGGTGCTGCTCGATGGCGCGGATCCGGCATTGCGTTTCGAGGCCGTACGGCCGAACTGCCTGCTGCATGCCGGGCCCGACTTCGATCGGGGCAGTTACTACTCGCTTGCGCTGCGGGAATACTTCGATTTCGAACCCTACCTCCGTGTCCAGCGCGAGGCCCTGAAGGAAAGGCTGCTCGATGGTCAGGCCTGAAGTCATCCGCAGACGCATCGAGGCCGTCTCTGAGAACCTCGAGGTCCTCGAACGGCTTGCGCGGTACGACGAGGACGAGTTCCTCGCTGACCCGGAGCATTACGGTAGCGCCGAACGCTTCCTCCAGCTTGCGCTGGAAGCGCTGCTGGACATGGGCAGCCACGTGATCGCGGACAATGGTCTGGGCTCGGTGAACCAGGGGCGGGACATCCCCCGTCTGTTCCGCGAACACGGGTACATTGACAGCGCGCTGGAAGAAAAATGGCTGCGGATGATCGGTTTCCGAAACATCCTGGTCCATGCCTACCTGCAGCTGGATCGCAGGCAGGTGTACCAGGTCCTGTGCAATGACCTCGCTGACATTCGTGCCCTGCAGCGGACATTCGCGAGTTTCCTCTGACCGAGTGGGTGCCGTCCGCGTGCGCGCGCAGGGCCGTTACCGCTCCTCGCGGAATTCGCGCGCCGTGCGGCTGGCCGTCTCGCGCTTGTCCTCGATGCGCTGGCGGTCGCGCTCGCTGGCGTCCCCGGCCTCCAGGGCCACCTCGAACTGCCGCACCGCTTCTTCGTACTGGCCGCGATGGAAGAAATACTCGGCCATGGTCTCGTGGCGCAGGGCCTCGCGGCCGGCCTCGCTGGCGATGTTCGCCTGCAGGCGCAGCAGGGCCGGTTCCGGTGCTTCGGTCTCGCGGATCATGCGCGAGGTGATCCGCAGCGCCCGGTCGTAGTTTCCGATATCGCGCTGGACGCGGGCCATGCGCTCGCGCACCACCGGGTGGCCGGGGTAGACGGTGTCCAGGTCCTCGAGGCTGTTGAGGGCTGCTTCGTGTTCCCCGGTTGCGCGTTCCACGGCGATCCGCGCCAGTTCCAGGGTGAGTGTGGGGGCGTCGGGCGCGTCGATACGGTCCAGGAGCTGGCGGGCCTCGCGCGGATTGTCGCGTTCAAGCTGTGCGATCGCGCCCCCGTACAGCTCCGCGGCGGAGGCATCCTCGCCGATTCGGTCCAGTGCGCGCCGTGGATCGCTCAGCGCCCGGGCGCGGGCCTGCATCCAGGCGAATTCGGGGCCCTGGTTGCGCACGCCTTCGGGCTTGTCGCGCGCACGGTTGCGCGCATCGGTGATGCGGTCGAGCGTGACCGGGTGGGTGCGCAGATATTCGGGTACCGCGTCGCCCGCCCCCCGGGAAAGCTCCTGCATGCGCTCGAAGAAATCGGCCATCGCATCAGCGTCGAAATCGCTGGCGGCCAGGATGCGCATGCCGACCCGGTCGGCTTCCGCCTCGTTGGCGCGCGTGAAGTTGATCCGGGACTGCATGCCGCCGGCGACGCCGCCGGTGATCACCGCCTGTCCGAGCTGCGGGTCGATCCCCGCTGCGAGGACCCCGGCGAGGATCGCCAGGCCGGTGCGGAAGTTGATCTCGCGGCCGCGGGCGAACATGCGTGCGAGGTGGCGCTGGGTTACGTGGGCGATCTCGTGCGCCATGACCGCGGCGAGCTCCGCCTCGTCCCGCGTTTCCAGCATCAGCCCGGTGTGCACCCCGATGATGCCGCCCGGCATCGCAAAGGCGTTGACCTGATCGTTGTCGATCGGGATGAAGTGGAAGGTGATGCGTTCGCCGTCACTGTGGCTGGCAAGCTGGCGGCCCAGCGATTCCACGTAGAAGCGGATTTCCGCATCGTCCACGACCGGCAGGGAGCGGCGTACTTCGCGCAGCAGGGAGCGGCCGAGCTCGCTTTCTTCGGCGGGGGTCAGGACGCCGCCCGAGGCTTCGCCGAGGCGCGGGAGGGAGGTATCCGCAGAGGTGCTCGCCGGTGCCAGAAAGAGCACCAGAAGAAGCGGGATCAGGAACGTGAGGAGGGTCTTTTTCATGATACGGGGGCCGGTGGTGGGCCGACCCCCGCAGCGTGATGCTGCCGCTTGCGTATTACTTGCCCAGCCCGGGGGCCGAGGAGTAGGCCCGCATGCTGTCGCGGTCCTTCCACAGCTTCGGTTGCAGCACCGACTCCGGGACCATGAATTTCTTGCGGTCCAGGACCTTGTGGGTGCGAGCAATCTTCACCACATTGTCGTACTTGAGCTTGAACAGCAGGCCCACGTCGCCGCCGGAGGTGTAGCGAACGATCATGTGATCGTCCTCCATGCGATGGACGTAGATGTTCGCCGGGCGCAGCTTGCCCTGGCCATCCTTCATCGTCACGGCGTAGTGGCCGTCTACCTGGAAATCACTCTTTTCCACCGGAAAATCCTCCGCAGGACTGTTTAGGCGGGCGTGACCTTACCACGTCTGACCGCCGCGGGCGAGACCGGTTCCCTCGGCCGGTGTTGCCGAATGGTAACGTCAGTCGCCCGCAGCCATTTGCAATTGTGCGCGGTTTCGATATGCTCCGCGCCCACCGTGTGCGTGGCCTTTATGCATGGGTAGCGCGCACCTGCTACACCGCCCGGAAATCAACCGGAAACTGGAGCTGGCCGTGTACGGATTCTCGGAAATCACCCCGGATGAACTGGAGCAGTGGCGCACTGAGGGTCGGGATTTCCGGCTGGTGGATGTGCGTCAGCCGGCCGAGACCGGCCGCGGGGTGATCCCGGACGCCGAACTCGTGCCCCTGGCGGCCGTGCCGCCGCGCAAGGACGAGTTCAGCGGAGATGAGACCCCCGTGGTGTTCTATTGCCAGAGCGGGGCGCGTTCGGCCCAGGCCTGCGCCTTCATGTCCCAGCAGGGCGTGGAGGGCGTGTATAACCTGCGGGGCGGCATCATGGGCTGGGCGCAGTCCGGCCGCTCGATTGTTACGCCCGATTAGCATCTGGTTGTATTCCGATTCCGTTTCCCCTATAAGGGGGAGTTCGGCGGATCCACGACCGGTAACGGTCAACCATTACGAAGACTCACAAAGGAGAGAAAGCCATGGCCAACTTCGATCAAGAGCTCGACGCCTCCGGCCTGAACTGCCCGCTGCCCATCCTGCGTGCCAAGAAGGCGCTGGCCTCCATGGATGCCGGTCAGGTGCTGCACATCATCGCCACCGACCCGGGCGCGGTGAAGGACTTCCAGGCGTTCGCCAAGCAGACCGGCAACGAACTGATGGAGCACAAGGAAGAGGGCGGCAAGTTCTACTTCCTGGTCAAGAAGGCCTGAGGTCTCCTGACGCATCGAAGCCCGGGGCCGGTCTCGCGAACGGCCCCGGGCTGCCGGTAGACGCGGTTACCGTGAGGTAACTGGATTGATGCCTGGACCCGATCTAGGCTGGCTGCAAGGTCCGTACAAAAGAGGCCTGCTCGCCCACAGCGAAGAGGTGACATATGGCGACATATGCTGAGATGCAGCAAATCTTCGACGACATCCGCGGAGATTTTCGCTACGACCATGATCTCAACGGCTGCCTGAACTGCGGGATCTGCACGGCGACGTGCCCTTCCGCCCAGTTCTACGACTACTCCCCGCGCGAGATCGTCCAGCTGCTCTGGACGGAGAACGTCGAGCAGATCTACGACGCGATGCAGGAAAAGATCTGGGCCTGCGCCCAGTGCATGACCTGCGCCGCCCGCTGCCCGTTCAAGAACTCCCCCGGCGGTCTCGTCGCGATCATGCGCGAGGTGGCCATCAAGCACGAGATGCAGTCGGCCAAGGACGTTCTTCGTCCGTTCGGGCGCGTGATGCTCAAGCTGATCACGACGGGTAACCAGCTTTCGCCCGACATGATCCAGCCCGATCACTTCCCGGACTGGGGTCCCAATATCCAGAAGGTGGAAGGCGATCTCCAGGTGCTGCGCAAGGCCATCCCGGTGAAGACCCTGCAGACCGTGGAAACGGCCTGGGAGGTCTCGCTCAAGACTTCGGTCGAGATGTACACCATCTGGGAAATGACCGGCGTTCTGAAGTCCCTCGAACTGATGGATGAAAACCTCTTTGACGTGATCGAGGACTTCATCGACGAGAAGCGCGAGGATTACGAAGACTGGCTCGAGGAGCAGGAAGAGGAAGACGACGAGTAATCGTCGGCGTCCCTCCGGTTCCGCGACATCAGGAGAAGCGTTATGAGTGAACAGACCCCAGGCAATCACAACCAGAACGGTGAGGGTGCCGGCGCCGGCGCCATGAAGCCGGGCTATCACAACACCGACGGCCAGGGTGTTGCCGGTCACGGCTCCTTCTTCCAGGCGACCGATCTGTCGCAGGAAGAGGCGGTCAAGGCCACCGACTGGGTGCGCAAGCATGTCGACCGCCGCACCATCGACCTCGGCGACCGCATGGATGACGTCCGCGAGCACATGTACGAGCTCGAGAAGGACGGCCAGATCATCATCCACCGGATCAAGGACGAGCACGATCCCAAGACCGTGCAAACCCTGTTCGGCTGGGACAAGCAGATCCCGACCAAGCAGCTCTGGCACCACAAGTCCTGCGGCCAGTGCGGCAACATCCCGGGCTATCCGACCTCGCTGCTGTGGTTCATGAACCAGTTCGGTTTCGAGCCCGGCAAGGACTACCTCGACGAGACCGACCAGACGTCCTGCACCGCGTGGAACTACCACGGTTCCGGTATCGGCAACGTCGAGTCGCTGGCCGCGGTATTCCTGCGCAACTTCCATCAGGCCTATGTCTCCGGCAAGCAGCACGGCCACGAGCTCGGCCACTTCTACCCGCTGGTCCACTGCGGCACCTCCTTCGGCAACTACAAGGAGATCCGCAAGTTCCTGGTGGAGTCCGCGGAACTGCGCGAAAAGGTCACCAAGATCCTCGGCAAGCTGGGTCGCCTGGTCGACGGCAAGCTCGTGATTCCGGAAGAGATCATCCACTATTCCGAGTGGGTGCACGTGATGCGCAACCGTATCGCCTCCGAGCTGCAGACGATCGACGTGTCCAACATCCGGACCACCGCCCACGTGGCCTGCCATTACTACAAGATGGTCCACGAGGACGCGGTCTATGATCAGTCCGTGCTCGGTGGTAACCGTACCGCCATCATCACCTCCACCGCCCAGGCGCTGGGTGCCCAGGTGATCGACTACTCCACCTGGTACGACTGCTGCGGCTTCGGCTTCCGGCACATCATCTCCGAGCGCGAATTCACCCGCTCGTTCACGATGGACCGCAAGATCCGGGTGGCGCGCGAAGAGGCCAATGCCGACGTGATGCTGGCCAACGACACCGGGTGCGTCACGACCATGGACAAGAACCAGTGGATCGGCAAGGCGCACAATCAGAACTTCCAGATCCCGATCATGGCGGAAGTCCAGTTCGCGGCCCTGGCCTGCGGCGCGGATCCGTTCAAGATCGTCCAGCTGCAGTGGCACGCGTCGCCCTGCGAAGATCTGGTCGAGAAGATGGGCATGTCCTGGTCCGAAGCCAAGAAGACCTTCCAGGAGTACCTCAAGGAGGTCGAGGCCGGGAACATCGAATACCTCTACAATCCTGAACTCGCATACGGGGGCAAGGTGTGATGCAAGATACAGTACTGGTTGTTGGCGGAGGTCCGGCGGGCCTGTCCGCCGCCGCGAACGTGACCTCGGCCGGCTACAAGGCCGTCATGGTCGAAAAGGAAGACGTCCTGGGCGGTGCCCCGATCCTGTCGGGCTATGCCAAGCTGGTCCCCTCCGGCGAGTGGGCTTCCGAGGCGATTGGCCGCATGGTCAAACGCGTCGAGGATGACTCCAGCGTGGCCGTGCACAAGAGTGCCAAGGTCGAGAAGCTGGATGGCGAGGCGGGCAACTTCACCGCCACGCTGACCAACGGCGAGACCGTGCAGGCCGGCTCGGTCGTGCTGGCCACCGGCTTCACCCATTTCGACTCGATCAACAAGCCGGAGTGGGGCTTCGGCACCTACGAGGACGTGCTGACCACCACCCAGGTGGAACAGATGGTTGCCTCGGGCAACATCGCCTGCCCCTCCGACGGCCGTGTGCCCGAACGGGTCTGCATCCTGCTGTGCGTGGGTTCGCGTGACCGCCAGATCGGTCGCGAGTGGTGCTCCAAGATCTGCTGCACCGTGTCCGCGAACATGGCCATGGAGATCAAGGAACTGTCCCCCGAGACCGACGTGTTCATCTACTACATGGACATCCGTACCTTCGGTCTGTACGAGGACAAGTACTACTGGAAGTCCCAGGAAGAGTTCAAGACCAAGTTCGTCAAGGCGCGTATCGCCGAAGTGACGTCCTCCGGTGATGGCCGCCTGCTGGTCAAGGGCGAGGACACCCTGGTCAAGCGCCCGATCGTGATCCCGTTCGACATGGTGGTCCACGCGATCGGCATGGACCCCAACGCCGACAACCCGGAGATCTCCCAGGTGTTCGGCGTTGGTCTCGAGAAGCACGGCTTCCTCGAGAAGGCCGAGCAGTACACCAACACCTGCGGTACCACGCGCAAGGGCATCTATGCCTGCGGCGCGGCATACGGCCCCGAGACGATCGACGACTCGATCGCGCAGGGTGCGGCCGCGGGTGGCCGGGCCGTGGCGGACCTGCATGCGCTGGTTCAAAAAGCCGGCTGAGGTGGTCAAGGACGAGGCGGTGCCGGATCTGACGCCGGTACCGCCTCGTGTCACCTTTGACAGGGACATCCTTGCAACGAAGCTGAACACGCTGCAGGAGAACATCGCCGACGCCGGCGGGGTTCAGGGATTGCAGACCTTCATTGAGGCGCTGCAGTCCAAACACGAGGTGTTCGCCGGGGTCGTCGCCAGAGGTGACGAGATCGACGACACCGACGTGCGGACCCTGGGCGGGCTGGTGTTCTCGGTGCGGCGCAAGCTGGGGCCGCTGCTGGCGGAGCGTCAGGGCGCGGTGGTCGAAGGCGTACGCAGCCTGGTACGGCCGGATTTCCATCCGGATGAACGGCTGCAGTCCTTTGCCGATCTCGCCGGCGATGACCGCAAGCTGCGCCGCGGACTGTGGGACTTCGGTTCGGAGATCCTGCACTTTGCGGATCCGGAAGCGCTGCCACTGGCCAATCGCTGGGTCTGGGACTCCGGTACCACGGCCGGCGCGATGCGGGAATTCATCCGCGGGAACGACACCCTGCGGGAGATTCCGATCGACGATGGCTATGCAGCGTTGCTGGGCATGCGGCAATGGTTCTACGAGGCCCTGCACGATATGGGGTTCTACCGTGATCTCCATTTCGTCACGGATCTGCTCTGGGTGCAGGCGTATTCCGACTACGCCAAGTCGCTGTCGATGAGCCTGGGACTGATCGATGCCCAGTTCGGGGCCCGCGAGGATCCGCTGGAGCTTGTGGTGAAACTGCTGGGGATCGATTCTCCCGAGGGGCGCCTGAAGGGCGAGCAGGCTTCGTTGCACTGAATAATAACTGAATCGAGTTTGAGCCTGGTTGGACAGGTTTTCGGAGAGACGTCATGGCAATACACGAAAAGGCACTGATCGAGGACGAGCGGCTCCAGCAGCACGACGAGCTGGTGGTCGACGGCGTGGACGTGTCCGGGCACTGGAACACCATGATTGCCCCGCGCACGGTCCGCGACTACGACGACGATTTCGAGACGAAGATCCAGAGCTACACCGGCGGCGAGTACGTGCACCGCTGCTGGCAGTGCGGGTCCTGCACCAACTCCTGCACCATGTATGCGCAGAACGTACAGTTCAATCCGCGCTACTGGATCTACCTGACCCGGCTGGGCATGAAGGAAGAGCTGGTCAAGGACAAGGACATCATCTGGCAGTGCGTGTCCTGCAACAAGTGCACCAATATCTGCCCGAAGGACGTGAAGCCCGAGGGCGTGATGAAGGCGCTGGCGCACTGGATGGAGGAAGAGGGGATCACCGAGAAGGCCCCGTCCACCATCTTTGACGAAGAGTTCGCGGACCAGATCTACAAGACCGGGCGCATCGAGGACGGCAAGGTCATGCAGAACTTCTTCAAGAAGACCGGCCAGCCATTGTTGCAGGAATGGCTGAAAGTGTTCGTCTTTCGCATGATGAAGCACCTGCCGGTGAAGCACCTGATGGCGATGGGCTTCAATACCGTACATACGCCGCGCACCAAGTCCTGGGGCAAGACCGGGGACGTGCTGAAGAACTACGTGCGCGAACAGAAGGAGGCCGCTCATGGCTAAGGTTGCTTACTATCCCGGGTGTGCCCTCGAGGGCTCCGGCGGTCCCTACGACCGTTCGACCCGCGTGCTGGTCAAGGCGCTGGGCCTCGAGATGGAAAACCTGCGTGACTGGAACTGCTGCGGCGCGATGGAGGTGAAGAACGTTCACCCCATGCTGCAGACCTACCTCTCGGCCCGGAACATGGCCATCGCCTCCGAGCAGATGGGCATGGATACGGTGATGGCGCCGTGTAACGGTTGCTATCACAACCTGAAGAAGGCCGAGTACGAGACCGCGACCTCCGATGACGCCATGAATACCGTTCAGGATCTGGCTCGCAAGTCGGATGACCCGGTGTATTCCGGCGACGTGCGCACCCTTCACCTGCTGGAATGGCTGATGGAGGAACTGGGCCCCGAGGGCATCAAGCAGAAGATGACCAAGAGCCTGAACGGCCTGAAGATCGCGAACTACTACGGGTGCATGTACACCCGTCCCCGGCAGATCTTCCCGGAGAAGGACAACGGCCCGGGTTCGGAGTCCAGTTATCAGCCGCATTTCATGGATGACCTGCTGGGGGCCGCCGGCGGCGTCAACGTTGACTTCCCGCTGAAGACCTCCTGCTGCGGCGGCGCCCATACGCTGTCCGACTCGGATACCTCGACCCAGCTGGTGCTGAACCTGCTGCAGTCGGCCGAGGACTCCGGCGCCGAGGTGATCGCGACTGAATGCCCGACGTGCCACTCCGGTCTGGAGATGCACCAGGTGCGTGCCGAAACCGAGTTCGGCATCAAGACCGACGTGAAGGTGCTTTACTTCACGCAGCTGCTGGGGCTGGCCATGGGCCTGTCGCCGCGCAAGCTGGGCATTCACGAGAACGTGAGTGACTCGATCGGCCTGCTGAAGGAGAAGGGGGTCCTCTGATCCCCTTCTTTCGGCATTCAGGCTTGATACGACAAAACGGGCGCGCTGCGCCCGTTTTTTTGTGGAGCACGGGCGCGCGGGCGTCCGGGAACGAGGCGAATCATGGATTGCAACGGCTGCGAGTTCCATCCTGAACTGTTCTACGACGACGAATACCAGATCTGGCTTCGGCGCGAGGACGACGACACCCTCACAGTGGGGATGACTGACCTGTCACAGACGATCGCCGGCAAGATCATCCATGTGCGGGTGCGCCGGCCGGGGACGCGGCGGCCGCCGGGCAAGCCGGTGGCCACCATCGAAAGCGGCAAGTGGGCCGGTCCGATCCCCAACTTCATCGACTGCAAGATCGTCGAGGGGAACGAGGAGGTGCTGGAGAATCCGGTGCTGCTGAACTCGGACCCCTACAATGCGTGGATCGCGCGGGTCGAGGCGACCAACGGCGCTGATGCGGCACTGGCGGAATTCGTCACCGGCGACAAGGCGCACGAAGGTTACTGCCGGCGGGCGCGGGAAGACGACATCGAGTGCCAGCGCAAGCTGCGCTGAGGGGTAAAGATGGCCGATCTCGACGACGACTACTATCTGGACAACGACGAGCAGACCGTCGTGTTCGTGATGACCTCGGGGCCGTCCACCCCTGGCCGCTGCGCCACGCCGTTCTATCTCGGCGCGGTGATGGCGTCGATGGACGTGGACGTGTACATCTTTTTCACCATGGAAGGGGTGAAGCTGATGGAGCAGGGTGTCGCAGAGAATCTGCGGGCAATGGAAGGCGGCAAGCTCATCAGCGAATTCATTCAGGACGCCAAGCGTGCGGGCGTGCGTCTGCACGTTTGCCAGCCCGCTTTGCCGGGGTATAAAATCGACGCGTCTTCCGATCTCGTCGCCGAGGTCGATGAAGTCAATCGGGCCAGCGAGCTCGCTGACCTGATACTGCGTAGTGACAAAACGATAACTTTCTAGTCTTTCCCGCTTTATTTATCCAGGAGGCATTTATGGGCGCTGTTCGGGGTTGTGATATTCCGGAAGATCTGATGTACAACGTTGAAAACAACGTCTGGGTGCGCAAGGAGAGCGACGGGACCGCGACGGTCGGCCTGACCTCCTACGCCTGCTCGCTGGCCGGTACGATTGTGTCGTACACCCCCAAGAAAGTCGGCAAATCGGTCAAGAAGGACAAGTCCTGCACTACCGTGGAATCCGGCAAGTGGGTCGGCCCGGCCAAGACCCCGGTCACCGGTGAAGTGACCGAGACCAACGACAAGGTCGCGGCGAACCCGGGTCTGATCAACGAAGATCCCTACGGTGAAGGCTGGCTGATCAAGCTGAAGCCGGAAGACTGGGACGGCGAAAGCGCCGAACTCAAGACCGGTTCCGACGCCCTGGCGGCGTTCGAAGCCAAGATGGAAGCGGACGGCTTCGGCGGCTGCTGAAGGTCTTTCGCGAAGGGGCCGTCGTTCCCGAGGGATCGGCGGCCTCTTTTTTGTCACTAATACCGCAGTAAAACGTTCAACAAATTGCGCGCACCCGGAGAGAGCCGATGACGAGCTGGAACGATGTGATCCGGCGGGTTGAACCCCTGGAAGACGTCCCCGTGGATCCGTTGCTGGTGGAGGATCTTCAGGCCCGGGGAGGCGGCGCGACTGCGGGCAGTGACTCGGTCCATTTCTACACCCCGACGTTCAAGTCCTACCAGACCAGCGAGATCGCCGACTGCGGCAAGAGTGCCTGGCCGGCCATGTCGATCACCGGCGGGGACTGCAAGCTGGCCTGCGACCACTGCAAGGCCAAGATCCTGGAACCCATGATCCCGGTGCGCAGCCCCGAAGACCTGTGGCGGGAGGTCAATCAGGTGATCGAATCGGGCGCCCAGGGCATGCTGCTGACCGGCGGCTCGAACCACCGCAACGAGGTGGAATACGACCCCTATTACTCGACCATCCGCCGGATCAAGGACGAGTTCCCGGATTTCCGTATCGCGATGCACACCGCCCTGGTCGACGACGACATCGCGCTGTCCATGGAGCAGGCCGGGATCGACGCGGCGATGATGGACGTGATCGGTGCGCAGGACACCATCACGCAGGTCTACCATCTGCGCCGCAGCGTCGACGATTTCGAGCAGACCCTGGAAAGCCTGGTGAAGACCAACATGAAGGTGGTGCCGCACATCGTGGTGGGCCTGCATTACGGCAAGTTGCTGGGCGAGTGGAACGCGCTCGAGATGCTGGCCCGGCATCTGCCCGATGCGGTGGTACTGGTGGTGGTCATGCCGTTCTATGCCCCGGCCAGTCGGCCGTTCGAAACCCCGGACGTGCACGCGGTGGGCCGGTTCTTCCATGACGCCCGCGAACGCCTGGGCGACACCTCGCTGCTGCTCGGGTGCGCCCGGCCGCCGGGCGAGGCCAAGAGCCAGATCGACAGCTATGCCGTGATGGCCGGGCTGTCGGGGATCGCGCATCCGGCCGAGGGTGTGGTGGAGCTGGCTGCGCGCCTGGGCAAAAACGTCCGCGTCACGCCCGCATGCTGTTCCATCGCGGTGGGCGACGAGGTGATGGCCGAGGCCGCGGACAACGCCAGCGGGGTTGAACTGGATCTGGACACCATCGTTGCCGAAGAGGCCCGCCGGCGCGAACAGGAGCGCAAGGCGCGCGAGGGCCTGGGTGGCATTCGCATCGTGACCGAAGGCGGGGCCGTGGCCTCGGGGGGTGGCTGTCATGCCTGAACGTGATCAGAAGACGCTGCGCATCCTGGATACCGGACTGCGCCCGGCCGCAGAGAACATGGCGTTCAACCGCGCCCTGCTGGAGTGCCACCAGGAGGGCCATTCGCCGCATACCCTGCGCTTTCTTCAGTTCGAGCCCTGCGCGCTGGTGGGCTTCCACCAGAACGTGGATCAGGAGATCCACGCCGATTACTGCCGCGAGCAAGGGATCGCGATCCAGCGCCGGATCACCGGCGGTGGCGCGATCTACTTCGACAGCACCCAGCTGGGCTGGGAGCTTTACCTCGACAAGCAGTTCCTCGGCACCGCCGACATGGGCCGGATCGCCGAACGGATCTGCACTGCAGCGGCCGAGGGCATGCAGAAGCTGGGCGTGGATGCCCGCTTCCGCCCGCGCAACGACATCGAGGTGGACGGGCGCAAGATCTCCGGTACCGGCGGCGCCTTCGACGGCGAGTCCATCCTCTATCAGGGCACGCTGCTGATCGAGTTCGACGTCGAGGATATGCTGCGCATCCTGCGCATCCCCGCGGAGAAGCTCTCCGACAAGGCGATCGAGTCGGCGCGCGATCGCGTCGCCAACATGGCCACCCTGCTCGGCGAGACCCCGGATCTGGACTACGTGAAACGCACCATCGCCGAGGCGATCGCGCGCGAGTTTGCGGTGGAGGCGGCACCGGCCGACCTGCTGGCGGAAGAAGACGCCGCGTTCCGCGAGGCGCTGGCCGAAATCGACAATGACGAATGGGTCTACCAGCGCAACCGTCCCGCGACCGATGCCCCGCTGCACGAAGCGGTGTATCGCTGCGACGGCGGCCTGATGCGCGTGGGCGCGGCGGTGGACCCCGAGCGCAGCCATCTCAAGCAGGTCTGGATCACCGGCGATGTCTTCGTCAAGCCGACCCGCACCATCGCGGATCTGGAGGCCAGCCTGAAGGATACTCCCGTCACCGAGATGGAGGACCGCGTGCGCGCCTTCTTCGCCGAGCGCGAGGTGGAGATGCTGCAGCTGACGCCGGAAGACTTCATCGCCGCCCTGCGCGAGGCCCTGGCGCAGGCGGAAACCGACGAGGCCGCCGAATAATGAACGGTATCCCCAACCCGGCGGGGTGTGCCTGATGCTGCCCGCTTCGGTCGACGTACTGGTGGTCGGGCTGGGGCCCGGCGGGGCCTCCGCCGCCCGCGTGGCGGCCGAAGCGGGGCTGTCGGTGCTGGCGGTGGAACGCAACCGCGCACGCGGCGAGCCGGTGCAATGCGCCGAGTTCATCCCCAACCCCATGGGCGCCTATGCGAAGCCGGACGGCGTGCTGCATCAGCGCATCGATTCCATGCAGAGCTTCCTGCCCTCCGGCGCGGTAGAGCAGTCCGACTTCCCCGGGCTGATGGTGGATCGCGGCGAATTTGACCGCGCAATTATCCGCGCCGCGGAGGCCGCCGGGGCGCAGGTGGCGATGTCCTCTCCGCTGACCGACGTGGATGCGGACCGACGTGTGGCGCGGGTGAAACACGCGGGTGAGGCGGTCGAGGTCGGCTTTCGCTTCCTGGTGGCCGGCGACGGCCCGCATTCCCCCGTGGCCGCGGCCCTGGGCCTGGATCCGCTGCCGGTGGTGCAGACCCGTCAGTACACCGTGCCGCTGCTGCGGCCGTACACCGCGACCGACGTCTGGCTGTCGGATGATTTCCCCGGCGGGTACGCCTGGCTGTTCCCCAAGGGCGAATGGGCGAACCTGGGCCTGGGCGCCGACAAGCGTCTGGAGCGTGACATGAAGACCCCGCTGGAGACGCTGCATGCGCAGCTGGTGGAGCAGGGGCTGCTGGGCACCGAGATCGTGCATCGCACCGGCGGTGCCATCCCGGTGGGCGGTCTGCGCGAGCAGCTGGTCCACGGGCCGGTGCTGTTCGTGGGCGATGCCGCCGGGCTGACCCACCCGATCACCGGGGCCGGGATCGCCGCGGCGGTGGTCTCCGGCGAGGCCGCTGCGCAGGCGGTCGTGGATGATCTGGGCGGCGATGACGAGGCGCTGGAGGACTACGACGACGAGATGCGCAGCCAGTACGGCCCGGCGCTGGAGCGCGCCTGCCGCCGGCGTGCGTTTCTCAATCAGCACTGGCGCACGCCGCGCGCGAACGACGACGCAACGCAGCGCCGTGGATGGATTGCATTTTCCGATTATTTCGACGATGGTGACCGGGCCGCGTAACCGGGCTCGGTCGACGGATGCCCCGCATCCCCGAGACAACGCTGGAGGAAGACAATGAGTGCAAGTGCAGAGGACATGGTCGCGCCGGTAAACTTCTATCGGCCGGACTACCACATCAAGACCCCGGACATGCGTTCGCCGGAGTACGTGCAGATGTCCACGGCGGCCGCGATCACGCTGGGCCTGGTGCCGGGGACCATGCATCGCACGTCCTGCACCCACTGCCTGAACCTGCTGGTTACCTATCCGGAAGGCTGCCGCGCCAACTGCTCCTACTGCGGGCTGGCGCGCCACCGCGAGGAATCGCGTGACTACGCCGACCGCAACTTCATCCGCGTCGACTGGCCCACCGCCAAATACGACGAGGTGATCGAGCGCGTGAAGAACAACGCCGACGCCGGCCAGTTCGAGCGCATGTGCATCTCCATGATCACCCATCCCAACTCCGATGCCGACACCGTCGAGCTGCTGGAGAAGTGGGTCGCCGAGGTGAATCACATCCCGGTGTCGATCCTGTCCAACCCGACCACCATGAGCTATGAAGACCTCCAGCTTCTGCGGGACAAGGGCGCGGACATCTTCACCGTCGCGCTGGACGCGGTGACCCCGGAGATCTTCGAGCGTACCCGCGGCAAGTCGGTCGAGAGCCCGCATACCTGGGACAAGTACTGGCAGTCCATCGAGTGGGCCGCCGAGATCTTCGGCCCGGAGAAGTTCGGCGCCCATCTGATCTGCGGCATGGGCGAGACCGAGGAAGAGATCCTGCAGGTCTGCCAGCGCATCCGCGATCTGGGTGGCCACAACCACATGTTCGCGTTCTTCCCCGAGGAAGGCTCGCTGATGGAGGACTGGAAGCCGGTCCCGCGCGACCAGTGGCGCCGCGTACAGCTGGGCCGCTTCATCATCGATTATGCCGGCGGCCGCATCGACGACATGAAGTTCAACGACGACGGCCAGGTGGTGGACTTCGGTCTGCCGCAGTCCGAGGTTGAGGAACTGATCGCCTCCGGCAAGCCGTTCCAGACCTCCGGGTGCCCCGGCAAGTCGGACGAGGAGGTCTCGGCCTGCAATCGCCCCTATGGTGATTCCAGCCCGACGGACATCCTGTCGTTCCCGTTCGCGCTGAACAGCAGCGACGTCGGATTCGTGAAGCGGCAGATGGATGGCGAAGACGTCGGCACCTTCGACTTCGACGCCGACGATGAGGCCGAGGACGAGACATCGGTCCGGTAAGCAATAACCATCAAGTCCCCGACGAAAGCCCCGCCCTGCGGGGCTTTCGCACGTCAGGGCGCCGATAAGCGGTTTTGAATATTCAGGTTTCGAGCGGCAGGGGGGCCGCCGAAATTTCGCGCGGCAGGGGGCCGCCGAAAAAGATGCCCGTCCGTATGGTCAGCGGTGCGGGTATCCCGAGCCGATGGGGGAGCCAATCCGCCCCCGGCTACAACAAGAAGACCACCAAAGGAGACAACAATGAAAGCACGCTTCATTCGCCGCAGCGCGATCACGATGGCGGTCGGCCTGGCTCTGGGCGCCGCCGGCACTGCACAGGCCACCAACGGCTATTTCGCCCATGGCTACGGCATCAAGGCCAAGGGCATGGGCGGCGTCGGCATGGCCATCTCGCAGGACGCCTACGCCCCGGGCATCAACCCGGCCGGCCTCGCCGGCATGGAAACCCGCTTCGACGGGGCTCTCACCTACTTCCGTCCGGAGCGCTCGTATGAGGTGTCCGGTATGCCATCGGGGCAGATGGGCACTTTTGGCCTGGCTCCGGGCGAGGTCGAGAGCGACAGCAAGAACTTCTTCATCCCGTCGCTCGGCTTCGTCCAGCAGATCGATGAAGACCGCTCCTGGGGCATCGCCTTCCTCGGCAACGGTGGCATGAACACCAATTACCCGGGGTTCGAGAACAGCCAGTTCTGTCAGATGCCCGAGATGAATCCGAACACCGGGCAGCCCACCGGTAACATGCTGCCCATTGGTAGCCAGACTGGTGTGTTCTGCGATGGAGCCGCAGGCGTCGACCTCGAACAACTGGCGATCATCCCGACCTACGCGCAGAAGTTCGCCGACGGCCGGGTCAGCGTCGGCTTCAGCCCGATCATCTCCTATCAGCGTTTCGAGGCGAAGGGGATCCAGACCTATGCCGACATGGGCATGTCGGACGACCCGGACAACTTCTCCGGCAACGGCACGGATGATTCCTGGGGCTACGGCGCGCAGATCGGCATCCAGGCCGAAGTGGCCGAAGGGGTCCGGTTGGGGGGCAGTTATCGTTCGAAGATCCGTAACTCGGATTTCGATGACTATTCCGGACTGTTCGCCGAGGGAGGTTCCTTCGACATCCCGTCGACCTGGGGTATGGGCGTAGCCTGGGAGGTGACGCCCATGGTGACCCTGGTGGCCGACTACCAGCGCATCAACTACTCCGACGTGGATGCGATCTCGAACGACGGACCTGGCCAGCAGGATCTCGGTCAGCCTGTCTTCGGGACCTCCGATGGTCGCGGCTTCGGCTGGGACGATATCAACGTCTACAAAATCGGAGCCCAGTTCGAGCTGCCGAACGACTGGCAGCTGCGCGTGGGTTACAACCGCGGCGACAACCCGATCGATTCGGACGAGGTGACCATGAACCTCCTTGCTCCGGCGGTGATGACGCATCACTACACCGCGGGCTTCACCAAGTCCTTCGGCGACCAGCACGAGCTGAGCTTCGCGGCGATGTACGCGCCCAGCAATTCGGTCTCCGGATCGAACGCGTTTGATCCGGACCAGGACATCGAGATCGAGATGAAGCAGTACGAGCTGGAGCTGGGCTACAGCTACCGCTTCTGAGGTCGGTCCGTCGATCCACCGGCCCCGGGGTTGCGGCCCCGGCCGGGGTCGACGGCGATGTCCCGCTTCCCAATGATCGAAGGAGCAGTACCCATGTCATTGTTTCATCGCAAGCCGCTGCAAACCGGCGGCTCGACCGGGATCGTCCGGTCACTGACGGCCGGGCTGGCGGCCGTGACCCTGATGGCCGCGGCGGCGTCCGCCACCGCGGACGAGTATCGCCCGTTCGTGCTGGCCTGGACCGACGGCGGGGCCGGCGTCTCCGAGGTGGCCGATGAGGCGCGCGAGCGTCTGGAGGGCGCGGATTTCGAGATCCTCGGTGAGTACGACGTCACCGACTCGGCCCGTGTGCTGGTGGCGACCAGCGACGACCTGCTGGAGGCGGCCGCCTCGCATGACCGTGCGGCTTATATCGCGCCGATGCGTGTCGGCATCACCGAGGTCGACGGCGAAGTGCAGGTCAGCTACACGCATCCGGTTTACTTCCAGCACGCTTACCGTGTCGAGGTCCCGCTGGACGGTGTCGCGGCGTCGCTGGAAGAGGCCCTCGGGGCCGAGGAGACCTTCGGCCACGAGGATGGCAAGAGCCAGCGCGACCTCAACCGGTATCGCTATGCGTTCGGCATGGAACGTTTCGACGCGCCCTACGAGCTGGGCAGCCGGGGTTCACGTGCGGAAGCGCTCGAGGCGCTTGGCGCAGGTCTGGAGGAGCGGGCCGGCGGTGTCAGCGAGGTCTATCGCGTGGACATCCCGGGGCGCGACGCAACCCTGGTCGGCGTGGCGATCCGCGCCGTGGACGGGGCCGAGGAGGATGCGTCCGATCGCAACGCCCTGGAGACCGTGGACGTCAACGCACGCCGCCACACCGCCTACGTGCCCTACGAGGTCCTGGTCAATGGCGGCGACGTGGAGGCGCTCCACATGCGCTTTCGCATGGCGCTGCATTTCCCCGACCTGAGCATGCTGGGGTCGAACAGTTTCATCCAGCTGCGCAATGCCCCGGGAGCCGTGGAAGAGGCGCTGCAGGAGGCCGCCGGATTCGCGTCCTCCGGCTTCCAGTGGGACGACTGAACCCCGGCCCGGGAAAAAACCCCTGGTTGCACTCAAGAACCCCGGTCCGCCGGGGTTTCTTACGTACGGGGGCCGGGGTTGTTTATCCTCCCCGTTCACTCGCGGCAGGAAGCAGGCCATGAAATCAATGAAAATCGCCAACATGGGCGAGATCCGCAACGAACTCAACAAGTACAAGAAGGGTCGCAAGCTGGACATCCATCAGTTCAACCAGGTCGCGCGTCAGGCGTGGCTCGGCAAACTGGTGATGCAGCCGCTGGACCTCGAAGATCCCGAATGCAAGGCGTTCCTGGTGTTCGTGCAGGAGCCCGAGGAGCTGGCGCAGCATTTCCTCGACACCGACCAGGAGCTGCTGGGCGGCATGCACATCATCGACGGCCAGCAGGCCGAGGCGCTGGTGGATATCATGCGCACCGGGGTCGAGGAACGGGCCAAGCTGTACGAGGATCTGTCGCGCTCCGACTTCTATTTCCGTTATTTCTACAAGCCGGGGAACGATGACAAGGATCAGGAGCAGCAGGGCGACGACGCGACCTCCGGTCAGCCGTCGGAGGAATAAGGCGCGATGACGACCCCGGCCGCTCCGGAATGGATCGATGCCGGGGAGCGGTCGGCGACGGAGCTGCACGCCCTCTACACCGGGCTGGCGGCATCCACCCCGCCGGATGCTCCGCCGCGCGTGCTGTGGGTGCGCTCGCGCGAGGCGCATGTCTCGGTGGGCGGCAGTCAGGATCCCGAAGCCGATCTCGATCTGGACCACTGTGCCGCGCGCGGCATCCCGGTGGTGCGGCGCCCGCTGGGCGGCGGTTCGGTATGGGTGGATGCCGACCAGGACTGCTTCTTCGTGATCCGGCCGAGCCGTGTCCTCACGCGTGGTCCCCGGCATCTGTTCGCGCAGGGCCTGGCCATGGCCGTGGACGTCTTGCGCGAGCTGGGCCTGCAGGGGGTGGAACCCCGCGGACAGGATGTCTGGGTGCAGGGCCGCAAGATCATGGGTACCGGTGCGGCCACCCTGAACGAGGGCTCGGTATTCGGCGCGAGCTTTCTCGGTCGTTTCCCGGTGGAGGATTTCCTCGCCTGTGTGCGGGCCCCCAGCGAGGGGTATCGGGAATGGCTGCGCCCGGTACTGGAGGCCGGCATGACCGACTGCGCCGGGGAGCTGGGGCGGGCGCCGGATTCCGCGGCTCTGCGCGACTCGCTGCGCCGGGTCACGGAACGCCGCTTCGAGGCGCCGCCGGTGGAGGTGACGCCGGACGCGGCGACCCTGGAAGCCTGGCTGGCGGCCGGCTACGAGGAACTGGACGATCTCGCGGACGGGGATGCGCGCCCGTCCGTGCCGGAGGGGATCCGGGTCAATCGTGACAATCACGTGTTCGAGACACGGGTGGCCTGCGGGCGCCTGCGCCTGCACGTGGAAGGACAGCACATCGCCCGCGTGTGGTGCGAGGACCCCGCGGTGGACCGTGTCCTCGGCGAGCGCGTGGCGGGCGAGCTGCCGGAACGTCTGCATCTGCGCTCGCGCCTGGCCGGCTGCCTCGACCCTGCGGTGGCCGATGCGGTCAGCGCCCGCATCGATGCGCTGTACCGCGGCATCGCCTGAATTTCCAAGGAGACACCGAGATGGCCGAACCGACGATCCAGCGCCGGCTGGAAAAGCGCATGATCCTGATGAGCCGGGACGGCGAGATGACCGAGCGCCTGCGGGCGCCATTGCCCGACGACTGGCACATGGAAGCGACCACCGATCTGGAGGGGCTGGGAGACTGGAACGAGGTCCTGCTGTATCGCTTCATGCTGCTGGACCTGGACGAGATCGAGGTGTTCGATCCGTTGGACGTGATCCGCACCCTGCGCATGGAATACCAGATCAACCTGCCGGTGTTCTGTTTCGGCGGGGATGCGGACATTCGTGACGAGATGCGCCTGGCGCGTGCGGATCGCTTCTTCGACCGGGACGAGATGGTCGAAAAGCTCCCCGAGTTCATCCGCATGTACGACTGGGGCTGAGTGCCCCGTCAGAAAGAAAGGCCTCAACAGAAAAGGCCCCGGGCTCAAGCCACGGGGCCTTTTCGCTTGGTCGGTCCGCGTGTGCCGCGGACAGGCGAATGGCGCGGCCTTCAGCCGATCCAGGCGTGCTCGAGGACGTCGATCCGGATCTTCTGGTGGTAGGTCTCGCCGTTGCCCTCGATCTCCAGGTCACCCATGCGGGTCCCCGCGGTGTCGTAGCTGAACTTGCAGTCGAAGCTGCCGGGCAGGGACACGCTGCTTTCGCAGAGGGTCTCGCCCTCCACGGTGAAGCGGCACTGCGCGGTGCCCGAGCCGTTCAGCATGGCCTGCAGGCGGAATTCCTCGTTCACCGGGCGACGGTACACTTCCGGGTCGCGGTTCGGGTTGTACTGCAGGTTGTTCAGCTTGACGAGTTTGACAAGTTTCATTGCGGGTCCTCTATTTACGCGCTGAATCCGAGTGAACTGGTTGGGTATAATCAAACCCGAAATCATACAACAATCCCCGCGCGATGACGATTCCGGGGGTGCGCCCCCCGGGAATGTGCCCGGAATCGTCATGCGACGCGACATACGAGGCGGCCTACAGGAGCCAGCATGAAGAACCTGATCAACCGCATGCGCGGAGTGGAACGCGACGTCATCGACAAGCCCGGCCAGGATGGCAGCCAGGGCGGCGCGCCCTTCTACAAGCCCCAGGCCGACGAGGTCGAGATCTTCCAGGCGGCCTATGCCAAGCGCCTGCCGGTGATGCTCAAGGGACCGACCGGCTGCGGCAAGACCCGGTTTCTGGAGCATGTTGCGCATACCATCGGCCAGCCGCTGGTCACCGTGTCCTGCCACGAGGACCTCACCAGCTCGGATCTGGTCGGGCGTTTCCTGCTCGAGGGTGAGGAGACCGTGTGGCAGGACGGGCCGCTGACCCGCTCGGTCAAGGAGGGGGCGATCTGCTATCTCGACGAGATCGTCGAGGCGCGCACCGACACCACCGTGGTCATCCACCCGCTGACCGACCACCGGCGCCAGCTGCCGCTGGACAAGAAGTCGCAGATCATCGATGCGCACGAGGACTTCATGCTGGTGATCTCCTACAACCCCGGTTATCAGACCGTGCTGAAGGACCTGAAGCCGTCCACCAAGCAGCGCTTCGTCGGCATCCATTTCGATTACCCCTCGGAAGAGGTCGAGCGGGAGATCGTGGCGAAGGAATCCGGCGGCCTGGACGCCGACCGGGTGGAGAAGCTGGTGGCCGCCGGGCGCAAGGCGCGCGCGCTGAAGGACCATGGCCTGGAGGAGGCGACCTCCACCCGCGCGCTGGCCTATGCCGGGGAGCTGATGCAGGCGGGTCTGAGCCCGCGCGTGGCCTGCCGCGCGGCGATGATCGCGCCGATCACCGATGACCCCGAGCTGATCCAGGCGCTGGAGGAGATCTTCGACGCCCACTTCCCCGAGTCCGAAGCCGCGTGAGCGAGCAGGCCCGCAACGACGGGGGCGCGGATACCGAGGCCGGGGATCTGGTCGAGATCGAGGAGATCCTCCAGCACCTCGAGGACATGAGCTTCGTCGCCCACCGCGACGCGAAGGAGGCCCTGCCGGCGATCCGCGAATTCGGTGCCGGTCCCGCCCGGCGCTGGATCGAGACCGCGCGCGACCTGTTCTTCCACGACCGCGAGGCCGGCAAGAGCTTCATGCGTCACTCCGCGCGGATGGCCGAACACGTCGGCGGCGTGGAGCCGTGGCGCGCACAGGCTGCCGAATTCGCCCGCTGGGTGAATTCGGCCGATGCGCTCGAGGGGTTCATGAGCCAGGCCGACCGGGTGTTCGCCGCCTGGGGCGAGGACGGCGAGCGCGAGTGGTACGCGACCGGTCTGCGCTGGTGCGAGCGCAGCCTGCCGGACGCGCGGGCCTATTTCGAGACCGATTTCGACAAGCTCGCGGCCGGGCGTGGTATCGAGGGGCTGCGGGCCCTGATCGACCCGGCCGAGACCCTGTTCGACGAGCGCGGCCTGACCCTGGACTGCTACCTCGAAGGGGCGCCGATCGCGCGCAACCTGGTCGGCGACGGCGGTCTGCTCTCCTGGGCGCGGCGCGGGGCCGACCTGCTGAAGGCCGGGCGCTCGCGCGGCGAGGCCTATTTCCGCCTGGAAAGCGACGAGAGCCTGAAGCTGCTGCTGGACGCGCTTCCGGGGTTCCGTCCGCGCATGCACGGACGCTTCCTGCGGCTGGTGATGCTCGCCTGGCTGGGCGCCGACATCCCGCTGGCGGATTCCAGCTGGAAGCCCGGCGAGGGCCGGCCGATGCTGGAGACGGACGGTCGGCGGCTGTTCATGCCGGCGGTGATGGACTCGCGCGAGGAGGCCCTGGTGGCCACCCAGCATGCGGCCGCCCACCTGGCGTACGATACCTACGCCCTGCCCCGCGTGGAGCGCCTGTTCGAGCGCGCGGGCAGCGAGCACCCGCCGCTGGACGACCGCTCGCGCATCACCTGGCGGCCGCTGTTCGCCGCTTTCGGCGAGCGCATGTTCCGTTTCCAGATCCTGTTCGACCTGGCCGAGGACCTGCGGGTGAACGCCCGGGTCGCGCCGCGCATCCCGCGCTTTCTCGAACGGCTGGTGCGGCTGGCCGAGGCGTACGAGCGTCCGGCCGAACCGGCCGGCACCTACTTCGATTTCGCCCTGCGGGCGCACCGGGCGCTGCTGGAGGGGCGCGAGCCGGAGGATCCGCGGCTCGCGCGCATGCTGGCGCCCGAGGCCGACGTGGTGACCGCCTGGGAGGTGGCCGAGGAGCTGTTCGCCGACGGGGCCTTTCCCGAGATCACCATCGAAGAACGCGCCGAGGCCTACCTGCCCGGGCTGTCGCTGAACGCGGCGCTGCCGGTCTATCCTCAGCGCGAGCGCAACGGCGAGCTGGCGGACTTCCGCGACCACGAGGCGCACGACGAGCACAAGTTCGAGCACGAGAAGCAGGAAGAGCAGCCGCAGCAGGCCCCGGAGGACGCGCAGAAGGACCCGGACGCCGACATCCAGACCCCGCAGCAGGAGACCTCCGGCACCGGCGGGCGGATCGGCACCGGGATCCCGCAGCCGGCCCAGGTAGCCAAGCGCGCGGCCCCGTACACGCCGAAGAAGGACGGCATCCTGTACCCCGAGTGGGACTATCGCGAGCAGCGCTACATCTCCGACTGGGTGAACCTCTACGAGCGCGTGCTGGACGACGAAGAGCCCGACCGCGCGGCGGAGATCCTGACCCGCCACGCCGACACCCTGAAGCGCCTGACCCGGGGCCTGGAGATGCAGCGCCCGATGCGCCCGGCGCCGCTGCGCAAACAGATGGACGGTGACGAGCTGGATACCGAGGCGGTGATCGATTATGTCGCCGACAAGAAGGCCGGGCTCTCGCCGAAGGCCTTCATCTATCGCCGCCGCGCGGTGCAGCACCGTGACACCTCGGTGCTGATGCTGGCGGACATGTCGACCTCCATCATGGCGCGGCATCCGGGCGGGCAGGGCAAGATCGTCGACCGCGTGCGCGAGGGCATGATGCTGTTCGCCGAGGCCATCGACCGGGTCGGCGATCCCTGTGCGATCGCCGGGTTCGCCTCCAAACAGCGCGATCAGGTCAACTACTACTGGCTGAAGGACTTCAACGAAGACCTGAACGCCACCGTGCGCAACCGCATCGCCGGGGTCTCCGGACGCCTGGCCTCGCGCATGGGCGCGGGCATCCGTCACTCGCTGGAGGCCTTCCGGCGCAGCTCGGCCCAGCGCCGCCTGCTGCTGATCCTGTCCGACGGCCGCCCGGCCGACTACGACGACGGCGGCGACCAGCGCTATCTGCACGAGGATACGCGCATGGCGATGAAGGAGGCGGTGGATGCCGGCGTGCACCCGTTCTGCGTCACCCTGGACCCGTCCGGCTCGGAATACCTGCCGGCGATCTTCGGCCCCGGCCACTACACCATTATCGACCATGTGGACGAGCTGCCGCGCCGTCTGCCCGAGATCTACCTGAGGCTGCGCCAGTGAGTGCCACCCCTGAAACCGCCCCCGTCACTGCCCCGGACGCCGCATCCGGTCCGGCGCGCCGCCACGCGAAGCTGCTGCACGCCCCGCGCTATCGCGGGCACAGCTACGGCGACAACCATCCGCTGGGGATCCCGCGGGTGTCGCTGACCATCGACCTGATCGAGGCCTACGATGCCGTCACCCCCGGCGAGATGGCGGTGACCCGCAAGGCCATGCCCGCCGAGCTCGAGTGGCTGCATACCCGCGACTACGTGACGGCCATGCAGCGCGCCGAGGCGCTGGGCAAGGTGTTCCAGCGCTACCGCGACCGCCACAACATCGGCAACTTCGAGAACCCGTTCTTCGCCGGCTTCTTCTCTACCCCGGCCACGGCCACCTATGGTTCCATCCAGGGTGCCGAGGTCGTGCTGGAGGGCGGCATGGCCTTCAATCCGGCCGGGGGCATGCATCACGCCGCCCCCGACCAGGCGCGCGGCTTCTGCTACTTCAACGACTGCGCCCTGGGCATCATGCGCCTGCGCCAGAGCGGGGCACGGGTGCTGTACCTGGATATCGACGCCCATCACGGCGACGGCGTGGAAGCGGCATTCGCCGACGACCCGGACGTGCTTACCGTGTCCCTGCACATGGATACCGAATACGGCTATCCGTTCCAGGGCGGGCGTATCGAGGACACCGGCCGGCTGGGGAACACGGTCAACCTGCCGCTGCCGAAAGAGACCAACGACACGGAATTCCACAGCGCCTTCAGCCGCATCTGGGAGGCGGCGCGTACCCGCTGGCAGCCGGATTACGTGGTCGTGCAGGCCGGCACCGATGCGCTGCTGCCGGACCCGCTGGGCAAGTTTGGTATCTCCACCCAGTGCTTCCTAGCCTGCATCGACGACGTGATCGAGACCAGCCCGCGTCACGGCGACGGCACGCCGAAGCTGCTGGTGCTCGGGGGCGGCGGCTACCACCCGCTGGCGCTGGCCCGCTGCTGGACCGGCGTGTGGGCGCAGCTCACCGGCCGCGAGCTGCCCGCCGCGCTGCCCGAGGCCGGGCAGGCCCTGCTGCGCGAGGTCGACTGGGACATGGACGAGGAAGAGGAGTGGTACGACAACCTGTTCGTATCCCGCCTCGACGCGGACCGCAGCGGCCCGGTGCGCGCCGAACTGGAACAGCGCCTGGAGCGCCTGTTCGCGACCCATCCCCTGCTGGTGCTTTCCTAGCGCACGTCGACCACGCGGCTGGCGCGCTGGAAGCGGACGTGCCAGCCCTGCCAGGCGGGCAGTTCCCAGCGCTTCGGGTCGTCGCGGCGGTTGCCGTCGATCTTCTCTGCGGTGACGGTACGCCGGGCGACGTCATAATGGATGCGCATGTGCAGGCCGGAGAGCCGCACCTCGCGCGGATAGCGGCGATCGAAGCGTTCGCGTTCCCACTCGGGTACGCCCTCGAACGCCAGATCCTCCGGTTCCAGCAGGGCCACGTCCTCGTCCGATTCCACGCCCAGGGTCTGCAGGCGACGGGCCAGCCAGTCGCGGGCGTCCGGGACCTCGCCCTGCTCGAACCCCAGTGCGAGATACAGCGCCCAGGCGTCCAGGTCGTCGCGCAGGCGCGAGCCGGCGGGGGCGAGCAGCCGGTCATCCAGGATGAGCGCGGCCAGTGCCTCGCGTGCCGCTGCGCCTGCGGGGCGGGTGCGGTCGCTGCGAAGTACGCGCCCGGCATGCCACCAGTCGCGGCGGACCACGAGTCCGTCGGCGGACCATTCGGGATCGGCGATGGCCGGCGTGGCCACCCCCGCGTCGATCAGGGCATCGGGCTCCAGCGGCGCGAGCACCGTGGCGATGGTGCGGGTGTCGCGGGTGCCCTTGCCGGGCAGGCTGTGGCTGTCGAACACTACGGCCGCCTCGGCATCCTCGGCCAGCAGCGAATCGCGACCGATCTCCGCCTCCTCGCCGCCGTTGCCCAGCGCGAAGCGGCGGCGCTCGCGGCGCACGAACGCCAGCTCGGGGGCGGCGGCGACTGCGGCGGTCAGGGCCCGGGGCGCGGTGGCCGCGAGGGGCTCGGACTCCGGTTCCTGCTGCGATTCCCGGGCGGGCAGGCCGGCCAGCTCGCGCACCTGACGAGCCAGATGGTGGGCCTCGCGGCGTTCCTCCCGGCGAATGCGAACCCTGTCGGGTGCGTGGCCGCGCACGGCGGCGACCCGCAGCGTCGCATCACAGGCCCGGCCGAGGGCGGTGAGTGCATCCTGCCGCTCGCGTTCGTCGTCGGGCGGCACCGCGACCGCGCGGCGGCTGCCGAGGGCGCCGGCGAGATCGGCCATGAACGCGGCCGTCGCCGCATCCGGCATGGCCAGCACCAGATGGGCCAGCGCGGTGTCCACCGGCAGGGCGAACAGGCGTCGGCCGTGTTCGGTCGCGCGGCCGTCCGCGTCGATCGCGTGCGTCGCCCGCAGCCGGTCTTCGGCGCGTTCCAGGGCCTCCTCGCGCGGGGGATCGGGGAATGCGAGTTCGCGCGCCGGGCGGTCGCAGCAGGCGGCCGCCAGTACCGGTTCGGTGAGGTCCTCGCGCTGCAGCTCCGGCGGCGTGTTCGTGGCCAGCGGGGCATTGCGCCCCCACAGCCGCAGGCACAGCCCCGGCGCGGTGCGGCCCGCGCGCCCGCGGCGCTGCTCCGCGCTGTCGGCGGCGATCGCCTGCAGCGCGAGCACGGTGCGGCCGTTGCGGCGACCCGTGCGGCGCTCCAGACCGCTGTCGACCACGGCGGTGACCCCGGGTATGGTCACCGAACTCTCGGCGACGTTGGTGGCGAGGATCACCCGGCGTTCCTGGCCCGGCTGCAGGGCATGGCGCTGGGCCTCGGCGCTGGCGCCGGCGTGCAGCTCGATGCAGGCCACGGGCTCGTCCTTCAGGGCCCGCGCCGCCGCGGCGATTTCGCCGCGCCCGGGCAGAAAGGCGAGGACATCGCCGTCGGTACGCGCGAGTGCGGTGCGTACGCCTTCGGCCACGCGCGTGGCCAGGTCCTTCGCATGAGGCATTGCCTGCGGGTCTGCGGCAAGGTGTTCCAGCGCGACCGGGTGGGAGCGGCCGGGGCTCTCGAGGTGGGTGCCGGCGAGCTCGCGGGCGAGGCGCGCGCCGTCGATGGTGGCCGAGGTGATCACCAGGCGGTGGCGTCCGGTCTCGGTCAGCAGGGCGTAGAGGAGATCGGTGTCCCAGCGGCGTTCGTGGAACTCGTCGAGGACCACCACCGCGAAATCCGCGAGGCCGTTGTGCGCCAGCCATTGCAGGGCCATCCCGGGCGTGGCGAACACGATCTGCGTGTCGCGGTCGCAGCGCACCTCGCCGCGCACGGCGAAGCCCGCTTCGCGCCCGGGTTTGCCGCCGAGCAGGCCGGCCACCCAGTGCCCCAGGCTGGTGGCCGCCACTCGGCGGGGTTCCACCACCAGCACGCGCCCCTGGTTCCGCGCCCACACCGGCAGGCGCGTCGACTTGCCCGAACCGGTCGCCGCCGACACCACCACCGGCCCGTCGGCCAGCGCCGCGGCAAAGTCCCCGTGCAGGGCGTCGATGGGCATCTCCTCGCTCATGCGGCCGAAGTGTCCACACAGCGACCGACCTATCAAGAGGGCGCGCCGGGATCAATGGCCCGGCGCCGGCATTCACTCTCGAGCCCTGGCCAGCGAGATCCCGGATCGGGGCTGGCTGCGCCCGGACCTCATGCGGGTGCCGGGCGCCGGGCGTGCGTCAGACGAACCCGGGTCGGGACCTCCAGCGGGCCCTCCAGGGCCTGGTGGATCGGGCACTGGGCCAGCATGCGTTCCAGGCTGGTCTGTTCGCCTTCCTCCAGACCGATCGGCAGGCGCAGCTCGCTCTGCAGGGTGGAGACCCGACAGCGTCGGGCATCGAAGGTCCAGGTGACCTCCAGCTCCGCGGCGCGCGGGTAGCCGCGCCGGCTCAGGAAGCGGTCGCAGAACTCCAGCAGACAGGAGCCCAGGCTGATGGCCAGGTGCTGCAGGGGGTCGTATCCCAGCGCCCCCGGCTTGTCGCTGTGGTCGGCACTCCTCATCGCGAGGTTTCCGTCATGGTCGCGCCCGAGAATCAGGCTGCGGGTCGAATCATTCGCCATGCTGTCTCCATGCAGTTGCGGGCGGAAGGGTCACGGGACCGGGGTGTTCAGCCTGCACCGACCGGCAGCGGGTGATCGAAGGCCGGGACCGACGGGGGCTCCCTGCGGATGTGCCGGGCCTGGGCGGTTTCCTCGCTGCATGCGGCCAGGGCCTGGTTCACGCGCGCCAGGTTGCGCTGCAGTTCCGCGCGGCGCTTTTCCAGGGTCTGGCGGTCGGGTCGGGACGGGATGGTTTCGGTCTTCATGGTCTTTCTCCTGCTCGGGTGTCGGATGGGTTCCGAGGCCTCGAGAAAGACTCTAGAGGGATATATATAGAATGGAAAAGAATAATAAATTCTGTTTTAATGTCAAAATTGAATAAAAGGGTCGTGCTTCCCGGCCCGCAACCGGTCGAGAGATCACACCCGGGCCATGAAACTGCAACAACTGCGCTGTCTGAAAGCGGTGGTGGAATCGGGCCTCAACGTGACCGAGGCCGCGGAGCGGCTGTTTACCTCCCAGCCCGGGGTGAGCCGGCAGATCCGCATGCTGGAAGACGAGCTGGGGGTGCTGATCTTCCAGCGCAGCGGCAAGCACCTGACCCACGTGACGCCGGAGGGACGCCAGATCCTGGCCCGCGCCGAACGGATCCTGGCCGAGGTCGACGGCATCCGCTCCCTGGCGGCGGATTTTTCCGATGAACGCCGCGGACTGCTGCGACTGGCGACGACCCATACCCAGGCGCGTTACTTCCTGCCACCCCGCATCGACGCCTTCCGTCACGATTACCCTGAGGTCAGGCTGCAGATCGAGCAGGGCGGCCCCGCGGACATCGCGCGGATGGCTGCGAGCGGCGAGGTCGATTTCGGCATCGCGACCGAGGGTGTCGCCCAGAACCGGGAGCGGGTGATGCTGCCGGCCTACCGCTGGCATCACTGCCTGGTGGTGCCCCGCGACCATCCTCTGGCCCGGACGCCTCCGGCGGATCTGGCGGCGGTGGCGGCCCACCCGCTGGTGACCTATGTGCACGGATTCACCGGGCGCGGTCAGCTGGAGCGGGATTTCCGGGCCGCTGACCTGGAGCCGGACGTCGTCCTGAGCGCGGCGGACTCCGATGTCATCAAGGCCTATGTCCGCCTCGGCCTGGGCGTGGGCCTCATCGCACGCATGGCCTACGAGCCGGACGAGGATGCCGACCTTGTCAGTATCGACGCCCGCCACCTGTTTACCGAGCAGGTAACCCGGGTCGGCTTCAACCGCGGGATGTTCATGCGCGGCTACATGTACGACTTTCTCGCCCTGCTGGCCCCCCATCTGACCCTGGAACGGGTCGATCGCGCCCTGCATGCCGCCGACCAGAAGGGGGTGGACGCCGTCTTTGCGGATGTGGCACTGCCGCGCTACTGACGGCGGCAGGGGGGCGGATGGAGCCAGGCCCGGGGAAGCACGGCACCGGCGGCTGACGCGCGAATCGATTGGGCGCTCAGCCTGTCGGTTGGCGCCGGCGCCAGCGGCGGATGCCGCGCCACAGCACGAAGGCCGCTCCGGCCGCCAGCAGGGCGGCGACGACCCATTCCCCGATGACGCGGGCCATGGAAGGTTCGCTCTGTTCGCTCAGATAGTCGACGATCGGACCGCGCTCGCCGAACCCGACCCCGGCGCCGTTGACCCAGTTCATCCGCGTGACCGTGGCGTGCCAGCCCAGGCGCCCGAACCCGGCCTCGCTGAGGGTGCGTTCGCCGTGGCAGTTGAGGCAGCGCTGTTCGACCAGTTGCCGGCCCTCGGGGGATTGCGGCGCATCATCGGCACGGGTGGTGGCTTGCGGGGTGTCGTTGTCCGCGCCGTCGGCTGCCGGGGCGGATCCGGCCGCGAGCAGGAGGATCAGGGCCGGCAGGGTCAGTGCCGCCCGGGGCCGGCTCGACGGCATGGGCGGCGGGCGGTCACTCACGCGACTTGCGGGCCAGGGCATCCTGCTGCTGCTCCAGTGACAGGTGCTGGTGGACGTAGTCGCGGGCGTCGGCGGCCGAGGGGTGTCCCTGGTCGGCCGCGCGCGAGAACCATACCCAGGCCTCGACCAGATCCTGTTCCACGCCATGGCCTTCGGCCAGGAAGATGCCCAGGTTGTACTGCGCCTGCATCTGCCCCTGGCGGGCCGCCAGCCGGTACCAGTGGGCGGCCTCGCGCTGGTCCCGGGCGATCCCGTGACCGCGGTCCAGCAGCACGCCCAGGTTGGTACGCGCCGCGGGATGGCCGTCATCGGCGGCGACGCGATACCAGTGCGCCGCCTGCGCCGGATCGCATTCCACTCCCTTGCCGTCGCGGTACAGGTTGCCGAGGCGGGCGGCGGCCTCGCCGTCGCCGTCCTCCGCGGCCTGGCGGTACCAGCGTACGGCCTCGGCCAGATCGGCGATCACGCCGTGCCCCTGTTCCAGCAGCTGGGCGAGGTTGCAGGCCGCCCGGGCATGACCGGCGCCGGCGGCCCGCGTATACAGCCGGCCGGCTTCGGCGGGGTCGGCAGCGCAGCCGCGGCCGGTTTCGTACGCCACGCCCAGACTGTTCAGGGCATCGGGGTCGCCCTGCTCGGCGGCTTTCTCCCACCAGGCGACGGCCTCCGCGGCGGCTTCCGGGCTGATCTCGCTGGCGAAGCGCAGCACGCCCAGGTTGTACTGGGCGTTCGCGTGCCCGGCCTCCGCCGCGCGGCGATACCAGGTCTCGGCCTCCTCTGCGGGATCACCCTCGGCGATCCCCTGTTCGGCCAGCAGGCCGAGGTTGAAGCAGGCATCCAGCAGGCCCAGCTCGGCCGCGCGTTTCCAGTGCTCGCGGGCCCGCTGCACGTCCGATTCGACGCCCAGGCCGCTGGCGTACAGCACGCCCAGGCCGAGATGGGCGCCGGCATACGGTCCGTCGGCGCGCTCGCTCCAGATTCGATGGGCTTCGGCAAAGTCGCCGCGTTCCAGGGCCTCGAAGCCGGCCTCGTCTTCCGGTTCGACGGTGGTCTGCGGGGCGTGTTCGGGGTCTTCGGGGGCGGTCATCTCGGACGGTATTCCGGGCGGCACGATGGGTTTGCAAGCTTCGCAGCATTCCGGGGGTGGCCGCAAACGACCGGGGGACGCCGGACAGGCACCCTCCGTCTGTCGAGGGAAACGTGCACATCGAGCGGTGTTTCCCTAGGATTCGCATTCCCGATGCGATGCGCCGGAAGACCAGGATCCGGCGGTTGCCCTTGTTGCGGCGGTTCGAGAGAGGAATATGGAAGCTTCGCAGAAACTGATTCCCGGCTATGCCAACGCCAAGGCGACGCGCAAGTATGCCGAGTCGTTCCTCGCCGACGGGCGCGCGGCCGAGGGCCATTACAGCGAGTTCTCGCGCGCGCGCATGCGCCTGTCGAGTCTCGGCATCGGGACCTTCGGCGGGGCGGCTACCGCCGAGGTGGATGCGGCGATCTCCGCGATCGTGGCCCGCGGGCTGACCGAGGGCATCAACGTGGTGGATACCTCCGCGCATTACCGCTATGGCCGTTCGCTGGCGGCCGTGGGGGCGGGCGTGCGCACGGCGCTCGAGGCCGGGGTCCCGCGCGAGGCGATGTTCCTGATCTCCAAGGGAGGCTTCCTGACCCTGCGCGGCGGTCAGCCGGACGACATGGACGCCTGGTTCCAGCGCGAGATCGAGGCCCCGGGCATGGGCACGAAGGAGGACCTGGCCAAGGGCGCGCATCTGCTGACGCCGGAATACATCCACTACCAGATGGAGCTGTCGCGCTCGCTGATGGGCGTGGAGACCCTGGATGCGTTCATCATCGACCAGCCGGAGGTGCATATCCACGAGATCGGCAAGGAACGCACCAACTGGAAGCTGGAGCCGGTGTTCGAGATGCTGGAACGTGCGGTGCGTGACAAGAAGATCCGCGCCTACGGGATCTCGACCTTCGAGGGTTTTCGCGAGGAGACCGATGCCCCGGTGTTCCAGTCGCTGACCTCCATCCAGGGGCTGGCGCAGCGCGCGGCGCAGACTGTGACCGGGGACGATTTCGCGCGTGATCATTTCAAGATCGCCATGCTGCCGTTCAACCAGGTGATGCTGGAGGGGTTCACCCGCTTCAACACCGCGACCGGGCAGGGCAACGTGGCCAGCCCGCTGCAGGCGGCGCATCAGCTGGAGATCTACATGATGGCCTCGCACACGATGCTCAAGGGGCATCTGGCGCAGCAGTCGGTGGACGTGGTCGAGCGCGAACTGGCGGGGCTGGCCAGTCCGGCGCAGCGCGCGATGCAGTTCAATCGCTCCACGCCCGGTCTGGGGACCTCGCTGGTGGGCATGAGCACGCCGGAGCATCTGGACGACATGCTGGCGGTGATGCGCGAGCCGATGCTGGACAAGAAGGCCTACCTCGGCATGTTCAAGAAGGCCGAGGAGTAGGCCGGGCCATCGTTCCTTCCCTGTGGGAGCCGGTAGAGATTTCATGAACAAGGGGATGTGATGCAGGTCGATCTGAAGGCCCTCGAATTTCCCGCGATCCAGCGCCTGCTGGAGCGCCTGACCGCCACGCCCTACGGCGCCGATGCTGCGCGCGGGCTGGAGCCTGCGCCCAACCTGGAGGCCGCGCGCGCGCTGCAGAAGGCGGTGACGGTGGCCCGCCAGCGCCTGGACGCGGGCACGCTGCCGCGCCTGGGGCAGCTGCCGGACGTGCGGGCAGCGCTGCGCCAGGCGGGTAATCCGGGTTCGGCGCTGCCGGTGCAGGCGCTGCACAACCTGCAGACCATCATGCGCCATGCGCGCGAGCTGGCCGACCAGCTGAAAGACACCCCGGAAATCTACCCGGCGGACCTGAACAAGCTGTATCCGCCCGAGGGGCTGGAGCAGCGTCTTTCGGGCTGCCTCAATCCGGGCGGTTCGCTGCGCGAGGATGCCAGCGAGTCGCTGGTGGACTCCTTCGGCGAGCGCAATCGCCTGCGTGGCGAGGTCGAAGCCGTGGTGCAGAAGCGTCTGTCCGCGTCGGATGTCGCGCAGAAGGGCGACGAAACCCTGAAGGTGCAGTGGCATCAGGAGCGCGCGGTGATGGTGTTGCGCGGCGATGCCGCCGGCGCGGTCAAGGGCGTGCGCCGGGGCACCGCGATGGGCGGGCGCGATCACATCATCGAGCCGATCGAGGCGGTCCCGCTGAACAACCAGCTGGATACCGTGAACGGGCAGATCAACAACGAGCAGCAGCGGCTGCTGCGCGAGCTGACCGACACCGTGCGCGAATACGGCGAGCCGCTGGATCTGATGCTGACGGCGCTGACCTGGATCGACCTGGCCTCGGCCGCTGCGCAGCTCTCCGCGCAGATGAATGCCCATGCCCCGGCCCTGGAAGACCGCCCCGGGGTGGAACTGGACGAGGCCTACCACCCGCTGTTGCTGCTGCAGTTCGCGGAGGGCAACGGGCCGCAGCCGGTGCCGCTGTCGATCCGCCTGGACGACGAGCAGCCGCTGCTGCTGATCACCGGCCCCAACACCGGCGGCAAGACCGTGGCCTTGAAGACCCTGGGCCTGCTGGTGACCATGGCCTGGTGCGGGCTGCACATCCCCGCGGAGCAGGATTGCCGCATCGGCCGTTTCGACCAGGTGATGGTGGACGTGGGCGACAACCAGAGCCTGCTGCACCACCTGTCGACCTTTGCCGGGCACGTGGCGGTGCTCAAGCGCATCCTGGATAACGCGGGTCCGGAGAGCCTGATCCTGCTGGACGAGCTGGGGACCGGTACCGACCCGGACGAGGGGGCCGCCCTGGCCATGGCGATGCTGGACGAGCTGCGCTCGCGGGGCACCCGCGGGATCGTCAACACTCATCTTGCGCCGTTGAAGGATTACGCCGCTCAGCAGGCGGGCATCGTTAACGCCTCGATGCAGTTCGATCCGGACACCCTGTCACCGACCTACCGCCTGCTGATCGGCGAGCCGGGGGTGTCCTTCGGGCTGACCATCGCGGAGAAGGAGGGACTGCCGGGGGATCTGGTGGCGCGGGCGCGCCAGCATTTCGCCGAACTGCCCACCGCCCAGGCGGGCGGTTCCGAGGGAAGCTGAGCGGGGCGCAGGGCCCTTGCCTGCGGGAGACCGCCCCCCCCCCGGGGGAAGCCAATCCTGTGGGAGGCGAGCCTCTCGTCGTTCCGGGCGAGGTTGCTCCCGTCGGCCAGAGGGCTGGCCTCCCACGGGGCTGGACGCTCCATGGTTCGCCACCGGCAGGGTCCGCGCGTGCGCCTGCTGGCGTGAAGCGCGGGCGATTTCATATTAGTATGGTGGGCTATTTTGATTCGGCGTGTCCGCTCGGATCACGATCGCCCGACAGCCCCTGGTAAGGAACAACCGTCATGTCCGAGACCTCTGCATCGTCCACCGCCATCACCGGTGCCGAAATCTTCGTCCGCAGTCTGCAGGCTGAAGGCGTCGATCTGGTATTCGGCTATCCCGGCGGCGCGGTCCTGCACATCTACGATGCGCTGTATCAGCAGAGCGAGGTCTCGCACGTACTGGTCCGTCACGAGCAGGGCGCGGTGCATGCCGCCGAGGGCTATGCCAAGTCCTCCGACCGGCCCGGCGTGGCCCTGGTGACCTCCGGCCCGGGCGCGACCAACGCGATCACCGGCATTGCCGACGCCTACATGGATTCGGTGCCGCTGGTGGTGTTCACCGGCCAGGTGCCGACCAGCATGATCGGCAACGACGCCTTCCAGGAAGTGGACACCGTGGGCATCACGCGCCCCTGCGTGAAGCACAACTTCCTGGTCAAGGACGTGAAGGATCTGGCGACCACCATCAAGAAGGCCTTCTACATCGCCACCACCGGCCGGCCCGGTCCGGTGGTGGTGGACATCCCCAAGGATGTCACCGCCGACAGCTGCGAGTTCGAGTACCCCGAGAGCATCCACATGCGCTCCTACAACCCGAAGACCCGCGGCCACACCGGTCAGATCCGGCGCGCGGTCGAGCTGATCCTGTCGGCAAAGCAGCCGATGATTTACACCGGCGGCGGGGTGGTGCTGGGGCACGGCTCCGAGGCGCTGACGGAATTCACCCGCAAGCTGGGCTACCCCATCACCAACACCTTGATGGGCCTGGGCGCCTATCCGGCCTCGGACGATCAGTTCCTGGGCATGCTGGGCATGCACGGGACCTATGAGGCCAACATGGCCATGCACCATGCGGACGTGCTGATCGCGATCGGCGCGCGTTTCGACGACCGCGTGACGGGCAACATCGAGAAGTTCTGCCCCCATGCGAAGATCGTCCACGTGGACGTCGACCCGGCCTCCATCTCCAAGAACGTGAAGGTGGACGTGCCCATCGTCGGCGAGGTGGAGCCGGTGCTGCGCGAGCTGATCCGCGCGCTGGAGGAAAACGGCGGCCAGCCGGACGCCGATGCGCTGAAGGCCTGGTGGGACCAGATTCGCGAATGGCGCGGCCAGGACTGCCTCAAGTACGATCGCGATTCCGAGCTGATCAAGCCGCAGTACGTGGTGCAGAAGTTCTGGGAGCTGACCGGCGGCGACGCCTTCGTGACCTCCGACGTGGGCCAGCACCAGATGTGGGCGGCGCAGTTCTACGGTTTCGACAAGCCCAACCGCTGGATCAACTCCGGCGGCCTGGGAACCATGGGCGTGGGACTGCCGTTCGCGATGGGCGTGCAGTTCGCGCATCCGGACGCCACGGTGGGCTGCATTACTGGCGAGGCCAGCATCCAGATGTGCATGCAGGAGCTGTCCACCTGCTATCAGTACCAGCTGCCGCTGAAGATCCTGAACCTGAACAACCGCTATCTCGGGATGGTGCGGCAGTGGCAGGAGTTCTTCTATCAGGGCCGTTATGCGATGTCCTACATGGATGCGCTGCCCGACTTCGTGAAGCTGGCGGAGGCCTATGGTCACGTCGGCATGCGGATCGACAAGCCGGCCGACGTGGAAGGCGCGCTGAAGGAGGCCCTGGCACAGAAGGACCGCCTGGTGTTCCTGGACTTCATCACCGATCAGTCCGAGAACGTCTATCCGATGATTCCGGCCGGTGCCGGTCAGAACGAAATGATCCTGGTCTGACAGGGAAGGATTCCGTATGCGTCACATCATCAGTGTCCTGCTGGAGAACGAATCCGGCGCCCTGTCCCGGGTCGCGGGGCTGTTCTCCGCGCGCGGCTACAACATCGAATCGCTGACCGTCGCGCCCACCGACGATCCCACGCTGGCGCGCATGACCATCGTCACCAGCGGATCCGAGGAGATCGTCGAGCAGATTACCAAGCAGCTGAACAAGCTGATCGACGTCATCAAGCTGCTCGATCTGACCTCCTATCCTCACATCGAGCGCGAGATGGCGATGATCAAGGTCAGCGTGGACGAACCCGGCGATCGCGAGGAGGTGAAGCGCCTCGCCGACATCTTCCGCGGCCGCATCATCGACGTCACGCGCAAGACCTACGTCATCGAGATCACCGGAGAGGGCTCCAAGCTGGACGCCTTCCTCGAGGCCCTGGAGCCCTTCCCCGTGCAGGAAGTGGTGCGCTCCGGGGTCATGGGCATCGCGCGCGGGGACGTCGCGCTCCAGATCTGAACACCTTTCACTGATTGCCAAGGAAACCGCAATGAAGCTCTACTACGACAAAGACGCCGATCTCTCCATCATTCAGGGCATGAAGGTGGCCATCATTGGCTACGGCTCGCAGGGGCATGCCCATGCGAACAACCTGAAGGATTCCGGCGTGGACGTCACCGTCGGCCTGCGTGCCGGTTCCGGTTCGCGTGCCAAGGCCGAGGAAGCCGGCCTCAAGGTGGCCGACGTCTCCGACGCGGTGGCCGCCGCCGATCTGGTCATGGTGCTGGCCCCCGACGAATACCAGGCGAAGCTCTACAGCGAGGAGATCAAGCCCAACCTCAAGCAGGGCGGGACCCTGGCGTTCGCCCATGGCTTCACCATCCATTACAACCAGATCGAGCCGCGCGGCGACCTCGACGTGATCATGATCGCGCCCAAGGCGCCGGGTCACACCGTGCGCTCGGAATTTGCCCGTGGCGGCGGCATCCCCGACCTGATCGCCATCGAGCAGGACGCCTCCGGCAAGGCGCGTGACATCGCGCTGTCCTATGCCTCGGCGATCGGCGGCGGCCGCACCGGCATCATCGAGACCAGCTTCCAGGACGAGACCGAGACCGACCTGTTCGGCGAGCAGGCGGTGCTCTGCGGCGGCGCGGTGGAGCTGGTCAAGGCCGGCTTCGAGACCCTGACCGAGGCGGGCTACGCCCCGGAGATGGCCTACTTCGAGTGCCTGCACGAGCTCAAGCTGATCGTCGATCTGATGTACGAGGGCGGCATCGCCAACATGAACTACTCGATCTCCAACAACGCGGAGTACGGCGAGTACGTGACCGGCCCGAAGGTCATCAACGAGCAATCCCGTGCGGCCATGCGCGAGGCCCTGCACAACATCCAGACCGGCGAGTACGCCAAGCGCTTCATCCAGGAAGGGGACACCAACTATCCCTCCATGACCGCGAATCGCCGCCGCAACGCTGCCCACGAGATCGAGCAGGTGGGCGAGCGGCTGCGTGCGATGATGCCCTGGATCCAGGCCAACCAGCTGGTCGACAAGTCGCGCAACTGATCCGCGGCACCACCGGCCCCGGGTGCGGGCCGCGGAGGGGACATGCTGTTTCCGGTAGCGAAGGAAGGCCGCCTGTTCGTCATCGTCACCGCCTGGATGGCGGTGATTACGCTGCTGTCCGGGCTGGCGGATCTGGGTCTGTTCCTGGTCATCCTGATGCTGGCCCTGATGGCCCTGTTCCGCGACCTGCGGCGCCGGGCGCCGGCCCAGGCCCTCGGCCTGGTGGCCCCGGTCGACGGCGTGGTGGAATCGGTGGAGACCACCACCGACCCGTTCACCGGGCGCGAGGCCGAGCGCATCCGCATGCGCCAGCGCTATCTCGGCGAATACAATATCCATGCCCCGCAGGAGGTCGAGGTGCGCGAGCGCGTCTGGCCGGGGCAGGAATCGGATCGCGAGCCCGACCTGCAGCTCGCCGGTCGGCTTGCGTTCGCCCTGGCCACCGACGAGGATGACCGCATGACCCTGGCTCTCAGCGTGACGCACTGGCCGCGTTTCATCCGCATGGTGGAGGTGCTGCCCGGCAATCGGCTGGGGCGCGGCAAGCGCATCGGCTTTGCCGGCTTCGGCGGGCGTGCGGAGCTGTGGCTTCCGCGGGGATCGCACGTGATGGTGCGGCCGGGGCAGGTCGTGCTGGCGGGGACCACCCTGCTGGGCGGGCTCCCGCCGCGCGAGCCGGGCGATCAGGGCGGCGCCGTGGAGCTGGCCGAATGAATCCCGACGAAGACCCCGACATCATCCGTGGCGAGGACGAGCTGGACGACGATCGCCCGCGGTCGCGGCGGCGGCGCGGGGTGTTCCTTCTGCCCAACCTGTTCACTACCGGGGTCCTGTTCTCCGGATTCCTGGCGATCGTCTCCGCGATCGACGGGGAGTTCATTACCGCGGCCATCGCGGTCTTCGTGGCCATGGTGCTGGATACCCTGGACGGCCGCGTCGCGCGCATGACCGATACCCAGAGCGAGTTCGGCGCGCAGTTCGATTCGCTCTCGGATCTGGTCTCCTTCGGTCTGGCCCCGGCGCTGGTGGTGTACCTGTGGCAGCTGCAGGACCTGGGCAACTTCGGCTGGGTGGCCGCGTTCTTCTTTGCCACGGCGGCGGCGCTGCGCCTCGCGCGTTTCAACAGTCGCCTGGCGGTGACCGACAAGCGCTTCTTCCAGGGGTTGCCCAGTCCCGCCAGTGCGGCGCTGCTGGTGGGGACCGTCTGGGTGGTCGAGGACCTCGGCATGGCCGCGGAGCTGGGGGACACCGGGGCGGTGGCGGTGCTGATCATCACCGTGCTCGCCGGGGCGGCAATGGTCAGTAACCTGACCTATTTCAGTTTCAAGGACATGGACTTCCGCCACCGGGTCCCGTTCCTGGCCATGCTGGGAGTGGTCGGGGCGCTGATGCTGGCGGCCCTGGATCCGCCCAAGATGCTGCTGGCCGGGTTCGTGGTGTACGCGCTGTCCGGGCCGCTGCTGACGCTGGTGCGCTGGCAGCGCCATCGGCGCCGCGGCCGTGCCCCGCAAGCCTGAGCGGGGAGGCGGGCGTGGAACTCTCGCGGCGCAAGCGGCGCATCCTCGCCGACATGGGCATCCCGTTGTGGCGGGCGCGCCCGTCGGCGGATACCGGCGCCGCGCCGGAAGCGTCTCCGGAGCCACCACCTGAACCGGTGGCCGGCCTCACCGTGGAGCAGGAACCACGGGAGTCGTCCGTCCCGGCCACGGGCATCGACTGGCAGGCCCTGCGTGACGAAGTCGCGGGCTGCACTGCCTGCAGCGAGCTCGCGGCCAGCCGGCGGCAGACGGTCTTCGGGGTGGGCGATACTGGCGCCCGCTGGCTGTTCGTCGGCGAGGCCCCGGGTGCCGAGGAGGACCGTCGCGGCGAGCCCTTCGTCGGGCGGGCCGGGCAGCTGCTGGACAACATGCTGGCGGCGCTGGGACTGGATCGCGAGCACGATGTGTTCATCGCCAATATCCTGAAGTGCCGGCCGCCCGACAATCGGGATCCGAAGCCGGAGGAGGCACGGGCCTGCCGCGGATTCCTGGATCGCCAGATCGAGGCGATCGCCCCGGAGGTCATCGTGGCGCTGGGGCGGGTCCCGGCGCACCAGCTGCTGGAGACCGAGACCGCGGTGGGGCGCCTGCGCGGGCGCGTCCACGAGTATCGCGGCATTCCGCTGGTTGTGACCTGGCACCCGGCCTATCTGTTGCGTTCGCCGCGGGAAAAGGCGCGGGCCTGGGAGGACCTGCAGCGGGCGCGTGCGTGCCTGCCGTCCGCGGCCACCGACTGAACCACCGGCTCCATCCGGGGGGGCGACTCCTGCACGAGGGAAGATGACCGATGAGTGCCGAAGCCCGAACCCGACCTGAACTGCGGCGCATGCAGCTGGCCGACATCGATCGCGTGATGGTGATCGAGCGCCAGGCGTATGACTATCCCTGGACCGCGCGGATCTTTCAGGACTGCCTGAAGGTCGGTTACGACGGCTGGGTCCTCTCCGTGGATGGCCGCCAGGTGGGGCATGCGATCCTGACCGTGGCCGCCGGCGAGGCGCATCTGCTGAACCTGACGGTGGATCCGCGCTGGCAGGGCTACGGGCTGGGGCGTTTCATGTTGCGCCGTCTGCTGGGCTACGCATGCGGCGAGAGGGCCGAGGCGCTGTTCCTGGAAGTGCGCCCGTCCAATGCCGCGGCCGTGCAGCTCTACCGGTCGGAGGGCTTCGAGCACATCGGCACCCGACCGCGTTACTACCCGCTTCCCAGCGGCCGCGAGGATGCCTGGGTCCTGCGCCGCAGCTGCGAGGAACCGGCGGGGGCCTAGGGAAACGCTGATCAATGTGCGCAAAAATGCATCGCCGGTTTTGCGGTTCCCCCAGCATGTGTCTATTCTCAGGGTCTTACGACTGACTCCGTATCGAGGCCGTGATGAAAAAGTCCCTTCTTGCCCTGGCCGCGGCCCTGCCGCTCGTGTTCACCGCCGGCCCCGCAGCGGCCACCGAATTCGGTTACGACGAAGCCGAACGTCAGCAGGAACTGCTGGGCGTCTGGTTCGGCATCCGTGAACGCAATGCGCAACGCGGCGACCGTGACGCGCAGTTCGACGTGGGCATGGCCCATTACACCGCGCGTGGCACCGAACAGGACGACGCGGCGGCGGCCGAATGGTTCGCGCGGGCCGCCGAGCAGGGGCATGCGCGCGCGCACTACTTCCTCGGCTACCTCCATGCCACCGGACGCGGGGTTCCCGTGGACGCGGAGAAAAGCGGCGAACACTACCGTCGCGCGGCGGAACTGGGCGACATGGATGCCCAGTATCACCTCGGGCGCGACCTGCTGGCGGATGAATCGGCCGATCCGGCCGAAGCCGCGGAATGGATCGAACGCGCCGCCGGTCAGGGGCTGGCCTCCGCCCAGTATCACTGGGGCTACCTGCTGGAGACCGGGCGCGGGGTCGAGCGTTCGGTGGACGACGCCGTCGAGTGGTACGTGCTCGCGGCGGAGCAGGGCAACGACCAGGCCCAGCGCGGGCTCGGGCGCCTGCACATGGCCGGCCGCGGCGTGAATCGTGACCGGATCCAGGCCTGGGTCTGGTACAGCCTCGGCGACGACGCCGAGCACGTGGAACGCCTGGAGTCCCGCATGAGCGAGGCCGAACTGGCGGCAGCGCGCGAGAGCCTCGCCGAGCAGCGCACGGCCATGCGCACCGAAGCCGCCGTACGCTGAACCGCTTCCGCGGCGGGCGAGGCCTCGCCCCTGTCCGGTCGCCCAAAGCGGGGGGCGGAATACGTTAGAATGCCGGGCTTTCTCCCCGTACGGGACCCGACCGATGTCCTTTGTCGACGAGACCGCCCGCCGCCGGACCTTTGCGATCATCTCGCATCCGGACGCGGGCAAGACCACCATGACCGAAAAGCTCCTGCTGTACGGCGGCGCGATCCAGCTCGCCGGTACGGTCAAGGGGCGCAAGTCCGCGCGCCACGCCACCTCCGACTGGATGGCGATGGAGCAGTCGCGCGGGATCTCGGTCACCTCCTCGGTGATGCAGTACCCCTACAAGGGGCGCATGGTGAACCTGCTGGATACCCCGGGGCATGCGGACTTTTCCGAGGATACCTACCGCACGCTGACCGCCGTGGATTCCGCGCTGATGGTCATCGACGCGGCCAAGGGCGTGGAGGACCGCACCATCAAGCTGATGGAGGTCTGCCGCCTGCGCGACACCCCGATCATGACCTTCGTCAACAAGATGGACCGCGAGGGGCGCGAGCCGATCGAACTGCTGGACGAGGTCGAGGAGGTGTTGAAGATCCAGTGCGCCCCCGTCACCTGGCCGATCGGCAGCGGCAAGCGTTTCCGCGGCGTCTATCACATTCGCCGCGATGCGGTGCACTTGTACGACCCGGAGCAGGGCGGCAAGAAGTCCACCGGCGAGATCATCGAGGGCCTCGACAACCCGCGCCTCGACGAGGTCCTGGGGACCCAGGCCGAAGAGCTGCGCGAGGAACTGGAGCTGGTGCAGGGCGCCTCGCACGAGTTCGACCCGGACGCCTATCTGCGCGGTGAGCAGACCCCGGTATTCTTCGGCTCGGCGATCAACAACTTCGGCATCGAGGAGCTGCTGGACGACTTTGTCGAGTACGCCCCGGGGCCGCTGCCGCGTCCGACGTATTCGCGCAGGGTGGAACCCACCGAGGAGAAGTTCACCGGGTTCGTGTTCAAGATTCAGGCGAACATGGATCCCAATCACCGCGACCGCATCGCGTTCATGCGCATCTGTTCCGGCACCTTCGACAAGGGCGCGAAGCTGCGTCACGTGCGCATCGGGCGCGACGTGAAGGTTCCGGACGCGCTGACCTTCCTGGCCTCCGATCGCGAACACGTGGAGACCGCCTATCCCGGCGACATCATCGGCATCCACAACCACGGGACCATCCGCATCGGCGACACCTTTACCCAGGGCGAGGATCTGACGTTCAAGGGCATCCCCAACTTCGCGCCCGAGCTGTTCCGCCGTGCGCAGCTGAAGGATCCGCTGAAGATGAAGCAGCTGACCAAGGGGCTGCAGGAGCTGTGCGAGGAGGGCGCGACCCAGCTCTACCGCCCGCTGACGAACAACGACCTGATCCTGGGGGCGGTGGGGGTGCTGCAGTTCGACGTGGTCGCCGAACGCCTGCGCACCGAGTACAAGGTGGAGGCGCAGTTCGAGAACGTGAACGTGCAGACCGCGCGCTGGGTGGAAAGCGACGATCCGAAGAAACTGGCGGAGTTCAAGGAAAAGGCGGCGAACAACCTCGCCCTGGACCACGCCGGAGATCTGGTCTATATCGCTCCGACACGGGTCAATCTGCAGATGGCCGAGGAAAAATGGCCGGAGATCCGGTTCCTCGCCACCCGCGAGCACGGACAGCCGGGCGACTGACCCGCGCCGATCGCGGCGCGGCGCTGGAGGCAGCGATGATATTTCGACACCGGGCCGCACTGGCGGTCGTGATGGTTCTGGCCCTGGGGGGCTGCTCGCTGGAGACCGGGGAGCGCGGCGGCAACGGCTTCGAGCCGCGGCCGGGAACGGTCGAGGAGCTCGAGCCGTTCCATGCCTTCATCGACACCCGCCCGACCCCCGAGGAATTCCGGAGGGTCTATCCCGACGTGACGCTGGTGCTCCCGGGCGACATCGCCACGCACGAATACCGTACTGACAACAGCCGCTTTTTCGCCGAACTCGACGATGAAGGTCGTATCGTCGACGGCGAGTTCCGCTGAGCCTCCCGATGCTGAAGATCTCCGGTAATGTGAGCATCCCCGACGCGGAGATCGAGCTGACGCCCATCCGCGCGCAGGGTGCCGGCGGGCAGAACGTCAACAAGGTGGCCACCGCCATCCATCTCCGCTTCGACATCCATGCCTCCGCGAGCCTGCCCGAGGTCTATCGCGAACGCCTGCTGCGCCGGCGCGACCGGCGCATCACCCGTGACGGCGTGATCGTGATCAAGGCACAGCAGTACCGCACGCAGGAGGCCAATCGCGAGGATGCCCTGGAGCGCCTGGCCGAGCTGCTGCGCGAGGCCGGACAGCCGGTGAAGAAGCGGCGCCCGACGCGACCGCCCCGTGCTGCCAAACTGCGCCGACTGGACGCCAAGACCCGCCGCGGGCGCAGGAAGGCCCTGCGCGGCCGCGTCGACCCCGGCGACTGAGCTCGTCAGGGCAGCAGCGCTTCCAGGCTTTGCGCGGGCATGGCGCGGTGGAACAGGAAGCCCTGGAAACGTCTGCAGCCGCGCTGTCCGAGGAAGTCCTGCTGGGCGGGCGTCTCGACCCCTTCGGCCACGACCTCCAGCCCCATGGTGCGAGCAATGGCGAGGATGGTGGTCACGATCTCGGCGTCGCCCGGATCGTGTTCGAGGTCGCGCACGAAGGAGCGGTCGATCTTCAGTTCGGTCACCGGCAACCTCTTGAGATAACCGAGCGACGAGTAGCCGGTGCCGAAATCGTCCAGTGCGAGGCCGATGCCCAGCGCCCGCAGCTCCTGCAGGTTGGTCATTAACTGTTCGGATTCGTCGGCCATCACGCTTTCGGTGATCTCCACGACCAGGCGTTGCGCCGGGGCACCGGTTTCGTCCAGCAGCTGGCGCACCTCGTCGAGCAGCCGGGCATCGCGCAGGTGCGGAGCGGAGAGATTGACCGCGAGCTGCAGGGCCTCGGCGCCGGGGATGTTGCGCCAGCGGGCCAGGTGCTCGCAGGCCTGGCGCAGGGCCACCCGGCCGATCGCGAGGATCTGACCGCTCTGCTCTGCCACGGGGATGAATTCGGCGGGTGAAACCTCCCGGGGGTCGCCCGGGTTCCAGCGCATCAGGCCTTCGGCACCGATCAGGTGGCCGTCGGCGTCCACCTGCGGCTGCAGGTGAAGGAGCAGCTCATCGGCATCCAGTGCGTCCCGCAGGGCCCGTTCCAGTTCCGCCCGCCGCTGCAGCTGACGCTGCATCTCCGGGTCGTAGAAGCGCATTGTGTCGCGACCGTCATGCTTGGCCTGATACATCGCGAAATCCACCTGCTTGAGCAGTTCCTCGCTGGTGTCGCCGCCCTGCGGGAACACGGTGACGCCGATGCTGGCCTGGATGACATGCTGGATCCCGTCCAGTATCAGCGGCTCCCGAATATGGTCCAGCAATTTGGCGGCGAGCTTGCCGGAATCTGCGACCGCCTGATCCTGGTCGGGCTTGAGCTCTTCCAGCAGGACCACGAATTCGTCGCCACCGATGCGCGCCACCGTGTCCTGCGGGCGAACCTGCCCCTGCAGGCGCTGTGCGACCAGCGTCAGCAGCCGGTCGCCGACCGAATGGCCGCGAGTGTCGTTGAGGGTCTTGAAGTTGTCGAGGTCGATCAGCAGCAGGGCCGAGGGCTGCCCGGACTGTTCGGCGGCGCGGATGGCGTGGTCCAGGCGCTCGTGCAGCAGTCGGCGGTTGGCCAGGCCGGTCAGCGGATCGAGAAAGGCGAGGCGGGCGTCTTCTTCGACTTCCAGCATGCGCCGCAGCCGCTCCACCATATCCAGGGTGGCTCCCTGCAGGGTGGCGACTTCCTGCAGCCGCGAATCGCGGCGGATGCGGGTGGTGAACCGTCCCTGGCCCACGTCCTCGAGAGTGGCCACCGCCTCGCGCAGCGGTCGCAGGGCGCGCCCCAGCCAGAAGTACAGCGCCCAGCCGATCAGGAGGAGGGCGACGATTGCGCCGGCCCGGGTCGCCGTGTTGATGAAGCGCTGGGTCGTGACCGAATCGGTGATGTCGCGGATGACCACAACGTTGCCCGTGACTTCCTCGCGGCCGAACGGGGTCAGGGGGAGATGTACCGCGAGTTCATGGTGCCCGCCCGTGGTCGTCCGTCGGGTCGCGGCCCGGTTCAGCATGGGGCCGGGGTTGGGCAGGGCCGCTGCGGGTGCGGTGTGTTCCACCCGCCCCCCGGCGTCCAGCAGCGCCGCGCGGGTATCCGCCTTGCCCGCCAGGGTGTCGAGGGCGGACCCGCCCAGCGATTGTAGCGGCACGACTACGCCGACCAGCTGTCCCTGGTCGTACAGCGGGATGGTCAGGCCGGCGAAATAACGCCCCTCCGGAGTACGGTGCAGGCCCTGGTGGATGCGGCCGTCGTCCAGCGTGGCACGAGCCAGCGGACACTCGGTGGAATCCTCGAGAACGGAGTCAAAGCGGCGTTCGCCGTCGGCGTCATAAATGACCAGGCCGCTGGCGACGCCCGCGGCGGTCAGTCGGTTGTGCAGCGGGTCGGCATAGCCCGCCACCGGTTCGTCGCCGGCAAGCGCCTCGCGCAGCGCCCGGTTGCGGGTGACCGCGGTGGCTTCGCTGCGCAGCGCCTGCAGTTCGGCCTCCAGCACCTGTTGCCAGGCGGCTTCCTGGGTTTCCATGGCAAAGCGGTCGAGCCGCTGGTCCGCCTGCTGCAGGGCCAGATGGGCGCCGGTAGCCAGCGCGGCAGCCAGCAGGGCCAGGCCGGTGAAAACAGCCAGAGCAATCGCTGTTCGCAGCCGAATCACCCGCGCCTCCGCTCCGGACTCCATCTCATTCGAAGGGGTAGTTCCGGCGGCTCCACTCGGGGTAGCCACCGGGGAAGTAGTGGAGGTCGTCGAAGCCCCATTCCAGTGCGCGGCGGATGGCGGCCTCGGTGCGCCAGCAGTCGAATTCGTTGCAGTAGAGGACCACCGGCCGGTCCCGGCCTCCGGCGACTTCGAGCAGGGCCTCGCGGGTGAAGCGGTTCCGCGGGTCGTCGGCGTCGCGCATGATGGTCAGGTTGATGGCTCCGGGAATGCGGCCGGCGCGATAATCCGCGGCCAGCCGCACGTCCACGAACGGTACCCCTTCGCGAAACAGTCTCCAGGCGTCGTCCGCATCGATCCGGGTGGTGTCCGCGATGGATTCCGGGGCCCGGTAATCGTCATCGGCATCGGCGGTCGCAACCGTCAGGGCCAGCAGACACCAGAGCAGGAGGATCGGGGGGTTCATCGCCACCGCGGTTCACGAGTTTTGAGAAATGTATCACGAGTTGTCGGTGAATTCCGAGGCGTCACCGGCCTCGGACTGCTGGTGGTGCCACAGGCGCGCATACGTGCCGTTGCGGGCGAGAAGCTCGTGATGGTTGCCGGTTTCGGCCACCCGACCGTGCTCCAGGACCACGATGCGGTCGGCGTGCTTTACCGTGGACAGGCGGTGGGCGATCACCAGTGTCGTGCGGCGCGCGGAGACCTCGTCCAGCGCTTGCAGGATGCCCTTCTCGGTGTCCGAGTCCAGCGAGGAGGTGGCTTCGTCGAACACCAGGATGGGCGGGTCCTTCAGCAGCATGCGGGCGATCGCGATGCGCTGTTTCTCGCCGCCGGACACCTTCAGGCCGCGTTCGCCGACCACCGTGTCCAGGCCATCGGGCAGACGCGCGATGAACCCTTCCAGATGCGCCAGGCGCGCCACCCGCTCGATCGCCACGTCACTGGCGGACGGATCGCCGTAGGCGATGTTGTAACGGATGGTGTCGTTGAACAGCACGGTGTCCTGCGGAACCATGCCGATCGCCCGGCGCACGCTGGCCTGGGTCACGTCGCGCAGGTCCTGACCATCGATGGTGATGCGCCCGCCGGTAACGTCGTAGAAGCGGAACAGCAGGCGTGACAGGGTCGATTTGCCGGCCCCGCTGGGGCCCACCACTGCAATCCGTTTCCCGGCCGGCAGGTCGATGTTCACGTCCTCGAGGATCGGACGTTCCGGTTGGTAGTGGAAATCCACGTGCTCGAAGCGCACGTGCCCGGCGCCGACTTCCAGGTCCGGCGCATCCGGCCGGTCCTCGACCTGCACGGGCTTCTCCAGCAGCCCGAACAAGCGCTCGATGTTGGCCAGCGACTGACGGATCTCGCGATAGACGAAACCGAGGAAATTCAGCGGAATGAACAGCTGGATCATGTAGGCGTTGACCATCACCAGGTCGCCCAGCGACATCGAGCCGTCGGCCACCCGCGCGGCGGCGAGCAGCATCATCACCGTGATGGCTACCGCGATGATCAGGGCCTGCCCGGAGTTCAGCAGCACCAGCGACAGCACGTTCTTCGTGCGTGCCTGCTCCCAGGCCGCCAGTCCGCGGTCGTAGCGTTCGGCCTCGTAATCTTCGTTACCGAAGTACTTGACCGTTTCGTAGTTGAGCAGGCTGTCGATCGCCCGGGTATTGGATTCGTTGTCGCGCTGGTTGGCCTCGCGCACGAAGCGCGTGCGCCACTCGGTGATCCAGATGGAGAAGGCTGCGTAGACCGCCACCGCGATCAGCACGGTGAACATGAACACCGGCCCCACGGCGAACAGCAGGATGACGGCCACCAGCAGGATCTCGATCAGCGTCGGCAGGATGTTGAACACCATGAAGCGCAGCAGGAAGCTCATGCCGCTGGTGCCGCGCTCGATGTCGCGGGCCAGGCCGCCGGTCTCGCGTGCCAGATGGAACCCCAGCTCCAGCCGGTGCAGGTGCTGGAAGACCCGCAGCGAGGCGCGCCGCATCGCGCGCTCCGCCACGCGCACGAACACCGCGTCGCGCAGCTCGCCGAAGAAGGTCCCGCCGAAGCGCAGCAGCCCGTAGCCCAGCACCAGCGCCACAGGCACGGTCACCAGCGCCTCCGCCCCGGCGTCCTCGAAGTGCTCGACAATGTACTTCAGGGCCACCGGCACGGCCACGGTGGCCAGCTTGGCCAGGGCCATCAGGCCCAGCGCCAGGAACATCCGTCCGCGGAATTCGGACAGATACGGCAGCAGGCTGCGGATGATGCGCCAGTTGACCGCGTTGTCGGGGGCGTCGTGGACCGAAGAGCCGAAACCGCGCATGGAAAGTCACCCGGATGAAGGGAGCGCGTAGCCTACTATGCACACCGGGAAGCTGCCCGTTCTTGCGCCCGGCGCGGGGCCTGGGGCAGTCTGAACAGCTTCATGGCAACGCAGGTGGACCGTCCGGTGGAAGGGAATCAGACCGCAGCAACACCGGCGCAGGGAAGCGCCCCGGAAACCATCCTGCGCGAGACGTTTGGCTACCAGGCCTTTCGCGGACAGCAGCAGGCGGTGGTGGAGCATGTCGCCGGGGGCGGCGACGCCCTGGTGCTGATGCCCACCGGAGGGGGCAAGTCGCTCTGCTACCAGATCCCGGCACTGGCGCGGCGTGGCTGCGCCATCGTCATCTCGCCCCTGATCGCGCTGATGCAGGACCAGGTGCAGGCCCTGCGGCAGAACGGCGTGGCCGCGGCCGGGCTGGATTCGGGGCAGGACGAGGCCACCGCGCGCGGCGTGCTGGCGGCGCTGCATGCCGGGGAGCTGGATCTGCTTTATCTCTCTCCGGAACGGCTGTTCGCCCCCGGGATGCTGGATCGCCTGGAAGGGCTGGAGCTGGCGCTGTTCGCGATCGACGAGGCGCATTGCGTATCCCAGTGGGGGCACGATTTCCGTCCCGAGTACGGGCGCCTGGCGGTGCTGGCGGAGCGTTTCCCGTCGGTGCCGCGCATCGCCCTGACCGCCACCGCGGACGAACCCACGCGCGAGGAGATCCGCGAGCGCCTGCGCCTGGAGTCGGCGCGGATGTTTGTCAGTTCCTTCGATCGGCCCAACATCCGCTACCGGGTCGGGGCCGCCGACGGATCGTCCGGCCCGCCGCGCGAGCGCCTGCTGCGCTTCATCCGCGAGGAACACCCGGGCGAGGCGGGCATCGTTTACTGCCTGTCGCGGCGCAAGGTGGACGAAACCGCCGAATGGCTGGCGGCGCGCGGCGTGACCGCGCTTCCCTATCACGCCGGCTTGCCGGCGGCGACGCGCGCCGAGCACCAGCGTCGCTTCCTGCGCGAGGATGGCGTGGTGATGGTCGCGACCATTGCCTTCGGCATGGGCATCGACAAGCCGGACGTGCGCTTTGTCGCCCATCTGAGTCTTCCCAAGAGCCTGGAGGGCTACTACCAGGAGACCGGCCGTGCCGGACGCGACGGGCTGCCGGCCGATGCCTGGATGCTCTACGGGCTGCAGGACGTGGTCACGCTGCGGCAGATGCTGCAGGACTCGGATGCCGGCGAGGAGCGCCAGCGAATCGAGCAGCAGAAGCTGGAGGCGATGCTGGGGTTCAGCGAACTGACCACCTGCCGCCGTCAGGCCCTGCTCGCGTGGTTCGGCGAGACCCTGCCCGAGCCCTGCGGTTACTGCGACAACTGCCAGGACCCGCCGGCCACCTGGGATGCCACGGTGGCGGCGCAGAAGCTGCTTTCATGCATCTACCGCACCGGCGAGCGCTTCGGCGCCGGTCACGTGATTGCGGTCCTGCGCGGCAGCCGCAGCGAGCGGCTCACCCGCCTCGGCCACGACCGGCTGAGCACCTTCGGGATCGGGACCGAACTGGATGAGCGCCAGTGGCGCGGCATGGTGCGCCAGCTGCTGGCGCGCGGCCTGCTGCGTCTGGATCCCGAGGGTTACGGCGGGCTGCGGCTGGATCCCGCCTGCCGCGGCGTACTGCGTGGCGAGGAAGCCCTGCATCTGCGCCACGAGGCCGCCGCCGGGGGGCGTCCCGCGCCCGCCTCGCGCCGCGAGACGGCGCGTTCGGTCGCCGGTCTGGATGCGGAAGACCGGGCCTTGTGGGACACTCTGCGCAGGCTGCGTCAGAAACTCGCGGCGGACCAGGGCGTGCCGCCCTACGTGATCTTCAACGACGCCACCCTGCTGGAGATGGTGGCCGGCATGCCGCGTACCCCCGATGAGCTGCTGGGCATCTCCGGGGTCGGGCAGCACAAGCTGGATCGCTACGGCGAGGCCTTTCTGGCGGCGATCCGCGAACACCTGGGACTGGAAGTCCGGGAATAACGAGAACGAAGTTCGGGGAGAGTCGAGTGACCCGCATATCATTTCTGGAAGATTTCTACCGCTATCAGGACGGGCAGCTCGTGGTGACCCCGGAGCAGGGGAGCCGGTTTGCCAAGGCCGTGGCCGGGGACTTCAACCCCATCCATGACGCCGATTCGCGGCGGTTCTGCGTACCCGGTGATCTGCTTTTCGCCCTGGCGCTGGACGCCTGGGGCGCCAGTGCCTCGATGAACTTTCGCTTTACCGGCATGGTGGGTGGTAACGCCCCGGTATATTTCCCGGAGACGCCCGGCGAACAGGTGGCGATTACCGACGAAAACGGCAAGAGCGTGGTCGAGATCGAGCGTTCGGGAGCGGTGGTCGATGACCCGGCCGCGATCGAGTCGCTGATCCGCAGCTACGTGTCGTTCTCCGGGCAGAATTTTCCGCACGTGCTGGTGCCGCTGATGCGCGAGCATCAAGTGATGGTGAACCCCAAACGCCCGCTGGTGATGTACGAGCGCATGGGGTTCGAGCTGCCCGAACCGCTGGCGGCCGCGGACGCGCGGCCCGAACCGCGCCTGAAGGACGCGGTCATGACGGTCAATGGCAAGCGCGGCGAGATCCGGCTCGACTACGAACTGGTGACCGACGGTGCGGTGGTCGCCCGTGGCAGCAAGCACCTGGTCCTGAGTGGCCTGCGGCCGTTCGACGAGGCCGATGTCGAGCAGCTGGTCGCGGACTACGAGGGCTGGAAGGCGGCCTGGGCGCAGTCGGGGTCGGCGACCGCCTGAGAATCCGGGCGGCCGCCGGTGCCGCCTCAGGCGCGCACCGCCTCCGCGAACTGCTCTTCTTCCATCTCCCGGATCTTCCTCTCCAGCGCGTCGAGGTGGTGCACCACGCTGCGCGAGGCCTCCTCCAGTGCCTCCATGTGCATCCGGATCAGCGGTTCGTTCCGCTCGTGCTGGCGCCGGGCGAAACCCAGCAGTTTCGAAAACATCGAGGCGTTCTCTTCCTCGGTGACCAGCTTGAAGATCTCGGCGTACGCCTGATGCAGGTGGCGGTGGGCCTCGTCGATCGATTCGAACTCGGGAAAATCGTTGAGCGCCTGCCCGTCACTGAAATACCACTGCCCGAATGGGCAGTCGGTGTGCAGCACGGGGATCTGATCCTTTTCCACCGGTACGCCCTGGGTGAGAAGTTCGGCGCGGCCGACCCAGGCGAGGTGGGCACGTTTGGCCTGGTGCAGACGGTCCAGGACTTCCTGCTTTTCCATGTCGTTGTCCTCGTCAATGAGCACGATTCCGGGCGAAGGCCGGAAATTGATCCCACACTAGCAAAGTCCATTTGATTATTGAAGGAATAGGCGTGCATTCATGTTGCACGCGCCTGCATGTTCTCCGGGGGGCGGGACCCTCGGGCCCAAAAAAGCCCGGGTCCCCCAAGGGGAGCCCGGGCCGGAAGCTCGCCGGAATCCGGCCATCGCGGCCGGATCCGGTGAGGGGCTGCCTCAGTAGCGGTAGCCGAAGGCCTTCTCGAACTTGTCGGCGAATTCCTCGGCCGAGAAGTGGTGGTTCTGGGTGCCGGAGTGGGCGATCTTGATGGAGCCGATCAGCGACGCGATGCGGCCGGTCGTCTCCCAATCAAAGCCCTTCTCCAGGCCGAACAGCAGGCCGGCACGGTAGGCGTCGCCGCAACCGGTCGGATCCTTGATCGCGGCCGGCTCGACCGACGGGATGGTGATCTTCTTGCCGCCGGTGTAGATGTCGGAGCCGTCGCCGCCACGGGTGACGATCATCGCGTCGACCATCTCCGCCAGCTGCTCCATGCTCATGCCGGTGCGATCGGCGGTCAGCTGCGCCTCGTAGTCATTGAACGCCGCATAGGTGGCGTTCTCCATGAAGCGCTTCAGGTCGTCGCCGTCGAACATCGGCAGACCCTGGCCCGGGTCGAACATGAACGGGATGCCGGCGTCGGCGAACTGCTGGGCGTGCTCGATCATGCCGTCACGGCCGTCCGGGGAGACGATGCCGACCTTGATGCCGTCGGCGTCGGTGACCTTCTGCTGGTGCGAGAAGCCCATCGCGCCCGGATGGAAGGCGGTGATCTGGTTGTCGTCCTGGTCGGTGGTGATGAAGGCCTGACCGGTGTAGGTGTCCCGCAGCTCCTTCACGAACTTGCGCGAGATGCCGTGCTTGTCCATCCAGTCGGCGTAGGGGGTGAAATCGCCGCCCACGGTGGCCATCACGGTCGGATCGGCGCCCAGCAGCTTCATGTTGTAGGCGATGTTGCCGGCGCAGCCGCCGAACTCGCGACGCATGTCCGGGACCAGGAAGGACACATTCAGCATGTGCACCTTGTCCGGGAGGATGTGGTTCTTGAAGCGGTCGGGGAACACCATGATGGTGTCGTAGGCCATGGACCCACAGATCAGAGCGGACATGTTGACTCCTTGCGTTGTTGAAGCGGTTCGGATGATGCCGATGTGGCGTCAAAACGGCCCTGCGGCGCGCGATTGCGGGGTGCGCGGCGCGTCTGCGGCGGGCCGGACGGTGCGCACAGGGTAAATATTTGGGCGCAAAACAACAAATCGACGCCGCGTGACCCTCGTTCCCGTACCCGCGGGGGGCTTCAGTTTCCCGTGTTGCCGGGGACCTCGATCGCCAGGCGGTCCCGGGCATAGCCCCGAAGGCGCTGGTAATCGGTGTGCATTCGGTCGGTGAAATGACAGGCGCGTTGCAGGGCCGGGGCCAGGTCATCGGGGTTCTCGATGTACTCGTGGACCAGCCGGTTGCGCAGATGGCGCATCTGTAACCAGTCATCGGCCTGCTCGATGAGCCCCAGCTTTTCCAGGCGTGCCAGATTGTCGATGGCCGGTCCTGGTTTCTCGCCCGCACAGGTGAGAAAGGCCGGGACCAGCTTGTCCATGATCGTGTCCTGCATCCGCCCGAACTTGGCACCGAAGGATTCGAGCCGGTCGATGCCGCTGTCGGCAGCAAGGATGCCTCGCACACGGTCGGGGGAAACCGAACAATCACCCGCGAGGAGCCGCTCCCGTACCCCCAGCAGGTGTTCGTCTTCGCGATCGACCAGGTTCAGCAGCCGGGCCAGGCGTGCAGGCGAATCGGTGGTCACAGCGGGAGTCCGGTGCGTTGGGCGTGAGTGTCGATGGGCCGCGCGGGAGCACCGCGCCGATGGATGACGAGGTCCACGCGGCGTTCGCCAAGCCGCCGCTGCAGGGCGGCATGCAGCTTCAGTTCGCCCTCCAGAAGTTCGTCTGGCGTGCCCTCGGCCTCAACGTACAGGTCGATGTCACCTCCCCGCGCCGAGTCGTCCGTGCGGGACCCGAAAAGGCAGACCCGGGCGTCCGGGCCGAATGCACGGGCCACTTCCTGACGGATGACGGTTTGCTGTTCCGGGGACAGGCGCATATGACCAAGTATATCAGTGCTTCATCGGGATGAAGCGCCGGTCGCGACCACCACGGGTGGCGCCGGCGGCCCGAGCGACGCCGTTCGTGCCCCGGTCATTACGATCCGTCATTGCGAGGAGCTGAAGGCGACGTGGCAATCTCCGGACGTAACCCCGACATTGGCCTGGCCGGGGGTGTGGCACTGCTTTTGGCGACGCCGTGCCGGAGGCTTTGTGGCAGCATTGGTATATTGCCGCGAGCGAGGGCCTGTCCGATGAAACCACGCATCCTGATCCCGATTCTGATCCTCCTGCTGTTGCTGCTGAGCCTGTGGTCGGCGGGCCTCGACGGCAACGGCGGCGGTCTGCTGCCGGGTGCGCCGGACAGCGGGGCGGCCCCGGCGGCCGAACCTCCGGCCCCGGTGGCGCGGGTAACCTCGATTCCGGGATGAACGCCATCCCGGCCCCGGCCGCCGGTTTCGGCCGGCGCGAGGTCATCTTCCATGCGAGCGGGGTGACCCGGGTCTATCTCATGGGCGAGGTCACCATCCGGGCGCTGCGTGGGGTGGACCTGGAGGTCTACGCCGGCGAGCTGGTAGTGATGCTGGGCGCGTCGGGCTCCGGCAAGTCGACGCTGCTGAACATCATGGGCGGGCTGGATACCGCGTCCGAGGGCGAGGTGCGCTACCGCGACCAGGACCTGGCACAGGCCTCCGAGCGCACGCTGACGGCCTTTCGCCGTGACCATGTCGGCTTCGTGTTCCAGTTCTACAACCTGATCTCCAGCCTGACCGCGCGCGAGAACGTGGCCATTGTCACCGAGATCTCGCGCGACCCGATGCCGCCGGAAGACGCGCTGGCGCTGGTGGGACTGGAGGACCGTATGGACCACTTCCCCTCGCAGCTCTCCGGCGGCGAGCAGCAGCGTGTGGCCATCGCCCGCGCGATCGCCAAGCAGCCGGCGGTGTTGCTGTGCGACGAGCCGACCGGCGCGCTGGACTCGAAGACCGGCATCCGCGTGCTGGAGGTGCTGGCGCACATCAACGAGCGGCTGAACACCACGGTCGCGATCATCACCCACAACGCGGTGATCGGCGAGATGGCCGACCGGGTGATCCATCTGCGCGACGGCCGGGTCGATTCCATCGAGGAGAACCCGCAGCGGGCGGACCCGGCCACCCTGCGGTGGTGACGCGTACCCGTGCGCACCCTGCATCTCAAGGTCCTGCGCGATCTCGCCCGGCTGCGCGGACAGGCGGCGGCGATCGCGCTGGTCATCGCCAGCGGGGTGCTGACCCTGGTGTTCTCGGTGATGGGCCATGACGCACTGAGCCTGACGCAGGAACGTTTCTACGCCGAGCGCCACTTTGCCGATGTCTTCGCCGAGGTGAACCGGGCCCCGCGGCGGATCGCCGATCCGCTGCGCGAGATCCCCGGGGTGGCCGAGGTTGAGCCGCGGGTGCGCGCGCCGGCGCGGCTGGAACTGGACGGCTTCGACGACCCGATCCGTGGCCAGGTGCTGTCGCTGCCGGACGGGCGCCAGCCGGCCCTCAACCAGCTGCACCTGCGCGAGGGACGCCTGCCGGAACGGGCCCGCTCCGACGAGGTGGTGGTCAGCGACGGCTTTGCCGAGGCCCACGGGCTGGTCGCCGGGGACGCGCTGCGGCTGATCATCGGGGGGCGGCTGGTGGAGGTGCGCGTCAGCGGCATCGCACTGTCACCGGAGTTCGTCTACCAGGTCTCGCCGGGGCATCTGATGCCGGACTACGAGCGCTACGCGATCCTGTGGATGAACGAAAGCGCGCTGGCTGCCGCCTGGGGCATGGAAGGGGCCTTCAACAGCCTGAGCGTGAGCCTGCAGCGCGATGCTGACCGCGACGCGGTGATCGAGGCGCTGGACGTTGCCCTCGCGCGTTATGGCGGCACCGGGGCCCATGGCCGCGACGAGCTGTTCTCGCATGAGTTCGTCACCCTGGAGATCCAGCAGCTGGGCATCATGGCGGTGGTGGTGCCGGCGATCTTCCTGCTGGTCTCGGCGTTTCTGCTGCACGTGGTGATGGGGCGCATCATCCGCGGCCAGCGCGACCAGATCGCGATCCTCAAGGCGTTCGGCTACGGCAACCTCGCGATCGCGTGGCATTACGTGCTGCTGACGACGCTGATCGTGCTGGCGGGCAGTGTCGCGGGGATCGCCCTGGGGGCGTGGACCGCGCACGCCCTGGTCGACCTGTACATGGAGTACTTCCGCTTCCCGGAGCTGAGCTTTCGCCTGCAGGGCTGGCTGGTGCTGCTGGCGGTGGGGGTGGCGATGGTGGCCGCCCTGCTGGGCACCCTGCAGGCGGTGTGGCAGGCGGTGCGCATGCAACCGGCGGAGGCGATGCGTCCCCCGGCACCCGAACGCTTCCGCCGCGGCTGGCTGGAGGATTCGGCGCTGATGCGGGGGCTGGGGCAGTCCTCGCGCATCATCCTGCGCAATCTCGCGCGCCACCGGCTCAAGGCACTGGCGTCGGTGATCGGGATCGGCCTGTCCGGCGGGCTGCTGCTGATCGGGGCCTATCAGCTGCAGGCGGTCAGCCACATGATCGACCAGCAGTACCGCATGACGCTGCAGATGGATGTCGACGTGGCGTTTACCGATCCGGTGCCGCCGCGGGTGGCGGGGGAACTGCGCCACGAGCCGGGCGTGCTGGCGGTGGAGACCTGGCGCAGTGCGCCGGTGCGCCTGCATGCCGGGGCGCGCAGCGAACGCATCGGGCTGTTGGGGATGGACCCGGAGCCGCGCCTGCGCCGTTTGCCCTCCGCGCAGGCCGGGGAGACCGGTCTGCCCGCCGCGGGCGTGGTGCTGACCGACTATCTCGCCGACCAGCTGGGGCTGGAGGCCGGCGATGCGCTGGAGATCGAGTTCCTGGAAGGACGCCGGCGCACGGTCACCACGCAGCTGGCCGGCGTGGTCGACGAGCCGATGGGTACCGGGGCCTATATCCGGCGCGACGCGCTGCATCGGCTGAAGGGCGAGGGTCCGGCGGTGACCGGCGCCTGGCTGCTGGTCGACTCCGAATATGAGGACGCGCTGTATGCCTCGCTGTCCGAACAACCCGAGGTGGCCAGCGTGGAGCGGGTGCGCGAGGCCGAGGCCAACGTGCGCGAATACATGGAGGAAACGGTGCTCGCGTTCGCGGCGGTATTCGTGCTGCTGGCCGGGTCGATCGCCTTCGCGGTGACCTACAACAACGCCCGCATCGCGTATGCCGAGCGCGAACGCGAGCTGGCCACGCTGGAGGTGCTGGGCTATTCGCGGGCGCAGGTCAGCTGGGTCCTGCTGGGCGAGATCGCGCTGGTCAGCCTGGCCGCCATCCCGGTGGCCTGGGCCAGCGGTACCGGGTTCGCCTGGCTGCTGAACCAGGCCCTGACGCTGGAATTCGTGCGCCTGCCGTTCATCATCACGCCGCAGCTGTACGGCTTCGCCGCGCTGGGGGTCATCGTGGCCTCCACGCTGTCCGGCCTGCTGATCCTACGCCGGCTGCGCGGCCTGGACCGCGTGCAGGCCCTGAAGGCCGCGGAATGACCCGCGGTGTCCGGAACGCTCGTCTGCGGCGCGCGAGCGCGGGATCTGCGAGACTGAGGAAATGGCGTTGAAGAAGCGAATCACGGCGGGACTGGTGGTGCTGGCGGGGGCGGCCGCGCTGGTGTGGGCGCTGAGCCCGCGGCCGGTCGCGGTGGCGGTCAGCGAGGTGGAGTCCGGGCCGTTCACCGAGACCCTGCGCGAGGAGGGGCGCACGCGGCTGCGCGATACCTGGGAGGTGTCGGCGCCGATCGCGGGGTTCCTGCATCGCGTGCACCTGGAAGAGGGCGATGCGGTAGCCGCCGGCGATGAACTGTTCCGCATGGAGCCGCTGCCGGCGCCGGGGCTGGATGCGCGCTCGCGCGAGCAGGCCCGCGAGCACCTGGCCGCGGCACGCTCGCGTCTGCAGGGGGCGCGGGCCAGCCTCGAGGAACTGCGGGCCGAGGCGCGGCTGGCGGAATCGGAGTACCGGCGTCACCGCGAACTGTTCGAGGACGGGGCAGTGTCCGCCAGCGATCTGGAGCGGGTGGAGACCCGGCGTGATCGTGCCCGCTCGGCGGTGGAGGCGGGCGAGTCGGCGGTGGAGGTCGCACGCAGCGAGGTCGAGGCGGCGCGGGTGATCCTGGACATCGCCACCGGCGAACGCAGCGAGGAGGAAACCGAATCGCTGGCCGTGCGTGCGCCGGCCGGCGGCGTGGTGCTGCACCGGCATCGCTGCTGCGAGGGCACGGTCGCGGCCGGCGAACCGGTGCTGGAGCTCGGGGATCCGGCGGATCTGGAGGTGCAGGTGGACCTGCTGTCGATGGATGCGGTGCGGGTGACGCCGGACATGCGCGTGCGTCTCACCGACTGGGGCGGCGATGAGGCGCTGGAGGCCCGGGTGCGCCGACTGCGGCCGGCGGGCTTCACGCGGACCTCGGCCCTGGGGGTGGACGAGCAGCGCGTGCCGGTCCTGCTCGAAGTGGATGCGGAAGAGGCCCGCAAGGCGGGGCTGGTGGTGGGCTACCACGTGGAGGCCGAGTTCCTGCTGTGGGAAGGCGAGGACGTGCTGCAGATCCCCACCAGCGCCCTGTTCCGCGAGGACGGTGAATGGGCGGTGTTCGTGGTGGAAGAAGGCCGGGCGCAGCCGCGCCGGGTCGAGGCCGGCCGCCGCAGCGATTTCACCACGCAGATCCGCGAGGGTCTGGAGGCCGGGGACCGGGTGGTGACCCGCCCCGGGGATCATGTGGAGGCGGGGGCCCGGGTGGCCCCCGACTGAATGCGGGTGTGCTGAGTCCGGGCGTGGCCGTCAGGCCTTGCCCTGCAGCTGCGGGATGACCGCCTCGTTCTCCAGGGTGGAGGTGTCCGAGGTGATCTCCTCGCCCTTGGCGATGGAGCGCAGCAGGCGCCGCATGATCTTGCCGGAACGGGTCTTGGGCAGGCCGTCGGCGAAGCGGATGTCGTCGGGCTTGGCGATCGGGCCGATCTGCTCGCCCACCCATTCGCGCAGTTCCTTGACCATCTTTTCGGCTTCCTCGCCGGTCAGGCGGTCACTCTGGAGGATGACGAAGGCGACGATGGCCTCGCCCTTCACATCGTGTGGACGGCCGACCACTGCGGCTTCGGCGACTTCCTGGTGGGCCACCAGTGCGGATTCGACTTCCATGGTGCCCATGCGGTGCCCGGAGACGTTGAGGACGTCGTCGATGCGGCCCATGATCCAGAAGTTGCCTTCGGCGTCGCGACGCGCGGAGTCGCCGGCGAGGTAGTACTTGCCGCCGAACTTGGGCCAGTAGGTGTCCTTGTAGCGCTGGTCGTCGCCCCACACGGTGCGCAGCATGGACGGCCAGGGCTTCTTGATGACCAGGTAGCCGCCCTCGTCGGCGCCCAGGCTGTTGCCGTCCTCGTCCACTACGTCGGCGTCGATACCCGGAAGGGCGCGGGTGCAGGAGCCCGGGACCAGGGTGGTGGCGCCGGGTATCGGGGCGATCATGTTGGCGCCGGTCTCGGTCTGCCACCAGGTGTCCACGATGGGGCAGCGCTCGCCGCCGACCTCGCGGTAGTACCACATCCACGCCTCGGGGTTGATGGGTTCGCCCACGGTGCCCAGCAGGCGCAGTTTCGACAGGTCGTACTGCTCGGGCAGCTCGGGGCCGGCCTTCATCAGCGCGCGGATGGCGGTGGGGGCGGTATAGAACACGGTCACGCCGTGGTCCTGGCACATCTTCCACCAGCGCCCGGCGTCCGGCACGGTGGGCACGCCCTCGTAGACCACCTGCGTCGCGCCCACCGCCAGCGGGCCGTAGGCGACGTAGGTGTGGCCGGTGATCCAGCCGACGTCGGCAGTGCACCAGAAGATATCGTCGCCCTGCAGGTCGAACACCCATTCGTTGGTGATGATCGCGCCCAGCAGGTAGCCGGCGCTGGAGTGCTGGATGCCCTTGGGCTTGCCGGTGGAGCCGGAGGTGTAGAGCAGGAACAGCGGGTGTTCGGATTCCACCCACTCCGGTTCGCAGTCGACCGATTCGCCGTCCACCGCCTCTTCCCACCAGACGTCGCGGCCTTCGTGCATGGTCACGTCGTTGCCGGCGCGCCGGCAGACGATGACCTTCTCGACCTCGGCGGGGTTGCTGGCCAGCGCCTTGTCCACGCCCGCCTTCAGGCCCACCACCTTGCCGCCGCGCTCGCCGCCGTCGGCGGTGATGATGACGGTGGCGCCGGAGTCCACCACGCGGTCGCGCAGCGCATCCGCGGAGAAGCCGCCGAACACCACCGAGTGGATCGCGCCGATGCGGGCGCAGGCCTGCATGGCGATCACGGCCTCCGCGTTCATGGGCATGTAGATGACCACGCGATCGCCCTTCTCGACACCCATGCCCTTGAGCGCGTTGGCCAGCTTGCCGACCTCGTTGTAGAGCTCGCGGTAGGTGAGGTTGCGGGTATCGCCGTTTTCGGCCTCGAAGCGGATCGCGGTCTTGTTGCCGCGGGCCTCCAGGTGGCGGTCGATGCAGTTGTAGGAGACGTTCATGCGCCCGTCGGCGAACCAGCGGAAATGCGGGGCGTTCGAGCTGTCCAGGCCCTCGGTGAAGTCGGTCTGCCAGTCGATCTTCTGCCGGGCCAGATCGCACCAGAACCCCTCGTAGTCGGCCCGCGCCTTGTTGTGCAGGGCCTCCACGTCCTCCGGCTTCAGCCGGGCGTTCGCGGTGAATGCCGCCGGCGGATCGAAATGGCGGGTCTCGGTCAGGGTGGACTCGATGGTGTCGCTCATGCGGGCCTCCATGTTCTGCGTGGTTCCAGCGGATTCGTCGGGGTTGGGTCTCACGGGCGCGAGGATAGCATGCCTGCCGGCCGTGTCCGGCCTACCAGAGCCGTCGCGGCCGGAACAGCACGCGTCCCAGCGGCAGCTCGCCCGTCGGATCGCGTTCGGCGATCAGCGCGGCGAACAGTTCGGCGGCCCCGAGTGCGTCCAGCAGGGCGTCGTGGGTGCGCCGGGCGGGCAGATTGTATTCGCCGCGCAGTACGTGCAGCCGCAGCCCCCGGGCCGGGATCGGGCGGCCGGCGCGCCGCCGCGAGGTTTCGGCCAGACGCAGGGTGTCGACCACCGCCAGTGGGGGGCGCGTGCCGTAGTGACGTTCGCAGGCGCGGGCCAGAAAGCCCAGCTCCAGGGCTGCGTGATGGGCGATCAGCACGCGGCCGTCGAGGGCCCGGAACAGCGCATCCAGGGCCTCGCCGGGCGTGCCGCCGGTCGCTGCCCGGTGGTCGGTGATGCCATGGATCACCGCACTCTGTTCCGGTACCTCGCGTTGCGGTCGTACCAGTACGTGTCCGGCGGTTGCCAGGTCGATGCTGGTGCCATCCAGCGCCACCCAGCCAATGCTCAGGATGGCGTCGCGTTGCGGGTCCAGACCGGTGGTCTCGATGTCCACCGCGAGAAAGCGGGTGCGGGCTACCGGCTGTGACGGGGCGGGCGGCGGCGTGTTCAGGCAGTCCCTCAGCGCCCCGGCGGGGGCCTGGCTCCGGGCGTGGTCTCGCGCACGGCAGAAGCGCCAGTAGCCCGGCGCCAGCCAGAACGCGGCGCGACCGGGGGCGCAGGCCTCGCGTTGCGGGGCGGCGGCGCGGGTCATACCTCGCCTTCGCCTCCCAGGGCCGCCCGGGTGGCTCGATCCACGCGCACGAAGGCGGCCTTCAGCCGGCTGCGTTCCAGCCCGGAGAGTTCCGTCGGGTCCACGTGGTTGTCCGGGGCTTCGCCGGCGGCGATCCGTCGCGCCTGATGGCGGGCCCGGACCCCGGCAATGAAGCGGAATGCCTCTTCCAGCTCCCGGGTACTGTCCGGGTCGAGGACCCCGGCGTGAGCGGCGGCGCGCAGGCGTTCCAGGGTCCCGCGGGCATCGGCTCCGGCGCGCAGGGCGCAGACCCGCGCCAGGGCCACCACCGGTAGCAGGCCGCGTTTCTTCAGGTCCAGGGCCGGAGTGTGCTCGCCATCGTGTTCGAGCACGAAGCGGCGGAAAAAACCCAGCGGGGGGCGTACTTCGCGGGCCTGCACCGCCATGGCCGTGTGCGCCGCCTCGTGGCGGCAGCCGTCGTCCAGCGCCTGCTCCCGCAGGGGCGTGAAGAGATCGCCACGGCCGTGGATTACCCGCAGGTCGAGGTAATGCGCGGCCAGGCGGGCCTCCTGCGCGTCCGGCCGGGTGAAGGCGCGCCGGAAGGTTTCCTGCCAGGTGCTGGCGGGGCCGCGCCAGGCCGCGTGGGTGGGGTCGACGCCGCCGGGGCAGCGCCGGATGCCGCAGGCGTCCAGCCCGTCGGTGACCTCGCGCGCCAGTTCGGCGAACCAGTCGTCGGCGTCGTTCGGGGCACCGTCGTCCCAGATGAGAGCCGTGTCCTGGTCGGTATGGGCCAGCTGTTCGTGGCGGCCCTGGCTGCCGCTGGCCAGCCAGGCCCATGCGGCCGGAGCGGGCCCCAGACGGGCTTCGGCCAGTTCGATCAGGCATCGGGTCAGGGTGTCGACCACCAGCGTGATTACCTGCGCGGTGCGCAGGGCGTCCACTCCGGCCTCGGTGAGCCGGACCTGAAGGCGGGCCAGGGCCTGCATGTGCTGGCACAGTTCTTCCTGCGAGCCGGCCCGGCGCAGGTCACGGATCAGATGCACCGCGCTGGTGCCCTGGTGCCGGATCAGGTCGGTCCCGGAGAGGATGCCGGCCAGACGGCCTCCGCCCGGTTCCACCACTGGCAGGTGATGGATGTCGCGGCGTGCCATCTCCAGCAGAGCCTCGAAGACCGGGGTTTCTCCGGTAACGGTGACCAGATGCCGGGCCATGCACTGATGCACCGGGGTGTCCGCGGGCAGGTCCTGCGCCAGGGCATGGCGCAGGTCGGTATCGGTGAGCAGGCCGGCGGGTCGGTCCGGGTCTTCGGCCGTGTGCAGGACCAGGGCCGAGACATCCGCGTCGGTCATGAGCCGGGCCGCCTCGTGCAGCGAGATGTCCGACTGCCCCTGCAGAACCTGCGGGCTCATCAGGGTGGAGACCGGCGTGGTCAGCAGGGCGTCCGGTCCGCCCTCGGTGGCGTGCATTACCGCGTTCTCGCCGTCCGGTGCCACCGGCGCGCCCGTGGTACGCAGGAAATCAGCCAGTTCCGGATGACGGGTCGCGAGGTCCTCGGCGCGGGGCCCGGGAAGGTGATAGACCAGTGCGTCCTCGGTCACGCGTCCGTGCTCACCGGCCACTCCGCTTCCCCAGGCGCCGTCGGCGACCCGGGCCACGTCGCCTTCGCCCAGCCGGTCGTGCAGCCGGTCGCCGGCGTCCAGCAGGTCGATGGCGCCGGTGTGCACGATCCACAACCCGTCGCTGTCCCCTTCGGGCGGGAACGGCGCGCCGTGGCGCAGGTAGCGCAGGGTCAGGCGGCGCACCATCGCGGAGCGGGTCTCCGCGGACAGCTCCGCGAGATCCGGCGACTGATCGAGGAATTCGCGGATCTCATCGAGTTCGGCGTTCATCCCGGTACTCCGTGGATGGCTGGCTGGGGTGTCGCGAGGATCGTCCGCAAGCCCACCCGCGTGGATTTGCGGACGATCCCCGAGAGAAATACCTCGGGGATCGTCCCGGGCCCGGCCTGGTGGCCGGCCCCGGAAGCGGATCCCAGGAACGGATCAGTCGGCGCGCGGCACGCGCACGCTTTCCACCAGGTCCTGGATGTCCTTCGGCGGCGGAGCGGTCATCTTCATCACGATGAAGGCGGTGATGAAGTTCAGGGCCGCACCGATGGGACCGAAGCTGGAGGGGTTGATCCCGAAGATCCAGCCCTCCGGCGTGTCCGGCAGCATGGCGGTCTCGGGGAAGAAGAACCAGCCCTTGTACATGAAGATGTACAGCAGGGTGCTCACCAGACCCACCAGCATGCCGGTGATCGCGCCTTCGCGGTTCATCTTCTTCATGAAGATGCCCATCATCAGGGTCGGGAACAGCGACGCGGCCGCGAGTCCGAAGGCCAGTGCCACCACCTCGGCCGCGAAGCCCGGTGGATTGAGCCCGAGATAGCCGGCGAACAGGATGGCTACGGCCATCGCTATGCGTCCGGCCAGCAGCTCGCGCTTCTCGCTGATCTTGGGCGTGAAGACCCCTTTCAGAAGGTCATGCGAGATGGCCGAGGAGATCGCCAGCAGCAACCCGGCCGCGGTGGACAGCGCCGCCGCGATCCCCCCGGCCGCCACCAGGGCGATGACCCAGCCCGGCAGGCCGGCGATCTCGGGATTGGCCAGCACCATGATGTCGCGGTCCAGCTCGACGATCTCGCTGCCTTCCCAGCCGTATTCCTCCTCGGCCATGGCGGCGAATTCTTCGTTCTCGTCGTTGTAGTACTGGATCACGCCGTCGTCGTTCTTGTCCTCGAACTCCAGCAGGCCGGTCTGTTCCCAGCGCTCCATCCAGGCTGGCTTGTCCTCATAGGCCAGGTGGCCTTCCTCGGTGCCGATCTCGCCCGGATGCACGGTGTTGACCAGGTTCCAGATGGCCATCGCACCCACCGCCGGCGCGGTGGTGTAGAGGATGCCGATGAAGACCAGCGCCCAGCCGGCCGACTTGCGGGCATCCCGCACGCGCGGGACGGTGAAGAAACGGATGATGACGTGCGGCAGGCCCGCGGTACCGATCATCAGCGCCAGGGTCAGCAGGAACATGTTGAGCATGCTCATGCCGCCCTCGGTGGCGGTGTACTGGGTGAAGCCCAGCTCCACCATGGTGTTGTCCAGCGCTTCCAGCAGGTAGGTGTCGGAGCCCTGCAGGGTCGACCCCAGGCCCAGCTGCGGGAGCGGGTTGCCGGTCAGGGTGATCGCAATGAAGATCGCCGGCACCGTGTAGGCGAAGATCATGATCACGTACTGCGCGATCTGGGTGTAGGTGATGCCCTTCATCCCGCCGAGTACGGCGTAGATGAACACCACTGCCATCCCGGCGACCAGGCCCACTTCCAGCTGCACCTCGAGGATGTTGGAGAAGGCGATCCCGACGCCGCGCATCTGCCCGATCACGTAGGTGATGGACATCGCCAGCAGCGAGATCACGGCCACCACGCGGGCCGGCTTGGAGTAGAACCGGTCGCCGATGAATTCGGGCACCGTAAACTTGCCGAACTTGCGCAGATAGGGGGCCAGCAGCAGGGCCATCAGCACGTAGCCGCCGGTCCAGCCCATCAGATAGGCACCCCCGGTGAAGCCGAGGAAGGCGATCAGGCCGGCCATGGAGATGAAGCTGGCCGCGGACATCCAGTCGGCCGCCGTGGCCATGCCGTTGGCGACCGGGTGGACGCCCTTGCCCGCCACGTAGAATTCGCTGGTCGAGCCGGCGCGGGCCCAGATCGCGATCCCGATGTAGATCGCGAAGGTGATGCCGACCACGATCAGGCTGAGAGTCTGTTGATCCATGGCCGGATTACTCCTCGTCGACGTTGAACTTGCGGTCCAGCACGTTCATGCGCCAGGCATAAACGAAGATCAGGACGATGAAGGTGTAGATCGAGCCCTGCTGGGCGAACCAGAAGCCCAGCGGATACCCGCCCAGGTGGATGTTGTTCAGTGGCGCGGCGAGCAGGATGCCGAGCACGAACGACACGAAGAACCAGATGCCGAGGCAGATCGCCAGAAGGCGAAGATTCGCCTTCCAGTACGCCTCGCGACTGAGGTCTTGCGACATGGTGTTGCTCCTCTTTTCGTAGGTATTGGCTGTGGTGGCCTCACAGCTGGTACTGCACCGCAAGCTGCCCCTGCAGCTTGCGGGCCTGGCGGAAGGATTCCTTGAGCACCCGTCCCTCCAGGGCGCCCAGTTCTTCCGGCCGGATGCGGCTGTCGTCCTCGCGGCCCTCGCGCAGGGCCTTCTGCTGCGCCCGCAGGCGCAGCATCTGCAGATAGCGCAGGGCCGCGTGATAGTCGGCGGCATCGCCGGGGCGCATGGCCTCGGCACTGACGGCCTGATCCATGCGCTCGTGGCTGCCGGTGGCCGGCAGTTCGGCGGCCAGAGCGATCACCCGCGCGCCGTCCACGAACGGGGTCAGGCCCTGTTTCTTCACGTCGATCCCTTCGGCCCCGGCGCGGATCTCGCCGAACAGACCCAGCGGCGGTCGGAAGGCCTGCTGGTTGGCGGCCATCTGCCGCCGAAAGCGCGAGTTGTAGGCGGTCTTCTGCAGCAGGAAGGTGCGCAGTGCCTCCACCGGCGAGGCGTCGCCGTCCACCGCGCGCAGGTCGAAGAAGATGGTGCTCTTGAGCAGGTGTTCCGGGGTGCCCTGTTCGATCCAGCGGGTGAAACGGGCCTCCCATTCCGGGCCGCTGAGGCAGCACTCCGGGTTGCCGGCCATGATGTTGCCGGGGCACAGGGTGAAACCGCATTCCGCCAGCGCCCGGTTGACGGCCTGCGCCCAGGGCAGCAGGCGTGCGCGGACGGCGTCCTCGTCGCCCGGCTCGGCATCGAACAGGATGCCGTTGTCCTGGTCGGTGATCAGCGCCTGCTCCTCGCGGGCCTGCGAGCCGAACGCCAGCCAGGTGAAATCGATGCCCTCGATGTCGTACTGCGGGCGCAGCAGGGCCAGCACCCGGCGGGTCGCGTGTTCGTTCAGGCGAGTGATCAGGCGCAGGACCTGGTCCGCCTCGGCGCCCTGGGTGATCACCGCCTCCACCAGCCGCGGGACCTGGCGCAGACGCCCGGCGATCTCGTCGACCGTGGTCGCCTGGCGGATCTCGCGCACAAGGCCGTCGAGGGTCAGCGGCTGGCGGGTGAGCAGATCGCGTTCGCCCAGCACCCCGGTCAGGCGGCCGTCGCGGACCACGCACAGGTGGGTCATCCCGTGCTCGGTCATCGCCTCGATGCCCTCGAAGCCCGGGGCATTCTCTTCCAGCGCGACGGGGTCCGGGGTCATCACCGCGCGCACCGGCGTGTCCAGTCCGACGCCTTCCAGGGCCACTCGGTTGAGCAGGTCATGCAGGGTGAAGATGCCCACCGGTGCGGCCTGGTCGTCCACCGCGACGATCGATCCCACCCGCTGGTCGCGCATGGTGGTCAGGGCCTCGCGCAGCGGGGTGTCCGGGCGGCAGGTGACCGGTTCGCGCGCCAGGCGCAGTGCCAGCGGGGTGTTCAGCTGGCCGCCGCCGGCCGCGTCATGACTGGCGAGACTGTCGAGGCCCTGATGCAGGCGGTCCAGCAGGTTGGCCAGACGCCGCGTGCAAAAGTCGTTGAATACCCGCGAGCGGGCCCGCAGGCGGTCGAAATCCTCAAGGCTCAGTTCCAGGCACAGGGTGTCCTCCGCCGCGCGATGCACGGTATGCACCGCGCGGCGGCCGAGCAGGGCCCCGATCGGGAAACACTCGCCGGGGATCAGTTCCCAGGCGTTCCCGGAGAGCTGTTCGTCCTCGCTCGGGCTCTCCCCGCGGATGCGTCCCTGACGGATGATGTGGAAGCGCTGCGCCGGGCCCGCTTCCGGGTCGGTGATGCGCGCCCCCTGTTCGTAGAAGCGCGTCTGCAGACGCGGCAACAGGAATTCCAGCGCCTCGGCCTCGAGCTGGTCGAAGGGCGCGTGGGCGCTGAGGAACTCGCGGGTGCTGTCGAGGGCGTCGGACATCGTGTCGGCTGCGGGAATCGGCGTCCCGCGCCTGTTGCAAGTCACGGGCCAGTGATTCCGGTCCCGTAAAAACAGTGGCTTGTGAAGCAGAAGGGGGTTACGGGTGTTACGCCACGTAACACCCGTCGTTACGCCGCGTAACGGCCCGTAACGGCCCGGCGTAACACCCCGGTTGACCCCCTCGCGGGGGGTATCGATGATGGGAGCCCGTCCCACAGCCACCGGAAGGTCCCCATGCGCCGCTTCGTGCTGGACACCAGCGTCTTCACCAACCCGCACGTCTCGGCGCAGTTCGGCGAGACCCCCGAGGCGGTCCTGCAGCAGTTTCTCCGGCTCGCGCGCGACTGCAGCGCGGAGTTCTACATGCCGCTGTCGGTCTACGAGGAATTCCGCACCATGCGCGACCTCGAGCCGCTGGCCGCCGATTTCGAGACCGTGGTGTGGGTCCGTTCGCCGCGGCGTTTCGCGCTGACCCTGCCCAGCGACATCCTCTACGAATTCATCGACGAGGTGCGCACCCGGATCGACCGGGGCCTGCGCATCGCCGAGGAGCACACCCGCGAGGCCGGCGCGGCCGAGTCCCTGCGCCCCGAGCTGATCACCCAGCTGCGCGAGCGTTTTCGCGAGGCGATGCGCAAGGGCCTGGTGGATTCGCGCGAGGACGTGGACGCGGTGCTTCTGGCGATGGAACTGGATGCCGAACTGGCGACCGCCGATCAGGGGATGCGCAAGCTGGGCAATCGCATGGGGGTCAAGCTGGTGACCGCCGAATACCTCGCCGGCGTGATGCAGAACCTTGCCGAGGGCGCGGGTTTCACGCGGGGCTTGTCCGCGGGGTCGTGACAGCCAATACTGGGCCCTGGTCCCCCTGCTGGATGGTCGCCGCGTCCATGAACCGCCGTACCCCTGCCCTGCTGGCAATCCTGCTGCTCGCGCTGCTCCCGGCCATTCCCGGGGGCGCGTTCGCCTCCGAGTACGAGTATCTGCCCACCCCGCTGAAATCCGCGATCGATGCGCAGGGCCTGCCACCCGGGTCCGTGGGGCTCTGGATCCAGCGCGCCGGGGACAATGCCGTGCTCGCGCAGCTTAATGCCGACCGGCTGTTCAACCCGGCTTCCACGCTCAAGCTGGCGACCTCGCTGGCGGCGCTGGACCAGCTGGGGCCGGACTACACCTGGAAGACCGAGCTGTGGGCCGTCGGCGAGCTGCGCGAGGGGGTTCTGGACGGCGACCTGGTGGTGCGCGGCACCGGCGACCCCGGCATGGTCAATGAGGAGCACTGGCGCATGCTCGGGCAGCTGCGTCAGGCGGGCGTGGAACGCATCGCCGGCGACGTGATCCTGGACGCCTCGCATTTCGACGTGGGGCCGCAGGATCCTTCCGTGTTCAACGGGAAGCCGCTGCGGGCGTATAACCAGGGCGTGTACGCCCTGCACGTGAACTCCAACGCCCAGCGCATTCGTGTGCGGCCCGGGCGCAATGGCGAGGCCGTTCGGGTGAGCCTGGATCCCCCGCTTCCGGACGTGGAGATCGACAACCGGCTGCGGCCCGGGCGTGGTCGTTGCGGTGACTTTCAGCGCGGGATCGAGATCGATGCCGACCGCAGCAACGGACGCCTGACGCTCAGGGGCGAGTATCCCGTGCATTGTGGTGAATACGAATTGCTGCGTTCGGTAACCGAGCCCGAACGCAATCACGCCGGGCTGTTCCGTCTGCACTGGTCGCAATGGGGCGGGGAGCTGGACGGCGAGATCCGCCCGGGGCGCATGACGCCCCTGCAGGAGGAGCCCCTGGTGACGCACCGCTCGCGGCCGCTGGCGGACCTGATCCGGGTCTCCAACAAGTGGAGCTCCAACGTGATGACCCGGCATCTGATGCTGAGTCTGGGCGCGGAGCGCCACGGCGCCCCGGTGACCAAGGAGCGTTCGCGTCAGGCACTGCTGCAGGCCCTGCGCGAGCTGGACGTGAACCCCGGTGGCATGCGGGTGGACAATGGTTCGGGGCTGTCGCGTGACGCACGCATGTCGCCGTACCAGCTGGGGCAGATCCTCAAGGCCGGGTGGGAACATCCACTGCGGCCCGAGTTCCAGTCCTCGCTGGCCCTGGCCGGGGTCGACGGCACCCTGCGCAACCGCTTCAACAACGGGGCCGAACGCGGGCACATGCATCTGAAGACCGGACACCTGCGCGAGGTCTCCGCGGTGGCCGGCTACGTGCGTACGCAGAGCGGGGATGACGTGCGCGTCGTTCTGCTGGTGAACGACCCGCGTGCCCATATCGGGCCGGGGCGCAGCCTGCAGGAGGCCGTTCTCGGCTGGGTACGCGCGCTGTAACCGGTGCGGTCAGGGCGTCCGGTCAGCAGTCCGGTGCGTCGTCGTCTTCCGTTGCGTTCCCCGGGGCCACCGGACACACCTGCCAGCGTGACAGGATGGGCGACCGTGATACCCGAACCTCCAGTTCGGCCAGCCACAACGCGATCATGCGGTTGGAATTGTGGCGCAGGCTGTACGGAATCGGGTGCCGCACGAACGCCATGTCCCACACGGCCATCTCGCGCCGGTCGTCCTGCCCCGTGCGCCACAGTTCTTCCAGATCCTCGCGCAGTGCGGCGGCCTCGTTGGCATCGACCGTGAGGGCAAGCACCTCGCGCACCGGGACCCGGAGGTCACGTCGCAGGGCTTCTTCCGGATGGTCGCCGGCAAGCACCTGGCGTCCCAGCGCGGCCCGGGTCGGCCAGGCCAGCGCGGCCAGCGCGCTGAAGGGCCCGGTACGGCGTTCGGCATAGAACCGCCAGTCCCCGTAGGAATAACGCAGCCAGTGCCGGCCGTCCGCGTCCGGCAGCAGCAGACTGCTGTGTCGTCCATGGTCGATGATCAGCACCTGTGTCGCGGGGTCCGGATCGGGAGGCGGCTGCACCTGTACCGGTGCGCAGCCGGCGAATGCCACCACCAGCAGGACCAGGAGAACGGTCCGGGGGGCGCGGAGGTACGGGACAGCGGGCCGGGGCATGGGTCGCTCGCGGTTTCCGTCAGTGACGTTCCAGCTTGCCCAGTTCGCTCAGGATGGACTGCACCAGGTTCTCGCCCTGCGGACCCATGCCCTGACACAGCACCTCAGGATCGCGTTCGCCATCCACCAGGCGCTTGGCGATACCGCCCAGGCGGGCCATGTCGCCGCCCGCGCGGGTCATCTGCTCGGCCATCTGCGACAGCCAGTGCAGCGACTGCGGATCGCCGCGGGATGCTCCGTGGATCATCTGGGCAAGGCCCGGCGCGGCCTGCGCGGCATCGGCGGTCTGGTTCGGGTCCGGCAGCGTGGCCGGGTCCTGCAGGCCGGTGAGAATGGACGAAAGAATGGTGTTGTCTTCCTCGTCCAGACCGTTCAAAAGAGACGGGTCGCGCTGGCCGTCCAGCACCTGACGGATGCGGGCGACCAGGTCCGTCCAGCCGCCCTGGATCGCCTGTTCCAGGACGGGCTCCAGCTCCTGTCGGCTCTGCGGGTTCTGGCAGGCCTGCACCACCAGATGGATCAGCGTGGCATGGGCCTGCCGGATCTGCTGCGCGCGCGGCGAATCCTGCATCGTGGGAATCCTTGCTTTCCGGGGGTTTGTGCGAGGGTAGCATGTGCGTTCGCACGGAGCGTGGGGCACAATGGCCCCGGGACGCCCCGGGGAAAGGCCCGGGGCTCCGGAAGCAACGCCGGCGGCGCGCCGGAGCGAAAAAAGGTGACAGCGGTGGAAGAACAGACGGCAGTCGGGCTGTGGGTGGCCCTCGGCATCCTGGCGATCGTGGTGGCGGCGCTGGTCGGCTTCTGGGTCGGTCGGGTGACCAGCGACGAACGCAAGCTGATCCGTCAGCTGGAAGAAGAGCTGGATCAGCGCATGCAGGAGCTTACGCGCTACCGCTCGCAGGTGAACGATCATTTCGACCGTACGGCCACGCTGTTCGCCAGCATGGCGGGCACCTACCGCGATCTCTATCACCATCTGGCGCAGAGCGCCGAGGAGCTGGCCGACAAGCCCACCCGCGAACGCCTGGAGGATCGGGCGGGCAAGATGCTGGCGAACACCCACCAGCGCGATTTCGATCCGGGTCAGGGCGGCGGCGAATCTTCGGAGTCGGGCGACCGGGGCCCGCAGGAGTCCGGACGCCTGTCCGATGCCTCCGATCCGGAAGAGGCCGGGCAGCGCGAGCGCCGGTCCGATCCGGAGCGCCCGCGCCCCGATTGAGCCGCTCCCGGTCCCGCCCCGGAACCGACCCGTGCGGATCCCGGGCTACCGGCGCGAGAGCTCGGCCCGGATCTGGTCGTCCAGGTTCTCGATCCAGCGGTTGTAGTTCGGGTGGATCTCGCCGTTGGTGTGGTTGAGGTTCGTGCTGTCCTTGTAGTCGATGCGGTATTGCCCGGCGGAATACGGGATCTCCACCACGGCCGTGTGATCGCGCACGCGGATTGCCCCTTCCATCACGCCCGGTTCGACCTCCTCCATGCGCCAGCCGAGCCGTGCGCCGGCATCGCGGATTGCCTGCGACATTACCTCGGCACCGGGACGTTCGCCCTGCGCATTGGTGATGGTGGTGTCGCTGACGTTATACACCGGGGCGGTGCCCCGGCAGCCGGCGATCAGGAAGAGGCCGGCGATGATCACCAGGATCAGGGTTCTGTATCGCATGGTTCCCTCCGGGATCTGTTTGTACATCGCATGGGATCCTTGAGTGTAGGGCGAGGATCAGGGGCTTTCCACGGGGTCTTCGACGGTCGGCCGGCGCAGGGAGCGCCACAGTCCGAGCGGGCGCATTCCGCGGCGCAGCAGGTGACCGGCGACCATGAAGATGATGCGCAGGGTATCGGCCGCCGGGCGGAAATGGCTGGGGCGGCGATCCTCGGGATAGATGCAGCGTACCGGTACCAGACGCGCCGGAAAGCCGTGCCGTTCGGCCGCGATCAGCGCCTCGCTCTCGAACACGAACGAGCGGCCGCGCCCGTGGGGGATGCGCATCTGCCGCAGCAGATCGGCGGGGTACAGGCGAAAGCCCGACTGCGAATCGCGCAGCGGCTGCGCCGAGGCCCAGCCGATCCAGAAATCCGCGACCCGGTTGCCGAACAGGCGCAGCGGCGGGGTACTTTCGCGCTCCTTCAGCCGGGCACCGAGGATCAGGTGTCGGGGGTGTTCCCGCCAGGCGGCGATCAGCGCCGGGATTTCCGTGGCGTCGTGCTGGCCGTCGCCGTCCAGGGTGACCACCGCGTCGGCGCCTGCGGACACCGCCTGCTGCATCCCGGCCCACAGGGCACCGGCCTTGCCGCGATTGGGTTCCAGGCGCAGGACCTCGGCATGGGTGGCTGCCAGGGTGGCGGTGTCGTCGGCGGAACCGTCGTCCACCACCAGTACCCGGTCGACCTGCGCCCGCGCGGCGGCGGCCACCGCCTCGATGGTCGCGGCCTCGTTGTGGGCCGGGATCACGGCGAAGACGACGGGCTCGGTCATGGTTGCGCGGTCCGGGGCATCAGGCCAGAGCACCGTTGATGCCGATGACCTGCCCGGAGACGTAGCCGGCGGCCTCGGAGGCGAGATAGCCCACCAGCCCGGCGACCTCGGCGGGCTCGCCGGCGCGCTGCATGGGCACCATGCGGCGGATGGTGTCGGCATCGAACGCGGATTCGCTCATCGGGCTCTCGATGATGCCGGGCGCGACCGCATTGGCGGTGATGCCGCGACTGGCGACCTCCTGGGCGAGCGACTTGATCGCCCCGTGCAGCCCGGCCTTGGCGGCGGCATAGTTGGCCTGGCCGCGGTTCCCGGTGACACCGGCCACCGAGGTCACCGCGATGACCCGGCCCCAGCGGGTGGTGATCATCGGCAGCAGCGCCGGCTGGATCACGTTGTAGAAGCCGTGCAGCGAGACCTCCAGCGGTCGGCGCCACTGTTCCGGGGTCATGCCGGCCAGCGGGGCATCGTCGTGCACCCCGGCGTTGTGCACCAGGATCTGGAACGGTCCGCGGGCGATCTCGGCCTCCAGCGCCGCGCGGGTGGCGTCGGCGTCGGTGATGTCGAAGCCCAGCACCTCGGCCCGCCCGCCGTCGGCGCGGATTTCTTCGGCAATGCTCGTGGCGGCCTCGGTATTGCGGTTGGCATGGACGAAGACCTCGCAGCCGGCGGCGGCGAGATCCCGGGCGATGGCCGCGCCGATGGCGCCGCTGCCGCCGGTGACGAGTGCGCGTCGCGTCATGGGGTTTCTCCGGATTCCAGGATGACCGTGGCGCGGGCCGCCAGCAGGCGTTCGCCGCCGGCTTCCACGGCGAGATCGTAGATCGAGCTGCGGGCGTCGGCCATCACCCGCTGCGCGTGGATGTCCAGTGCGGTTTCGACGGTGTCCAGGCGCCGCGCGTGGATCTGCAGGTCACGCACTGCAGCGAGATAGCCCGCGCGGGGTGGTGCGCTGTCCGCCGCGCCCAGGCTGCCGTGCACGGCCATCGCCTGGGCGCCGTATTCCAGTGCCGCCAGGGCGTGCAGGCCGGGTTCGCCGCGCAGCGGGTTGTCCGGATCACGGTGCGAGCGGGCGCGACAGTGGATGCGGTCGGCATCGTGGGCCACGACCTCGTCGAGCAGGCTCATCGCGCCGGCATGCGGCAGGCGCTCGCGGATGGCGGCGGCGTCCAGGATCATGGCGTGGCTTCCTCCACGTGCAGCCCGAGTACCCGCCCGGCGGGGGCTTCCAGGACCACTGCGTCGTGGTGGGCGCCGGCCAGACGTTCCAGCAGGGGCAGGGCCCGGGCCGCGGGATTGGTGGCGCGCAGGGCTTCCAGCGCCGGCGCCCGGCACGGGGTATCGGGACCGTTCCCCCCGGGGTCCAGGCGCAGCTGCCACTGCGCGCCCGCGACCGGTCCCAGGCGCAGGCCAAAGGCAAAATTCTCGGTGACCGGGCGGACCTCGCGGAACAGCTCCATGGACGGGACGTCGTAGCAGACCAGCAGGACCTCGCCGCCTTCGGACAGCTGCAGGGTGACCGCCTCCAGCAGCCCGGCGGCCACCGTACCGGTAAAGCCGGACAGGGCGGTGGCCGGTGCCGGGTTGCGGGTGGCAATGGACCAGTTGCCGGCCGCGGCGTTGTGCACCGAGTTGTGAAACTGCATGGGCGAGACCGCCGGGTCCGGGTGGGTCAGCGCCTCGCAGATGCGGTCGATGATGTCCATGTCGCCGCTGGAGGAGGCGAACACGCTGCGCATCGACGTGCGGTCACCGCCCTCGCTGGCCTCCTCTGCCGCACGCAGGGCCAGACGGATGGTCTGTGTGGTGCGACGGCGTTCGTTGGCCGGAAGCAGGCTGGTGGGCGGGATCTGCACCGGTGCGTACAGGTGCTCCTCGCGCCCGGCGAGGATCTCCCGCGCCGACGGGAAATCCGCCAGCCCGGGCCCGATCAGCCCGACCGCGTGGATGCCGACGGGATTCAGCACGGGGCCTCCAGCAGCAGCGAGCAGTTGTTGCCCCCGAAACCGAAGGCGTTGAGCAGCACCCGGCGCACCGGGCGTTCTTCGCTGGCCGCGCGCGCATCCAGACCCAGTTCGGGGTCCGGGTCGGTCAGTCCGGCAGTGCCGGGCACGAAGCCGCCGGCCAGACTGGCCAGGGCCTGGGCCGCGCCCACCGCCCCGGCCGCGCCCAGGGTGTGGCCGGTGAGGCCCTTGGTGCCGGCGCAGCGTGCCCGCGGGCCCAGGACATCGGCCAGCGCACGCGCCTCCGAGCGGTCGTTGGCGGGGGTGGCGGTGGCATGCATCAGCACGTAGTCCAGTTCGTGTCCTTCGCGCCCGGCGCGCTGCAGGGCCTCGCGCATGGCCCGTGCGGCGCCCGCACCCTCGGGGTGGGGCGCGGACATGTGATGGGCGTCGCTGGACTCGCCGTGACCGGTCAGGCGCGGGGCGTCCGCCGGGGCGTCCTCGGCGCGTTCCAGCAGGAAGAAGCCGGCGGCCTCGCCGATGGAGATGCCGCGACGCTGACGATCCAGCGGGGTGCAGGGCTCCGGCGCCACCAGCTGCAGCGCATTGAAGCCGTACAGGGTCATGCCGCACAGGGAATCGACCCCGCCGACGATGGCCGCGTCGCAGATGCCCGCGTGAATATGGCGCCAGGCATCGGCAAACACCTTGGCGCTGGAGGAGCATGCGGTGGAGACCACCATGGCCGGCCCGCTCAGGCCCAGGCGCGTGGCCACGTAGTCCGCCAGCGAATACATGTTCTGGGTGTGACGGTAGTCGTAGTCGGGGGGCAGGGCGCCGGTCGCCGGATCGCGTCGCCGGTAGGCCTCCTCCGTGGCCGCGATCCCGGAGGTGCTGGTGCCCAGCAGCACCGCGATCCGGTCGGCCCCGTGGCGACGTATCGCGGCATCCACCGCGGCGAGGAAGCCGTCCTGCTGCAGGGCGAGTTCGGCCAGGCGGTTGTTGCGGCAGTCGAACGCCGCCAGCTCGCCTTCCAGCGGGTGATCTTCCAGGCCTTCGACGCGGCCGATGAAGGTCTCCAGATCCACGTCGGGCAGGTCGCAGCGCCGCAGGCCACTGCGGCCCGCGCGCAGCGCGGCCGCGCCCGCGGCGTTGCCGGTGCCGGCGGCGCTGGTCTGGGTGTGGGCGGTAATGGCCAGGGCATTCATGGAGTCGGGTTCTTCCTCGAGCGCAACAACCCCGGCCCGGGGCCGGGGGCCTCGGGCGTCGGGGACGGGTTCACGGGACGGGCCAGCAACAGGGCCGCCACGTAGGAAAATACCACGCCCAGGGCCACGGTGAGACCCAGGGCGCGCAGCACCGGCAGGCTGGACAGGGCCAGGAGAGCAAAAACCAGACCGGTGGACAGGGCGCACAGGGTCACCGAGCGGCGGGTGCGCCGGGCCTCGTCCGGTTCCATGGCGCCCGGGCGGCCGAGGAATACCGCGTAGTCCAGCCCCAGCCCGATCACCAGCATCAATGCGATCAGGTGGAACAGGGTCAGCTCGATCCCGAGCAGCAGCAGGCTGGCGGTAGTCAGCAGCAAGCCGGCCGCGACTGCAGTCACGATGCGCAGGCTGCGCCCGGGATCGCGCGTCAGCAGCCACAGCAGGGCGGTGACCGCCAGCGCGGCCAGGGCCAGGCGGGTCAGGGCCGCCGTGCGGAAATCCGCGACCATGGCCTCGGTGGTGGCGCGCAGGTCGACCAGCCCGATTTCCGCCCCGCCGGCCGGGGCGTCGGCGTCGAGGCGCTGGCTCACGGCGCCGGCGTCGCTCAGCCCGCGCAGCAGCACCTGTCCGATCCAGGCCCGTTCATGGCCCGCCGCCGAATGTTCGCCCGGGGCCAGCAACAGCGGTTCCAGCGCCTGGCGCAGCGGCCCGTCGGGCAGGCTGTCAGGGGTCACCGGGTCCATCTCGCGACTGCGTTCCACGTCATCGAGAAACGGCGTGAAGGCCTCGGCCTGAAAGCCGTGGTCCCGCACGGCCCGTTCCACGTGTTCGGCCAGGGTGTCGCGCTCGGGCAGGGCCGCCTGGCGTTCGCGCTGGGTCACGATATCCGGGAGGATCCGCGCGGGATGGTCGAAACCGGTGATTGCCCCCGCGTCGCGCAGCGCCTCCAGCGGTTCGTCCAGCGCGTGCGCGGCCTGCAGCACGGCGTCGGCGGATTCCCCCCGGATCAGCACCAGATGGCGCACGTCCGGCAGCCCCAGCGCGTCGCGCAGTTCGCGGTCCAGGGCGATGGCCTCCTCGGGGACCGGATTGAGCGCGGTGAGCTGGTCGTTCCACGGGAAGGGGTCGCGGCTCAGCAGCACGGCCAGCGCCGCGATCACCGCCACCAGCAGCAGCCCGAGGCCCGCTCGCTGTCCGCGCGGCCGCAGCGAGGGCAGGGGCAGCCGCGGTTCCGGCAGGCCCCGTTCGCGTGCGCCGCGTGGCAGCAGGGCCGGCAGGACCCAGCGGGTCACCGCGGCGGCGACCAGGATCCCGGTCAGCACGAAGAGACCCAGCTGGGCCATGCCGGGGAACGAGGTCGCGGCCATCAGCGCGTAGACCAGCGCGGTGGAGCCGGCGCCCAGCACCAGCGCCGGCCACAGTTCCCCGGCGACCCGTGCGGCAGCCCGGCGGCCGGCGTGTGCGAACAGATGCAGGGGGTAGTCCAGTGCGACCCCCAGCACGGTGATGCCGAAGGCCAGCGCGATCCCGTGCAGATGGCCGAAGACCAGCGTGACCACGGCCGCGCCGGCGAGGATCCCGCTGCCCAGCGGGATCGCCGCCAGCCACACCGGATGGGGGTGGCGGAAAACCACCAGCAGCAGCACCGCCAGCGCCAGCGAGGCGGCCAGGCTGAAGGCGGTGACCTCGGCGCGGATGCGCTCGCGCGATTCCACCGCAATCGCGGGTGGCCCGGCCTGCAGCAGATTCAGGTCATCGGCGGCCAGGGCCGTGAACTCGCGGTCGACGCGCTGCAGCAGTTCCGTCTGTTCCTCCAGGCCCGCGGCCTCGGGCGCGATGCGTACGACCAGCAGGGCCCGCTCGCCGGCCGGGTCGGTCCATACGCCGTGCTGCCCGCGGGTTGCGTCGCCGAACGGGTCGCGCAGGCGCTCGCCCAGTTCCAGCAGTTCGCCGGTGGGGTCGCGCGGGATCAGCTCGCGCGGCATCGTTGGCACCGCGCTGGAGAGGTCGTCGCGGCGCTCGGCGAACGCGGTGTCCAGGTGTTCCCGGGAGAAGCGCTCGGGCGTGACCGCCGGGCTCAGCAGATAGCGCAGGTCCAGGATGGCTTCCAGCGCCTCGGGGTCGAAATCGCCGCGTCCGTTGTGGACGCCGGCGACCGCCGGGTCCTCGCGCAGGGCGTCGGCGAGTCCGTCGGAGGCCGTGGCCCGCCGTGCGGCATCGCCGCCCTCGATGGCCAGCAGCAGCTGGCGGGCGCCCGGCCCGGCGTCGACGTCCAGCGGCAGCCCGGCCTCGGCTCCGGGGTCGGGCATGAAGCGTCCGAGATCGGTGGCCATCTCGCCGCGCAGGCCGAGGATCAGGGCCGCGATCAGCAGGCCGGCCAGCCACAGCGTGACCGCGGCACGCGAGGGGAGGGACGACATGCGTGGTCAGTCGCGTTCGCTGGGCGGGTCGCCGGATGCCGGTGCTTCGAAATGCATGCGGCTGGTGCGGTTGCCGGATTCCCAGGTGTCCATGCGCCGGATCTCGCCTTCGCGGCCGCGAATGGTGATCTCGATGATCGCCCGGCGCAGCGCGCGGTCGCGCGGGCGCAGCTCCAGTTCCCAGGCTTCGAGATCGCCGTCCAGTTCGACCTCGAAGCCCGCTTCCAGGGCCTCGCGGTCGCCCTGCAGCAGGCTGCGGAACAGCCCGGCGAAGGCCTCCAGCCCGGGTTGTTCGTCCAGACGGATCTCGCGCACCGAATCGCCCCGGGTCAGGGTCAGCTCCCGGCCCTCGATGCGCACGTGCTCGCCGCGCCGGCCGTCGGTCTCGCGGATCAGGGTATCCGGGGGCTCGAAGGCGATGCGGCCGCTCTGGCGGTCCTCCGACTGCAGCATGGGGTCCTGGCGGACTTCGCGAAAGGCCATCTCCGCGGGGGCGTCGAGGCTCAGGGCCGCCAGGATCGCATCCAGGGTGTCCGCGGCGGCCGGCAGCGGCAGCCACAGCCAGGGCAGCAGGGCCAGCCATGCGAGCCGGGCGGGCCCGCGGGTGCGGAGGTGGTCAGTCGTCATGCCAGAAATCATAGAAGTTGAACCAGTTCCACGGGGCGTCCCGCACATGGGCCTCCAGGCGTTGGGCATAGTGGCAGGTCCACTCCTGCAGCACCGCGTCGCGGTGTGCCCGCGGCGCCTCGATCGCGTCGGCAAAGTGTTCGAAGACGATATCGTAGCGGTTGCCGCCGCGATAGAGTCCGAAACACAGGATCACCGGCACCTTCAGCACCGTCGCCAGCAGCATCGGCCCCATGGGGAAGACCGCGCGGTCGCCGAGAAATTCGCATTCCACGGTGCGGTCGTTTTCCACCACCCGATCGCCCAGCATGCCCACCATCTCGCCGCGTTCCACCGCCTCGCGGGCGCGGATCAGGGTGTCGGTGCGTCCCAGCGGGATCACGCTGTGCGCGACCTCGGGGTTGAGCGAGTCCAGCAGCCGGGTAATGACCTGGTTGTGGTCGGCGTCCATCAGTACCCGGACAGGGAAGTCGTGATGGCCGACGGCCAGGGCCCGCAGGGCCTCGAAACTGCCCAGATGGGCCCCCAGCAGGATCGCGCCGTCCCCGGAGTCCAGTGCCTGGTGGAAGATGTCGGCGCCGTGCACGCGGATGTCCAGGGCCTGCTCGCGCCCGGCGAGCAGGAACACCCGGTCGAGGATCACCGTGGCGAAGCTGTGCAGGTGGCGGGCGACATCGCGTACGCGCGGCGGATGCCCCAGCACCCGCCGCAGATACTGCCGGCTGTGGCGCCGCGCGCGCGGTGCCAGCAGCAGGAAATAGGCGGTGATGGGGTACAGCAGCAGGCGCCCGGCCGGGCGCCCCAGGCGCAGCGCGACCCACAGGATGATGCGCAGGGCGAGGGGACTGCCGCGTTCCTCCTGAGCGCGCCAGTCCCCGCTCATGACGGGTCGGCCGGCGGTTCGGGGTCCAGCTGTCCCGCGCACAGCAGGGTGGCGGACCCGTCATCGAGGACGCAGCGGAAGGCCCGAGAGCCGCGGCGCCCGGGCTCGTCGATCTCCACGCGGAACGGTGCTTCGGGGTGCAGCGGCGCCACGAACTTCACCTGCGGGAACCGGCCGGGGGCGGCCAGCCCCAGTTCTCCGGCTGCGTCCAGCACCTGTTCCAGGATGATCACGCCGGGCACCACGGGGTTCCCGGGGAAATGACCCGGAAGTGCCGGGTGGTCCTGCGGGACCCGGCGGGGCTGACTGGTCAGGGTGGGCATCTCAGACGGGCTCCCCGTGGCTGGCAAGCAGCTCCAGCAGTGCCTGACGCGGCAGCTTGCCGGTGGTCGAGCGCGGCAGGTTGTCCACCCGTACCAGCGGGCGCGGAAGGAACGCCGGGTCGAGGCGTTCGGCGAGCTGCTCCAGGATGTCGGTCTCGCTCAGCTCCGGGGCCACCACCAGCGCCGCCAGCCGGGCGATCCCGGCGGCATCCGAACTGTCTGCGGGCGGAATGAACACCCCGTCCTCGACTCCGGGGAGGGTCTGCAAGTGGCGATTCAGTTCGACCAGCGAGGCCCTCTTGCCGGCGATATTGAGCATGTCGGCCAGGCGTCCGGTCATGCGGAAGCGGCCGTCCTCGGCGACCTCGATGCAGTCCGGCAGGGGAACCGGCTCGCGATGCTGCGGACCATGCGCGAGGGCCAGACCGGAGGCATCGCCGTCGGCGCGGACATGCACACCCGGGTACGGGGTCCAGTGGTGTTCCCGGACCGTGCGGCGGGAAGCGATGGCACCGGCCTCGGTGCAGCCGTAGATCTCGTTGACCGGGGCGCCAAAGTGCGCCTCGAGCTCCTTCGCGGTGCTGGCTTCCAGCGGTGCGGTGGCGGAGAGGATGCGGCGCGGCGCGGACGGGGCCGACTGGCCGGAACGCAGGCAGGTCCCCAGGTGGAAAGGCGTGGAGATCAGCACCGGACGGGTCTCGCGCTCCAGTGCCGCGTGCACGTCGGCAGGGTAGAACGGACGTTCGGCGAGCAGGGTATTGGGGCCCAGCAGGGCCGGGAGCACCGTGGACTCCAGCCCGTACATGTGCTGCGGCGGCACGGTGGCGACCAGGGTATGCCCGGGGGTGCGGTCCAGCTTCAGGCGCTGCAGCGCCTGCTTGGTGACCGCGACCAGATCCCCCCAGCGTCGTGGATGGGCGGTGGGCGTCCCGGTGGAGCCGGATGAAAAACCGAGGATCGCAGTGCGATCCCGGGGGATCATCGGGATGTCCGCGGGACGGTCTTCGTTCCCGCCCCCGGCGTCGCCACGCGCGCTGACCGCCAGGGTGTGCAGGGGGAAGTCCTCCTCGCAGGAGTCCACCAGTGCGACCGCTTCGGGATAGCCACGGGCGATCTCGCCCAGCACCGTGCGCCCGCGCGCCGGCGGCAGCAGGTTCATCTGTCCGCGCAGCAGGATGGCGCCGAACGCGACCGAGAACCGGTAACGGTCCTCGCACAGGTTGAAGGCCGCCGGCGCCTCGGGCAGGCGGGCGGCCAGTTCGCGGACGTCGGCCAGCCAGGCGGCGCGCGACACCGGGCGTCCGCCGACCCGGGCCAGAGGCGTGTCGGCGTCCGTCAGCAGCGGGCAGGCGAGGGCAGCGGCTTCGCTCATGGCTGCCTCAGGAGACGTCGATGATCGGCCCGCGCCAGCTGCATCAGATAGGCGACAAAGCCTTCGCGGGGTTCATCCGGCAGGAAACGGGCACGCAGCGGATATTCCAGCATGAACAGGACTCCCAGCAGAAGATAGTTCAGGCCGTTGGCCACGACCGCCCATACGGTCGTCGGCGCGAACAGCGACAGTCCGGCGGACACTAGCGCCAGCAGGGCGCAGGTACTCGCCCAGATGGCGGTGATGATCCGGGTATAGCGATGGACCGCGGGGCTGTCCGAGGCCCCCATTTCCAGGGCATACCGCGTGATCAGTGGCGTGGAGCCGGACCGCAGCGAGCGCGCGAACAGCGCCGCGATCAGGCCCGGGACCAGCACCGGCACCGCGTGGATCAGCCACTCGCCGGCCGGGGTCAGACCGAACAGCGCCAGCGCCGCCAGCAGCCCCGTGCCCAGCAGCATGCGTGCCCGCGGGCGCAGCGACGTGGCCACGGCGAGAAACACCAGCAGCGTCAGCAGGACCAGCGGCAGCGGCTGCAGCTCGACCCATTGCCCGGCGATCACTGACACCGGGTAGGCCAGCGCGACCGCAGCGGCCGGCCGTGCCGTCACGAGGACGTCCGGTTCGCCTCGATATGTTCGCTCAGCGCACGCAGGGATGCGAAGATCCGCAGGTTGTCCTCGTCGTCCGAACGGATCTGCACGCCATACGCGCGACCGATCGCCAGAGCCAGCTCGAGGGCATCGATGGAATCCAGCCCCAGACCCTCGCGGAACAGCGGGGCCTCCGGCTCGATGTCTTCCGGCGCCGTTTCCTCGAGGTTCAGGCTGTCCACGATCAATCGGGCGACTTCCTGCTCGAATGCCGTCTGCGCCCCCATAATTTCCCCCTGATGTCCCTGGTCGGAGGCGATGATACCGGTAAGACCCCGGGCTTGGTACCCTTCAAACGAAGGTGTTACGCCGGCGGCGGGTTGTGTCAGCCTTCGGCAAGGCCCGGATGCCGATCATTCTCATACTGATCATGGAGGTCACATTGGCGCAGCATCGCCGGGTAACCCTGGAACGCGTGGGTACGGACGGGCTGGCGATGTTCGCGCTGTCGCAGGTCGTGATCCTGGCGACCCTGGGGATCAGCCTGCTGCTGGCGTGGCACGGCGTGCGCTGCACCGCGCATGCAGCCTGCCGGCCGCGGGAGGTGGGTACCGTGCTGGTGGCGGGGATGCAGCTGGAAGAGGGGCATCCGACCCCCGGATATCGCCTGCGGCTGCTACGGGCGCTGCGGCTGCTGCGCCGGCATCCGCAAGCCCGGGTGCTGCTGCTGGGCGGGCAGACCGCGGCACAGGGGCCCAGCGAGGCGGCGGCCGGGGCGGCGTTCCTGCGTGAACGGGGCGTCGCGAACGCGCGCATCCGCATCGAGGACCGCTCCACGCATACCCTGGAGAACCTGCGCCATGCGCGCGATTTGATGCGCGAGGAGAGCGCCGGCTCGGACGATCCGCCGGCGGTGCTGGTGACCAGCCGCTATCACCTGGCCCGGGCGCTGGCGATCGCGCGCGGGCTGGGTCTGCACCTGCAGCCGTGCCCCGCCGAGCCCGGCCGTCATGCTGCCCGGGGACCGGTATTGTGGCGCGAGGCCTGGCTGCTGCACTGGTACCACACCGGGCGGGTATTCGCCCGGGTGTTCCGCCGGCGCGGCATGCTCCGGCGGATCACCTGACCACGGACGCGGGTCCGGGTCAGCCGCGGGCGGCGAGGGCCTCCTCGTTGTAGGCGGCGTCGATGGTGGTGATGGTCTTCTCCACCAGGCGGAAACCCTCCACCGGGGCATCGTCGGCCATGTACTTCAGGCGCACCGGGCCGATCGACTTGACCGCCTCGGCACGCTCCAGCGTGGTGTCGGGGCCGTCGGCACCGGCCCCGTCCATCAGCGCGGTGAGGATTTCGGCCACGATCGGGTCCTTGTGTTCGCCGTTGCGGGCCTTTGCCAGGGTGCCGGCGGCATCGCCGTCCAGGAATTCCGTGTCCATGTGCCGATCCAGGTAGTTCAGCAGTTCGCTCAGGGTCATCAAAGCCTCCTCGGGTCGTTTGTTCAGCCGGTGCTGCCGGTGGCATCCATGCGGGCATAGGCCGCACGCGCCGCCGCCATCGCCCGGCCGGGTTCCACCACACCACGATCCGCCAGTACCGCCTCCAGAGCGGACAGGCAGGTCAGCACGTTGCGTTCGTTCGCGCCATAGCCCATCAGGCCGATGCGCCACACCTTGCCGGCGTACGGCCCCAGGCCGGCACCGATCTCCAGGCCGTAGCGTTCCAGCAGCTCGCCGCGCACAGCCGCCTCGTCCACGCCCTCGGGGACATATACGGAATTGAGCTGCGGCAGACGGTGTTCCTCGGCCACCAGGAATTCGAGGCCCATGGCCTCGAGGCCGGCGCGCAGAGCGTCGTGGTGACGGCAGTGGCGCGCCCAGCTGTTTTCCAGGCCTTCTTCCTGCAGGATCACCAGTGACTCGTGCAGGGCGTACAGGGCGTTGATCGGGGCGGTGTGGTGATACGCGCGCTTGCTGCCGCCACCCCAGTAGCCCATGACCAGGTTCAGGTCGAGGAACCAGCTCTGCACCTTGTGGCTGCGCGCCTGGATACGGTCCACCGCGCGCTGGCTGAAGCTGACCGGCGACAGGCCGGGGGTGCAGGACAGGCACTTCTGGCTGCCGGAGTAGATGGCATCCACGCCCCATTCGTCGACCTTCAGCGGGCTGCCGCCGAGGCTGGTGACCGCGTCCACGATGGTCAGGCAGTCGTGCTCGCGGGCCAGCCGGCACAGGGTCTCGACGTCCGAGCGCGCGCCGGTGGAGGTTTCGGCGTGGACGAACGCGAGGATCTTTGCATCCGGATTGCCCTTCAGCGCGTCCGCGACCTTGTCCGGGGAGACGGGGTTGCCCCAGTCGTCTTCCACCACCACGGCGGTGCCGCCGCAGCGTTCCACGTTCTCCTTCATGCGGGTCCCGAACACGCCGTTGATGCAGACGATGACCTTGTCCCCCGGTTCGACGAGGTTCACGAAGCAGGTCTCCATGCCGGCCGAGCCGGGGGCGGAGACCGGCAGGGTCAGCGCGTTTTCGGTCTGGAAGGCATACTGCAGCAGGCCCTTCATCTCTTCCATCATGCCGACGAACACCGGGTCCAGGTGGCCGATGATCGGGCGACTCATGGCGCTCAGCACGCGCGGGTTCACGTCGGAGGGGCCGGGCCCCATCAGGGTGCGTTGCGGCGGAAGAAAGGAGGAGGTGGTCATGATTTAACCTTCTGCAGTACTCGGGAATCGGATGGCGCGAATGTAGGCCCCGCCCGGGGTGCGGGCAAGCGCCCCCACGGCGCGGCGGGAGTTCCCCGCGCCGGTTCATGGTCACCCTTCCCGGCGGTGGCGGTCCAGCAGGCTCAGCCAGTGTTCCACCCCGCGTTCGGTGCCCGACTGCAGGTGACTCAGGCAGCCGATGTTGGCCGACACGATGCGCGCCGGGGCCGCGGCCTCCAGGTTTGCCAGCTTGCGGTCGCGCAGCTGCCGCGCCATGGCCGGCTGCGTGATGGAATAGGTCCCGGCCGAGCCGCAGCACAAATGCCCCTCGGCGACCGGCAGCACCTCGCAGCCGGCCGCCCGCAGCAGCGGTTCCACGCGTCCGGCCAGGCCCTGGCCGTGCTGCAGGGTGCAGGGGGCGTGCCAGGCGATCCGGCGGTCCTCGTCGGCGACCTCGATCCCCAGCGCGGTGACGGTATCGGCGTCGAACAGCTCGGCCGGGTCGCGCACCAGGGCGGTGAGCTCGCGCGCCCGCTCCTGGTATTCGTCGTCGCCCTCCAGCAGGTGGGCGTAGTCGCGTAGCATGGCCCCGCAGCCGCTGGCGGTGGAGACCACCGCGTCCACCCCGCGATCCAGTGCCGGTGCCCAGGCGTCGAGATTGGCGCGCAGCCGGGCATGGGTGCGCTCGGTGTCGCTCAGATGATGCTCCACCGCACCGCAGCAGCGCGCCGCGGAGACCTGCACGACCTCGATGCCGCGCGCGGCCATCAGGCGCTGGAAGGCCGCGTTGATGCGCGCGTCGATGGCGTCGTGCACGCAGCCGGCCAGCAGCAGTACGCGGCCGTGCTCGAAGGGTACGGCCCCGCCCTGCAGCACTGGCCCGCCGGCGGGTCGCCCGGGGCGCGGCGGGGCCGGAAGGGCGGCCGGCACCTTGGCCCGCAGTTCGCCGCGCAGCAGCGGGCGGGCCAGGCGCCCGGCGCCCAGGGCCAGGCGGAACGGCCACCCGGCGGGCAGGGCCCGCTTGAGGGCCGCGCGCAGCAGGCGTTCGCGCCAGCCGCGCGGGATGTCGCGTTCGACCGCCTCGCGGCCGAATTCCACCAGATGCGCGTAGTTGACCCCGGAGGGACAGGTGGTCATGCAGTTGAGGCAGGTCAGGCAGCGATCCAGGTGGCGCCCGGTGGCCGCATCGGCCTCGCCCTGTTCCAGCACCTGCTTGATCAAGTAGATGCGCCCGCGCGGGCCGTCCAGCTCGTCGCCCAGTTCCTGATAGGTAGGGCAGGTCGCGTTGCAGAAACCGCAGTGGACGCAGTTGCGCAGGGCCTGTGTGGCGATGCGGGCGGTCGGGTCGTCGGCGTAGCGTTCGTGGATACGGGTGTCCATGGGAGTGCTCGCTTCAGGTACCGGTGGCGCGGGCCGGGGAGCCGGGCAGCAGCGGACTGTGGAACATGCCTTCGGGGTCCATGGACTGTCGCACCCGGGCCTCCAGCCCCTCCAGGGCGGTGCCGCGCGGATGCAGGCGCGGCGCACCGGCCGGGTCCCCGTGCCAGATGCGGGCGTGTCCGCCGGCGGCCTCCACCGCCGTGCGCACCCGCGCCGGGTCGGTCTCGCTGCGCAGCCAGCGCTCCCCGCCGCCCCAGTTCAGCAGCCACTCGCCGGGCAGTTCCGGCGGGGGCGTGGCCGGGGGCACGACGATGCGCCACAGGCGCTCGCCGGGCGCGGGTTCGCGCGTGAAGGGTTCCGCGCGATGGTCGCGCAGACCGCTCCAGAAGCCTTCGCCATCCGCGGCCGGGGCATCCCCCAGGCGCTCGGCGGCTTCCGTGACCGCCTGTTCTCCGCCGCTCAGACGCAGGTACATGCGGCCGTCGTTCCACGCCAGCCCGGAAAGGGGCAGGGCCGTACGACCGAGCTCGCGACAGGCGTCGATGAAGCCGGCGGCGTCCAGGTTCCGCTGCAGGGTGAGCTCGTGAGCGGGGCGCGGCAGGAGCTTGAAGCTGACCTCCAGCAGGACCCCGAGGCCGCCCAGGCTGCCGGCCATCAGGCGCGAGACGTCGAAGCCGGCGACGTTCTTCATGACTTCGCCGCCGAAGCGCAGGATCTCGCCGGAGCCGTTGATCACGCGGGTGCCCAGTACGGCATCGCGCAGGCTGGCGGTCCACGGCCGGCGCGGACCCGACAGTCCGGTGGCCACCATGCCCCCCACGGTGGCGCCCGGCCCGGGATCCCCCGGCTCGAACGGCAGCATCATGCCCACCGCCGCCAGCTCGGCCTGCAGTTCGGCCAGCGGGGTGCCGGCCCGCACACTGACCACCAGTTCGCTGGGGGCGAGATGGGTGATGCCGCGGTGCGCGGTCACGTCGAGGGTCTCGACGTCCGCGGGCAGGGTGTCGGGGCGGGCGATCGCCGCCCGGGTCCCGCCCCCGGCGATCCACAGCCGGCGGCCGCCATCAGCGGCCTCGCGTACCGCGCGGGCGAGTTCCTGGCTGTGGTCGGCGGTCTCGGACATCGGTCTCCCGCGGGTTTCGGGTGGCGGCGCGCGGGTGCGTTCGGCATCCGGCCGGTCGGGGGCGGCCCCGCGCGGTTCAGGCCGGGAGCGTCGGCGCCGCCGTTGCCGGGCCGGGCCCCGCAGGCGGATCGCGCCGCCGCTGGTTCCACACCACCACCAGCCCCAGGGCCAGCGCCGGCAGATAGAACCAGTACGGGCTCGGCCGGTCGGTGGGCACCAGCACCGCGGTGATCTCCCAGCCACCTTCCAAGCCTACGCGGGCGGCGGGACTGCCGAAAGCAACCGTGCGGATGCGCGTTCTTTCCTCCGGATCCACGTCCAGACCGGCCTCCGACAGGCGCTCCAGCGGGTCGTCACGGCGCTCGCTCAGGGGGAACATCACCGTGCGGGTGACCTCGCGTCCCTCCAGATCCAGGCCGGTCGCTCGCAGGCGCAGGCTGGCCCCGTCCGGAGCCGCGTCCACCACCTCGGTCAGGGTTGCCGGATCCTCGCTGACATGGGCCGGCGCGATGCGGTCCATCAGCACCGTCGGCGCGAGCAGGGTGAAGGCCACCACCAGCAGCAGCGCGGACTCCCAGTAGCGGCTGCGGGTCAGGAACCAGCCCTGGGTGGCCGCGGTGAACGCCAGGATCCCCGCCAGCGAGCCGAAGAACACCAGCGCCAGCTGGAACACGTTGTCCACCCCGATCAGCAGCAGCTGGCTGTTGAAGATGAAGAAGAACGGCAGGGCCACGGTACGCAGGCTGTAGGCGAAGGCCTGGAGGCCGGTGCGCACCGGGTCCGCCTTCGCGACGGCCGCGCCGGCGAACGAGGCGAGGCCGACCGGCGGGGTGACATCGGCCATGATGCCGAAGTAAAAGACGAACAGATGGGCGGCGATCAGCGGGATCAGGACGTCGTTCTGGGCCCCCAGCTCGACCACGATCGGGGCCATCAGCGTGGCCACCACGATGTAGTTGGCCGTGGTCGGCAGGCCCAGGCCCAGGATCAGGCTGATCACGGCCGTCAGCAGCAGGACCAGAAGCAGGTTGCCGCCTGACAGAGTGTCGACCACGTCGGTCAGCACCAGCCCGAGCCCGGTCATCGCCACCGTGCCGACGATGATTCCGGCCGCCGCCGTGGCCACCCCGATCCCGATCATGTTGCGCGCGCCGGTGGCGAACCCGTTGAACAGCTCCCAGACCCCGACCCATGCGGCCTGCAGCAGGCCGCCCGTGCCGCGCATCAGCGCCACCAGCGGCCGCTGGGTCAGTACGATGAAGATCATGAAGGCCACCGCCCAGAACGCGGCCAGGCCGGGGGACAGGCGCTCCACCACCAGAGCCCAGACCAGCACCACCAGCGGCAGGATGAAATGCATGCCCGCCAGCACTGTGGGGCCGATGCGTGGCAGCGGGCGGTCGGTGTCCAGCGGCTCGGGGTCCGGCTCGCGCGCGGCGATCCACAGCAGCACCAGATAGGCCGCGAACAACAGACCGGCGATGATCCAGGCGGCGCGCTCGCCCGCCACGTCCTTGATCCAGCCGAGCCCCCAGTACACCGCGGCGGCGAGGATGATCAGGCTGGTCAGGGTCAGGCCGAACGCGATCAGGCGTCCGCGCAGGGTGCCGCCAACCGCGCGCTGCAGGCCCTCCATGCCGCCCTTGCAGGCCTCCAGATGCACGATGTAGAGCAGCGCGATGTAGGCGATCAGGGCCGGGAGGATGGCGTGCTTGAGGACCTCCACGTAGGTGATGCCCACGTACTCCACCATCAGGAACGCGGCTGCGCCCATCACCGGCGGCATCAGCTGGCCGTTGACCGAGCTGGCGACTTCGATGGCCCCCGCCTTGTGCGCGGGGAAGCCGACGCGTTTCATCAGCGGTATGGTGAAGGTGCCGGTGGTCACGGTATTGGCGATCGAGGAACCGGAGACCAGTCCGGTCATGCCCGAGGCGATCACCGCGGCCTTGGCCGGGCCACCGCGCATATGCCCCAGCAGGGCGAAGGCCACGCGGATGAAGTAGTCGCCGGCCCCGGCGCGTTCCAGCAGCGCGCCGAACAGCACGAACAGGAACACGAAGCTGGTGGAGACCCCCAGGGCGATCCCGAACACCCCCTCGTTGGACAGCCACTGCTGGGCCATGGCGCGCGGGTAGCTGGCGCCGCGATGGGCGATGATGTCCGGCATCAGCGGCCCGGCGAAGGTGTAGAACAGAAAGATTGCCGCGATGAGGGTCAGCGCCGGCCCCAGCACCCGCCGCGCGGCCTCCAGCAGCAGGATCAGGCCGACGCCGGCGAGGATCAGATCCACCTCCGTGGGGGCCCCGGCACGCTGGCCCAGGGCCTCGTGGAACAGGTACAGGTAAAGGGCGCTGAATGCCGCCACGCCGGCGTAGATCCAGTCGGTCAGCGGAACCCGGTCCAGCGGATCGCGCCCGCGCAGCAGCGGCCAGGCCACCGCCAGCAGGGCCACGCCCAGCGCGGCATACACCTCGCCCAGGCGCTCCAGCCCGGCGAACTGCCACGCGCCCAGTGCCAGCAGGGCGAGCCCGCCAAGGCCATAGGCGAAGCCGAAGGCGCGGGTCGGCAGGGCGCGCCGCGCGGTGGGCCGGAAGGCCGGGAACAGCAGAAAGGCGAGGAACACCGCGAACGCGAGATGCACCGCCCTGGCATCGGTGTCGGACACCGTGAACCAGTCCAGCGCATCCGGCAGCGGCGAGGCGATCCACAACTGGAACAGCGACCACGCGACCGCGACCACGAAGATCAGGCTGCGCGTCGCTGTTCCGGGATGGCGCGCACCGGTCTCGATCTCCTGCGGGGCGGCGGATTGCGGGGGTGTGCGTTCGGGCTCAGTCATGGATCCATCCTGCCTCGCGGAAATAGCGCCGCGCCCCCGGATGCAGCGGCGCGGACAGGCCTTCGTCGACCATCGCCTCGCGCTCCAGTCCCGCGAACGCCGGGTGCAGACCGCGGAAGGTGTCGAAGTTCTCGAACACCGCGCGGGTCAGGGCGTAGGCGGCCTCGTTGCTGGTGCGCTCCGAGGTGACCAGGGTCGCGCCCACGCCATAGGTGCGGATGGTGTCTTCCTGTCCGGGATAGGTCCGGGCCGGGATCTCGGCGGCCATGTAATACGGGGTTTCGTTCACCAGCCGGTCGATGGCTTCGCCCTCCAGCGAGACCAGCCGGGCGTTGCAGGTGGCGATGGGTTCCTGGATCGCGGCCGACGGGTGCCCGACCGAGAACACGAAGGCATCCACGCGGTTGTCGCACAGCGCCTGGGTCTGTTCGCGCGAGGGCAGTTCGGCGACCCGGGCGAAGGTGTCGTGGTCCCAGCCGAGTTCGTCCAGCAGTTCTTCCATCATCGCGCGCTGACCCGAACCGGGGTTGCCGATATTCACCCGCTGGCCGCGCAGGTCATCCAGGCTTTCGATGCCGGAATCCGGGTGCACCACCAGGGTCAGCGGTTCGGGGTGCAGGCTGAACATCGCCCGCAGGTGACGCGCCGGGCCGAAGGCCTCGAAGCGTCCGCTGCCGTGGTAGGCGTGGTGCTGCAGGTCCGACTGGGCCACGCCGAAGTCCATGTCGCCCGAACGGATCATGTTCAGGTTGAACACCGAGCCGCCGGTGCTCTCGGCGGTGCAGCGCATGCCGTGTTCGTCGCGCGCCGCATTGAACAGCCGGCACAGGTGCTGGCCGGCGGGGTAGTAGACCCCGGTGACCCCGCCGGTGCCGATGTTCACGAAGGCCTGGCCGGCCGCAGCCGGCAGGGCCAGCAGTACCCCCAGCAGGCCGAGCAGCAGGGCCGGACCGTTGCATCCGCCGTACCGGTTCATTCGCGTTTCCTCGTGACGCCTGATCGACGGGAGTCTAGGGAAACGCTGATCAATGTGCACGCTCGCGTTGACGCCTGTCACGGCGGGGCGTTCAATGAGCACCCCGCGACCGGCGTGAGGCCGGTGCGCGCCATGCGACCAGGAGTGAAGGATGTCTGAAGGAGAGCCCGCAGGGGCGGTGGCGCAGCAGCTGGTCGACGAGTGGCAGCGGCGCCTCGAACGCTGCCCCGGGCCGGTGCGCGGCCGCGTGCGCGAGCTGGCGGAGCAGCACCGTGCCTCGCTTGCGGAACGGTTCTACGCCGAGATGCTGGCGGACCCGGATGCCTGCGTGTTCCTCGACCACGAGGACGTCAATTCGCGGCTGAACGCGTCGCTGCAGGAATGGATCCGCGGCATCTTCTCGGTGGAGAGCGGCAGCGGCGTGGAAGAACAGGCCGCGCGCCAGGCCCATGTGGGCGGCATCCACGCGCGCATCTCCATCCCCATCCATCTGGTCATGCGCGGCGCGCGCTGCGTGAAGGAGCAGTTCCTGACCCTGCTGGAGCTGGATTCCGCGATGGGGCACGAAATGCGGCTGCAGGCGGCGCGTCACGTCTCCGACAGCATCGACATGGCGATGGAGCTGATGAGCCACGCCTATTCACGCTCGCATGAGCGCAACGCCCGCGCCGAGGAGGCCTACCGTCTGTTCGCGGTGTCGGAGAACCTCGCCAGCGAGAAAGACCGCCAGCGGGCCTGCCTGCTGGACTGGGAGAACGGGCTGATGTTCGATCTGGCCATGGGGGCCTCGGGTGATCAGCTTCCGCGACTGTCGGCCTCCGAGTTCGGCCTGTGGTTCCGGCACAAGGGAGTGGACGCCTTTGGCGGGGCCGCGGAAACCGAGCGGGTGCTGGAGGCCATCGCCCGCATCGACGAGTTCCTGCTGCCGTCGCTGGTCTGCGTCGAGGCCCGACAGCGGCAGGATTACCTGCGTGACGTGCGCGAGCAGGTCCGCAGCATCGACTACCATCTGGGTCAGCTGTTCGAGCGCAGCAACGAACTGGAGTCCGGGCGCGACGTCCTTACCCGGACCCTGAACCGCAAGTTCCTGCCCGTGGTGCTGGGGCGGCACATCGCCAGCGTACAGCAGACCCATGCCCCTTTCGCGGTACTGGCCCTGGATATCGACTATTTCAAGCGGGTCAATGACGAACATGGCCACGAGACCGGCGACCGCATCCTGCAGCAGTTCGCCACGCTGCTGGTCAGCAACTCGCGGGCCGGCGATTACCTCTTTCGCCTGGGCGGCGAGGAATTCCTGATGATGCTGGTGGACGTGGTCCCGCGCGATGCCGAACGCATCGCCGAGAAACTGCGCACCGCGGTCCGTGCCGAGCCGTTCCAGGGTGCCCATGGCCAGCAGCTCGGGCTGACCGTGAGCATCGGACTGGCCAGTCACGACGGCCACCCGGACTACCAGCGCCTGGTGCGCCGGGCCGACGACGCCCTCTACGCCGCCAAGAACAGCGGCCGCGATCAGGTGGCCGTCGCGGACTGAAACCGCTTCCCGACCGGCAGCGGCCGGCCGGCGGTCAGTACATCGCGGCCATCATCTTGCGGCGGTACTGGCTGACCAGCGGATTGTCGTTGCCGAGGGCGTTGAAGGCCGCCAGCAGCCCCTTCTTGCCGGCGTTGTCGCCCTCGTTGTCCTTGTAGTCCGGATGCTGTTTCATCAGTTCCAGGTACAGGCCCAGGGCCTCCTCGTAGCGGCCGTGCAGCATGGAATACGCGGCCAGGGTTTCCAGGGTCTCCGGCGCCGGATCGCCCTGCTGCATCTCCTGTGTCAGCGCCTGCGGGTCGGCGCCGGCGGCTCGGCGGGAGAACCGCAGGTGGGCGCGCAGGGTCTTCACCGCGTCGTCCTCCGCGCGGTTCAGCGGCAACTGGTTGAGCTGCGCCTCGGCGGTATCGGGGTCGCCCGCCTGGGACAGCGCGCGCGCCAGCTCGATGCGCAGATCCGGGTCCTCGGGGAAGGCCTCCAGCGCGGTTTCCAGGGTGGTGCGGGCGGCCGCGGTGTCACCGGCGCGGATCTGCGCGCGGGCCAGTTCGGAGCGCAGGTCCTTGTTGCCCGGATCGACCGCCACGGCCTCTTCCAGCGCGCGCACGGCACCTGCCGCATCCCCGGCCTGCAGGGCGGCCAGGGCCTGCTGGCGGTGGGCGTCGGAGGGGCGCTCGACGTGGCGATCGATCATCTCGCGGATGGTGGACTCCGGCTGTACCCCCATCTGCTGATCCACCACCTCGCCGTGACGAAAGCACATGATGGTGGGCAGGCTGCGCACCCCGTACTGCCCGGCCAGCTCCTGGTTCTCGTCGCTGTTGACCTTGGCCAGCCGGAACGCGCCGCCATAATCTTCGGCGATCTTCTGCAGCAGGGGCATCAGCTGTTTGCAGGGTCCGCACCAGGCGGCCCAGAAGTCGACCAGCACCGGACGCCGGTGCGATTCGTCCAGCACCGCCTGCTGGAAGCTGTCGCGGGTGACGTCGAGAATGGCATCGCCGGTGGCGTTTTCGGCTTCGGTCATCGGAAACCTCCTGGAAGATCGGAATACGGGATATGCGGTGCATTGTTGGGATCGTCCCGGCGATTGCAAGCAGCCCCGCCCCCGCGAGCTCTGGTACGCTGCGCACTGTGCGGCGCGCGGGGCCGCGGGTTTCGTCCGGGGAGTGCTGTTCAGCAGGCCGGGGCCGGCAAAGGGCACGATCAACAAAGGGGTTCCTGAGTGAGCTATTCCGCATCCGACATCGAAGTCCTCGAGGGGCTGGACCCGGTGCGCAAGCGCCCGGGGATGTACACCGACACCGCGCGGCCCAATCATCTCGCCCAGGAGGTCATCGACAACTCGGTGGACGAGGCGGTCAGCGGCTACGCCAGCCGTATCGACGTGGTCCTGCACAAGGACGACTCGGTGTCCGTCACCGATGACGGGCGCGGCATGCCGGTGGATCTGCATCCGCGCGAGAACCGCCCGGGGGTCGAGGTCATCCTGTCCACGCTGCATGCCGGCGGGAAGTTTTCCGACAAGAGCTATCAGTTCTCCGGCGGGCTGCACGGGGTCGGGGTATCGGTGGTCAACGCGCTGTCCGAACGCCTGGACGTGGACATCCGGCGCGACGGTCGGCGCTGGCAGATGGCCTTCGCCGGTGGCCACAAGCTGCAGGACCTCGAAGCGGTCGGCGAGGTCGGCAAGCGCAATACCGGCACCACGCTGCATTTCTGGCCCGATGCGCAGTACTTCGACTCGTCGAAGTTCTCGGTGCCGCGGCTCAAGCACATCCTGCGCGCCAAGGCGGTGCTGTGCCCGGGGCTGAGCGTCACCTTCCGCGACGAGACCTCCGGCGAGGCCTGCGAGTGGTGCTACCAGGCCGGTCTGCGCGACTACCTGGTGGAGGCCCTGGAGGGGCTGGAACGCCTGCCGGAAGAACCGTTCATGGGTTCGGTCTCCGGCCACAGCGAGGCGGTGGACTGGGCGGTGACCTGGCTGCCGGACGGCGGCGAGGTGGTGTCCGAGAGCTACGTGAACCTGATCCCCACGACCCAGGGCGGCACCCACGTGAACGGCCTGCGCACCGGGCTGACTGACGCGGTGCGCGAGTTCTGCGAGTTCCGCAATCTCATCCCGCGCGGGATCAAGCTGGCGCCGGAGGACGTGTGGGAGCGGGTCTCCAGCGTGCTGTCGTTCAAGATGCAGGACCCGCAGTTCGCCGGGCAGACCAAGGAACGGCTGTCCTCGCGCCAGGCCGCGCCGTTCATTTCCGGGGTGGTCAAGGATGCCTTCAGCCTGTGGCTGAACCAGCACCCGCAGCAGGGCGAGCGCATCGCCGAGCTGGCGATCCAGAACGCGCAGAAGCGCAGCCGCGCGGGGCGCAAGGTGGTGCGCAAGAAGGTGACCCAGGGCCCGACCCTGCCGGGCAAGCTGGCCGACTGCGCCAGCCAGGAGCTGGCGCGCACCGAACTGTTCCTGGTCGAGGGCGACTCCGCCGGTGGCTCCGCCAAGCAGGCGCGCGACCGCGATTTTCAGGCGATCATGCCGCTGCGCGGCAAGATCCTGAACGCCTGGGAAGTGGAGCCCGATCAGGTGCTGGCCTCGCAGGAGATCCACGACATCGCCGTGGCGCTGGGCGTGGATCCGGGGACGCAGAGCCTGGAGGGGCTGCGCTACGGCAAGATCTGCATCCTCGCGGACGCCGATTCCGACGGCGCTCACATCGCCACGCTGCTGTGCGCGCTGTTCCTGAAGCATTTCCGCCCGCTGGTGGAGCAGGGCCACGTGTTCATGGCCATGCCGCCGCTGTACCGAATCGACGTCGGCAAACAGACCTTCTATGCCCTGGACGAGGACGAAAAGGCCGGAGTGCTGGAGCGTATCGAGGCGGAAAAGCTGAAGGGCAAGGTCGCGGTGACCCGTTTCAAGGGGCTGGGCGAGATGAACCCGATGCAGCTGCGCGAGACCACCATGAATCCCGACACCCGCCGGCTGGTGCAACTGACCCTGGATTCGGCCGAGGAGACCGGCAGCCTGATGGACATGCTGCTGGGCAAGAAGCGCGCCGGGGAACGCCGCGCCTGGCTGGAGGGCAAGGGGCACCTGGCCGACGTGGACGTGTGAACGGAGGCCCGTATGTCGCGGCTTTCCATCGACCTGCACGAATGCTTTCGCGATGGCCGGCGCATCGATCAGGCGCTCAACGGCGCGATCGACGAGGCCTGCGAGAAACGCATCAAGACCGTGGAGATCATCCACGGCAAGGGCAGCGGGCAGCTGAAAAAGCGGGTGCTGCGTTTCCTGCAGCAGCCGGAGGTCAAGGCGCGTTACCACCGGGTGGAGAAGGATTCGAAGAATCACGGCCGGCTGTTCGTGCATTTTCGCCACTGAATCCGCGCCGCCGCGTCGGGGCATGCGCGGTACCGGTGGCCGTATGCGATAGGATGCGCGCCATGCCGACCGTCCTGCGCCTGTTCGACCGCCTGCCGCTGTGGCTGTTCGCCCTGATCGTGGCAACCGTGGGCCTGTGGCCCTGGCAGCCCGAGCCGGCGATCGCCGGACTGGTGCGCGACCTGCTGGCCGGTGAACTCGCCGGTGCGGCAGGCTGGGGCGGTCTGCTGCTGCACGGACTGCCGTGGCTGCTGATGGCGCTGCGTCTGGCCCGCCAGAGCCGGAACGGTGCCTGATCGGGTACGCTGCGGACTGCTGCAACAACAACGGGCCCGTCGGGTCCGCCAACCGGCCGCAAGGCCGACACGCGATGACACAGGAGAATCGACCATGCGCTTTATCGTTGCCGTTACCGCCGGAACCGATGACCCCACCCGCGCCACGCTGGGCATGATCGCCGCCAAGGTGGCGAAGGATCAGGGCCACGACGTGACCGTATGGCTGCAGGGCGAGGCGGCGAACATCGCCAACCGCAACGTCTACGACAAGATCGTTGGCCACAACATGCCGGCGATGAAGGACATCGTCGAGGATCTGGTCGACGCCGGCGTGCCGCTGTGGGTCTGCGAGGCCTGCGGCCGTGGTCGTGACGTGACCCCGGACAACTTCCTGGCCACTGCCGAATACGCCGGCATGGGCCACTACGTGCAGGCGGTGGCCGAGTTTGATCGCTCGATGAGCTTCTGATGCCGGCGGGTTGAGCCTTTCGCCCGAACAGTCCGGCCGGCGCCTGCGCGCCGTCCCCGGCGGGGTCCGCGTCCTGCTGACCCTGCTGCTTCTGAACGGGTTGTTCCTGGCCCTGGACATCCCGCGCCACGCGGGTCCGGGTCCGGGGTGGCTGGCATGGGAGGCCGTGGTCCTGGCCGGACTGTTTGCCGTCCTTCCTCCGATCACGGCCCGCGTGCTGGAGCGGGTCGTGGCCGCTGCCCTGCTCGCGCTGGCGGTGCTGGCGCTGTTCGATGCGCTGGCCCGGGTCAGTCTCGCCCGTCCGCTGAATGTCTACGTGGACATCGGCCTGCTGGATGCCGTCTTCCGGCTGCTGACCGGCAACCTCCCCACTTTCGGCGTGATCCTGGCCGTCGCGGCGCTGCTGGCCGTGATCGGACTGGCGGTGTGGTCGCTGGCGCGTCTGCTGGCGCGCCCGGTCGTGCCCCGGGGCGCGGGTTTCGTGCTGCTGGGCGCGGGCCTCGCCGGGCTCGCGGGCCACGCGGTGGGTGTGGAGCCGCCGCGCACGGCGGCGCCGGCGGTGGCGCTGGTAACGGAGCAGGTCGACGGCATGCGCGAGGCGCGGCGCGAGGACCGCGCGCTGGCGCACCGGCTGGAAGAGGATCCGCGGCTGGCCGAACCCCGGCCGCTGGAGGGTCTGGCCGGTGTTGACGTGGTGGTGGGCCTGATCGAGTCCTACGGGGTCTCGGCGCTGGAGATCCCGCGCTATGCCGAGGTCATCGAGCCGACGCTGGAGGATCTGCAGCAGGATCTCGCCGCGCGGGATCTGCACGCGGTGACCGGGGTGATGAAGGCCCCCGTCGCCGGCGGACAGTCGTGGCTGGCGCACGCCACCCTGCTGTCGGGCGTGGCCGTGCGGCACGCCGGCCAGTATCGCCGGCTGCAGGGGCGGGAGCGGGCGACCCTGGTGCAGGACTTCGCGGCCACCGGCCATCACACGGCCATGCTGGCCCCGGCCATCACCCTCGACTGGCCACAGGGGCGCTGGTTCGGCTGGGACCGTATCCTGGACCGCGACGGCATGGACTATCGCGGCCCCCCGTTCTTCTGGGTCACCATGCCCGACGAATTCACCTGGTGGCGCTTCGAACAGGACGTGCGGCCGCACCCGCAGGGCGGGGAGGCGCCGGTGTTCGCGATGCTCGCGCTGGTCAGCAGCCACGCCCCGTGGACCCCGGTGCTGGACGTGCTGGACGACCCGGATGCGATGGACGACGGGCGGGTGTTCCACGAACAGGCCGGCGCCGGGCCCGCCCCCGAGGTGCTGTGGCGGGACTTCGACCGCGTGCGCGACCATTACGCCGGGGCGGTGCGCTACTCGCTGGAGGTCAGCGGCCACTGGGCGCGCGACCACGTGGACGAGGATACCCTGTTCCTGATGCCGGGCGACCACCAGCCCGCGGCCCTGGTCACCGGCCCGGACCCCTCGTGGGCGGTGCCGGTGCACGTGATCTCCGGGGACCCGGACCTGCTGGAGCCGTTCCGGGCCCGCGGCTTCCACGACGGCTTCGAGCTGCCACCGGCCACCGGGGACAAGGACATCCCCGGGTTCGAGGACCTGCGCGACTGGCTGCACGAGGATTACACCGAGCGCCCCTGATCAACCGGTGGCTGCGTAATCGTTTTGTCGCGCTTTCTCTTTTTTGTAACAAAAATGTTTCGCCTGAATCGATTTTGTTGCAATCTGGGGCCATTGAATATCCAGGATTCGGCGTATGAGCCCATTGGGTTATCGGTGGCTGATTCGTGCGTTCGGACTGCCGTCCGCGTCCCTGCCCGTGTCTTCGAGTCTGGGCACGCGCCTGCGTGAGACATGGCAGGAGGACGGGACGGTCCAGTATGAGTACCCGCCGCAGTACGCAGCCGGTGACGCGCTCGCGAACCAGCTTGAATTCGCGCTGAAGCACGAGGGCGTGAATCTGGCGGTTCTGGCGGACCTGTTTCGCGCCTGTGGTCCCGCACCGATCGAGGCGGCGGTAAGCGAAAAGCCCACCGGGCGTTATCGGCGGCTGATGGGGTTCTTCTACGAACGCCTGACCGGGGAGCGCCTTGCGCTGTCGCGGGCAGTGGGCGGCAACTATGTGGACGCACTGAACCCCGACCATTACCTGACCGCAGCGGAGCCGGAATTTGACCGGCGCTGGCGGGTCCGGGACAACCTTCTTGGCAATGGTGATTTCTGTCCGGTCATTCGTCGGACGCAGCGGCTGGAAGACGCCCTGGCCCAGCCGCTGACCGAGGAGCTGTCCGGATTGATCGGGGCATTTCCATCGGAACTGTTTGCCCGGGCCAACGACTATCTCTACCTCAAGGAAACGCGCTCGACCTACGGGATCGAACATGAGCCGGAACCGGTCTCCGGGCGTCTCGAGCGCTTCGTGGCATTGCTGCGTGAAGCAGGGCGGGTCCCGCTCGCGGAGCTGCTGGACGAGGCCGGCCTGACACGGCGCCAGAATCTGGTGGTGGACCCGCGCTATGCGGAAAGCGGTTTTCGCTCTGTCCAGAATTACGTGGGCGAGCAGCGGCCGGATTTCACGCAGCGTGTGCACTACGTATGCCCCCCGCCCGGATGGCTGGCCTCGATGATGGAAGGCCTGGCGACGGTGGCTACGCGGAGTCACGGACTTTCGCCGCTGGTTCGCGCCGCGGCCGTGGGGTTCGGCTTTGTCTTCATTCACCCGTTCGAAGACGGTAACGGGCGGCTCCATCGCTTCCTGATCCACGATCTGCTGCATCGCGACGGATTCGTGGAAGGCGATCTCATGCTTCCGGTATCAGCCACCATGCTGCGTCGGATTACCGAATACGACGCGGTGCTGGAGCGTTACTCGCGGCCGCTGATGGAGGAGCGGATCGACTACCATCTGGAGCCGGACGGACGTCTGGAGCTGCGGAATACGGAAGAAGTGGCCAGTTACTATCGCTACCCCGATCTGACGGCCCAGACCGAATACCTCGCGGAAACGGTGGCCCGCACCGTCCGGGAAGATCTGGTGGAAGAACTGCGTTTCCTTCGTGGTCATGACGCTGCACGCCGCGCGGTGCGCGAGATCGTGGATCTCCCGGATCGGCGCCTGGATCTGTTGCTGCGTTTGCTCCACCAGAACGAGGGCCGGCTGTCACGGAACAAGCGCGGTCAGTTCGGCGAGATCGAGGATCATGAACTCGAACGGATCGAGCAGGTCTGGCAGCAGGCATTCATGCTCACGGACGGCTGACGGGAGGTAGAGGCATGCGCATCGTGGTCGCTCTGGGAGGCAACGCCCTGCTGCAGCGGGGCGAGACGCCCTCGGCCGCGAATCAGCGGCACAACGCGCGGCGCGCGGCCGCGACCATCGCCGGCCTGGCGGCGGAGCACGAGGTGATCGTGACCCACGGCAACGGCCCGCAGGTGGGGTTGCTGGCGAACCAGGCGGAATGCGACCGCATCGCCTGGCCGCTGGACGTGGTGGGTGCGGAGAGCCACGGGATGATCGGCTATATCCTCGCGCAGGAGCTGCACAACGCACTGGGACATGATCGCGTGGCAAGCCTGCTGACGCAGACCGAGGTCGACCCGCGGGACCCGGCCTTCGACGAGCCGAGCAAGTTCATCGGACCGACCTACGCCGAGGAGGCCGCGCGGCGTCTGGCGCAGGAGCGTGGCTGGCGCATCGCCCGCGACGGCAAGGCCTGGCGGCGGGTGGTGGGCTCGCCCGAGCCGCGCGCGTTGCTGGGGGTGCCCGCGATCCGGACCCTGGCGGCCAGCGGGACGCTGGTGGTGTGTGCCGGCGGCGGCGGGGTGCCGGTGGCGCGCGATGCCGAAGGCCGGCTCTCGGGCGTGGAGGCGGTGGTGGACAAGGATCTTGCTGCGGCCCTGCTGACCGCCGAGGTGGAGGCCGATGCCCTGCTGATGCTCACCGATGTCGATGCGGTCTATGCCGACTGGGGCACGGACCGGGCCCGGCGGCTGGACCGCCTGAAGGCCAGCGACATTGATCCGGCCGAATGGCCGCCGGGGTCCATGGGGCCCAAGCTGGATGCGGCGCGGCGGGTGGCCGCGGGCGGCCGCATCGCGGGTATCGGGGCGCTGGAGTCGGCCGCGGCCCTCCTCGCCGGGACCGCCGGGACCCGGGTGACCCCGTAACGGACGTGCCCCCGGTTGCGACCCGAGTTCTTGGCGCCGCGCCCTTGCGCCGGCACGCTGATGGCGAAGCCTTCGGAGGAGATTAGAAAGACATGAACATCCGGAAGATAAGTCCGGCCCTGCTGCTGGCCGCCGGCCTGTGGCTGGCCGGTTGCGACGGCGAACCGCAGGCGGAGGACGGTCCGCCTCAGGCCCTCGGCGAGCGCCAGATGGAGCCGCAGCCAACGGATAACGAGGGCGTGCGGCGCCCGCAGCAGCGGGGCATGCCGGCCGCCGACGTCAAGCGCACCGACGACGACTGACGCCGCCGGGCGTCACCACATCAGGTCGTCGGGCACCACGTAATCCGCATACGGGTCGTCGGCGGCCGGTTCGCTGTCCGCGGCCTCCTCGGCGGGGATGACCAGCGGCCACTGCGGGTCGCGCTCGCGGATGCGATCCGCGGTCTCGCGGGGCACCAGGCGAAAACCGGCCTCCGGTCGGTGGTCCAGGCCGGCGATCGCGGCGCGTCCGTCGGCCAGCTGGCGACGCAGGGCCGGCGTGACCGGCAGGCTGCGGATCCGCCCGCCCTGCTGGAAGTGATAATCCTCGGCGTCGTTGCCGCTGGGCACCGGGTACAGGTTGGAGTTGACCAGCTCGCGCAGTTGAGCCGTCAGGGCCTTGCGCGCGGCGCGCGCCTGGCGTTCCTCGTTCTTGCGTCGTGAACGCTCGGCCTGCTCCGCCTGACGCTGTTCGGCGGCCGTGGGCTCGGCCGCGGGTGGCGCCGCCTTCTTCGGCTTTTTGGCCTTTTTCTTGCCCTTGTGCTGTTCGCTGCGGGCCTTCTTGACCTGCTTTTCGTCGACCAGGCCGGTCTTGAGGAGCTGGTCGCGCATTGCGTCGGACATGTTCGGTTGCCGTCTGGCTGAGTGGAACCTGTCAGGATAGCCGGAACCGGGGGCTGCGTGCAGGGGCGGTCCGGGTGTGGTCGGTGTTTTGCCGGCGCGGCGGCTCAGGGGAGGCCCGGGACCGAGGCCGAGGCGAGTTCGGCGGCCCCTGCGGAGCGCTCGGCCGGCGGGAGCCCGGGCTCGAGGCGGGCGAGGCGCTCCTCGATGGTGGCCGCGCACGGGCGCAGGTACGGGTCCGCAGTGGCGGCCGGAGGCGGGCATTCCCGCAGCAGGTGCAGCGCCCCCAGGTGCTCCGCGCGCAATTCCAGCTCCAGCAGGGCGCGGTACAGGGCATGCCGTTCGGGGGTGTGCAGGCGTCGGCGCAGGGCCCGGATCCGGAGGGTGGTGCGGGTACTCCAGTCGCGTGCCCGGGCGTGCAGCCGATCGAGATCGTCGGCGGCCAGTGGACCGGGGTGCCAGGCGGCGAACAGCACCCGAATCACGTCAGCCCCATGGTGATCCTGCCAGGCCATCAGCCGCTCGCGCAGCGCCGGATCGTTCCAGGCGGTCTCGGCGAACGACCAGAAATCCCCGGTCGCCCGGGTGTCAGGCACTGCTGGCGGCGGATGTGCTGACGCCGGCCGTGGTCCGCAGGGCATCCAGGTCGGGGATGTGCAGGTCGCGGGTGTGCAGCTCGATCAGACCCTGGCGCCGCATCTGCGTGAACAGCCGGCTGATGGTTTCCTGGGTCAGGCCCAGGTGGTTGGCGATGTCCGCGCGCGACATCGGCAGGATGAAGCGGTCGGCCGCAAGCCCGCGTGCCTGGTGGCGCTGGGACAGCGAGAGCAGAAAGGTGGCCAGGCGCTGTTCCGCGCTGCGCTGGCCGAGCAGGGCGTGCAGGTTTTCCTCGCTGGCCAGGCCGCGGCTCATTACCCCCATCAGGTGCTGCCGGAACGTGGGCAGGCGGCCGGACAGCTCATCCACCAGCGACCACGGGACCGCACAGACACTGGTGGACTCCAGCGCGATGGCGGTGACCGGGTGGGACCCCTGGTGAATGGCGTCCAGCCCCAGGAGCTCGCCGGCCAGTGCAAAGCCGGTGATCTGTTCGGTCCCGTCGTCTCCCATCAGTACCGTCTTCATCGTGCCGGTGCGCACGGCGTACAGATATTCAAACGGCGACCCCATGGAGAACAGCGTGCTGCCTTTCTCGATCGGCCGGCGCTGCTGCACGATCTCGTCGAGCTGCCATAGCTCGGTGTCGGGCAACCCCATGGGCAGGCACAACTGGCGCAGGGTGCACTGATCGCAGGCTTGAGTCGGGCGCAAGGTCATGGCCGGAGGGTAGCCCGTTTGCCGCAATGTGGGAAGACGCTGCGGGTTTTTACGCCGGCGTTCGCGGTGGCGGTGTTCCCCGGATGCACTACGCTTGATGCGTTGGTACAACGGATGATGTGCGGACCGGCTCCACTGGACGGGCTCGGAGGTGAGAGTTAGACTCAGTATAAAAATAGCCGGACACGGAATCGTGCCGGATTTCAGGGAATCGAGGGCACTCAGTAATGATTGAACGGATGCTGGAACAGCATGTTCGCCACGGGACGCTGACCCTGCGTCGCCCGGATGGCACCGAGCAGCGTTTTGGCAGCGGCGAGCCGGAAGTGGTCATGCGGCTGCATGATGCCAGCGCCCTGAAGCGCATCGCGCGGGATCCCGGCTTCGAGCTGGGCGAGACCTACATGGACGGGCTGTGGTCGCCTGGGCCGGAGGGGCTGCGGGCCTTTCTTGATATGACCATGCGCAATTTTGCGCCGATGTTCCAGAAACGGGTCGGCTTTCTCACACGCACGCTGCGCGGGCTGATGGAGCAGGGCAATCGTGTGGCGCGCAGCTACAAGAATATCTCTCACCATTACGACGTGGACGAATGGTTGTTCCGGCGCTTCCTCGACGAGGGGATGTTCTACAGCTGCGCCTATTTCGCCGAGCCGGGGATGACCCTGGAGGAGGCGCAGCAGGCGAAGTGCGAGGTCCTGCGCCGGAAACTGTGCCTGGAGCCCGGCATGCGCGTGCTGGACATTGGCTGCGGCTGGGGCGGGCTGGCGATGTATCTGGCCGAGCACGCGGATGTTCGGGTCGACGGCATCACCCTGTCGCGCGAGCAGCTGCGGGTAGCGCAGGACGAGGCGAAGCGCCGGGGTCTGGAGCATAAAGTGCGGTTTCTCTATCAGGATTACCGCGAGCACGAGGATCAGTACGACCGGATCGTCAGTGTCGGCATGTTCGAACACGTGGGGCAGCCGAACTACGGCACCTTTTTCCACCGGGTCAACGAGCTGCTCAAGCCAGAGGGGATCGCGGTGCTCCACACCATCGGTCGCCAGGAGCCGCCGGCCACGGCCAACCCCTGGCTGAAGAAATACATCTTCCCCGGCGGTTACACCCCCGCCCTGTCCGAGGTGATGGAAGCGCTGGAGCCCACGCCGCTGTACACCACCGACATCGAATTCTGGCGGCTGCACTATGCCGAAACCCTGGCCGAATGGTACCGGCGCTTTCAGGCAGTCCGTGAAGACGCGGCGGCCAGTTTCGACGAGCGCTTCTGCCGCATGTGGGAGTTCTATCTGGCGAGCTGCGAGGGCACCTTCCGCTGGTGGAAGCAGGTGGTGTTCCATATCCAGATGGCGCGCCGGCAGGATGCCGTTCCGCTCACCCGCGACTATCTCTGCGGGCGGGAAGACCCCGGGATGCGTTCGGTGCCGCCGGCGGACGAGCTGATTTCTTCCGCGCGGTGAACCCCGGGCTCCGGCACGGGTCCAGTGTGGATTCCCGTCGTCGCTGACGGCGACGCGCAGGGCTTGCGCGCTTTACACTGACCGGGGTTTCCGGTGTTCGGGGAGTAGGGGTGTTCCGCCTTTTTCGTCAACGCAAATCCGAGGCCCCGGGCGCCCCGGAACCGCAGGAGTCGACTCAGGACCAGGTCCTGATCGAGGCTGCGGGACGCAGCCGCATCACCGAGGTGGCGACCAGTGCCCGCAAGGTCCCGTGGTCGCTGAACCTGCTGCAGCTTTTGTGGGCGGCCGGCCCCGTGACCTTCCTCGCGATGCAGGGCGGCTACTTCCTCGGGTTCGGCCATGCGGCTCCCACCCAGAATTTCGTCTTCTTCGCGGTCTATACCCTGCTGTTCGGGGTGATCGGCCTGATCGCCCGCTTCGTCGCCGATGCCACGCGGGGAAGGCGGCAGGAGCGCTCGCAGGTCCAGCTGCGCAACACGATCGATTTGCTGCCGGATCTGCTGTTCGCGACCCGCGACCTGGCCATGGGCGAGATGACGCCGGACATGCGGCGGCGGCAGTCGGCGGCGGTGCTGCTGCACGAGGTCGAGGTATCGCCGGAAGCGGTGGCGGTCGCGGTGCGCGAGATGACTGGCGACCCGACGCTGGCCTCCACCGCCGAGCAGATCGAGATCTACCGGCGCCTGGGGCTGCATGCGCGGGTAGCGGACCTGGTGGAGGCCACCGCCGATGCCCGCATGGCCGCGCTGGAGCGCCTGCATGCGGAGGATTCGGAGCTGGCGGAATTGCTGCGCGACCGGCTGCAGGGGGTTGCGCCCACCCGCGAGGAGGGAGTGCGTCGCATCGACCAGTTCCTCGAGCGCCTGTTCTCGGCGGCGGATGCCGACGATCTGTCCCGCTGCAGCCTGGACGACGTGCAGGCGATCTTTGTGCTGGCCTTCGAGTTGATGAACGGGCGTCAGATCAAGCGCCTGACCTTCGAATGGTCCGGGTCGTGGCAGTTGGGGCGGGCCCTGGATCGACTGGAATACCAGGGCAATCGCTTCCGCGTGGCTCAGGCCGGGGTCATCAGTCGTCTGCGTTCGCTGGCCATGTTGCTGGCACACAGCGAGACCAGCGGCATCACCCAGCAGCATCTGCGCGAACCGCTGCCGGTGCTGGGCCAGCAGGTGCTGGCAGGCCTGCATGCCATGCTGGCGGCCGAACCGGACGTCCGCACCGCGGACGGCCGTATCCTGGGGGTCGCGATGGCGCAGGTGGACGAGCTGCGCGAGGCGCGCAACCGGTTGATGCAGGCGCAGAGCCGCTATGGCGACGCGGCGGAGCGCTGGGGAGCCCTGCGCCGTCGCGAACGCGACCGCAAGGGGGGGCGGCGCTGGGAAATGCGTTCGGCGCGGCGCATCCGCGTGTCCGAGGAGCTGATCGAGCTGGATGACAACCAGAAGATCAAGCTGGCCGACGGGCTGTGCGAATACCTCGAGGAGCTGCAGATCCGGCGCGAGGGTGATTTCATCTATTTCGGCAAGAAACCGCTCGACAACGAGACCGCCAAGCGCATCGGGATCCAGCTGGCGCTGTTGCTGGACCCGCTGGTGGATCTGACCAACCCGAGTATCCAGCGTGCGATCTATTCCAGTCCGGCGGCCTATCTTGGCGGCCTGTATGTGGGCATGAGTGCCGACGCCAAGGCCGGGCTGGGATCGGCCATGGTGCGCATGGTGCGCCAGGACCTCGGCCGGACGGCCGAGTGGCTGGCCCTGCGCCTGACCCGGGTCTATCACCTCCCGCTGACCGAGGGCCTGCGCGAATTCCTCCAGCGTCAGTACGGGGCCAACCCGGAGCGACTGGCGATGCTGGCGCAGAACACCGGAGATGAATCCCACCATCCCGTGGCCCTGCGGGCCGAGCGCTCGCCCGAGTTCGACGCCATGCTCCAGGACAAGGAATGGGGCCGCCTTCTGCGTCGTGGCGCCCGCTATCGCCAGGCCGAGGAGGCGCGGCAGAACTGAACGCCGCGCGGTCGGCCGGAGAGCACGGGTGGAAAATCAGGGGGGGCTCATGTACCCTGCGCCCCGTTCCTCGGTGCCCTGGCGGTTTCGCCGCCGGGTTAAACGGGAAGTCCGGTGAGCGCTCACGCGCGAGTCCGGCGCTGCCCCCGCAACGGTGATCGAGCGCGGATCCATTCCGGAGTCCTTCGGCAGTGGATCCTCGAGGCGGCGGCCGAATGCCACTGTGTCATGGACACGGGAAGGCGCCGCCCGCCGGGAATGTCCCGCTCGTCAGCCCGGAGACCGGCCGGGGAATGGTCGTGCGGCACGCGGAGGGCGTGCGAGACGGATGACCGTTCCCGCCACGGGTCCCCGTACCCGTTTCCCGCCGGGAATGCGTTCCTCGTCTTCATCCCTCGCGCCGGCGCGATCCCCGTGAACCAGCGGCGTGCGGGCGGCTCGCCGGGAGATCCGAAGACATGAAACGCAGCATCCTTTCCGCAGCCATCGTTGCAGCCGTGTCCCCGGCCGTGGCCGACGAGGCGCCGGGCACCGACTCCGACTCCGCGACCCTGCAACCCGTTCAGGTCACTGCGACCCGTCTCAGCCAGACCGTGGACGAGGCCCTGGCCTCGGTGACGGTCATCGACCGCGAAGAGATCGAACGCCTGCAGCCGCGCCAGTTCACCGATCTGGTAGAGGGGCGCGCCGGGGTCTCCGTCTCCAGCGCCGGCCCGTTCGGCAAGCAGTCGAGCGTGCGCCTGCGCGGCACCGAATCCGATCATCACCTGATGCTGATCGACGGCGTGCGCATGGGCTCGGCCACCACCGGTGGTGCCAGCTGGCGGTTCCTGCCGCCCGAGGAGATCGATCGCGTGGAGATCGTGCGCGGGCCGCGCACCTCCATCTATGGCTCCGATGCCATCGGCGGGGTGACCCAGGTCTTCAGCCGTGCGGGCCGCGAAGGGCCGCCGCGGGTCAATGCCTTCCTCGGCGCCGGCAGCTTCAGTACCTGGGAGGCCGGGCTCGGCGTGGCCGGCGGCACCGGGCGCACCGATTACAGCCTGTCCGTCAGTATGTTCGATACCGAGGGCATCGACGTGCAGGACGACGTGGGTGACGACGATCCGGATGGCTATGACAACACTTCGCTGGCCGGCAAGGTTGCCCACCGCCTCGACAACGGGATCGAACTTTTCGGCAATGTCCTCTATTCCGAAGGCCGCTCGGAATACGATGCAGACGAGCCCGGCACGGGGGTTCCATACGATCAAGCTTATACGGACTTTGTGCACGCCGCTCTCCGGGCCGGCATTCGTGTTCCGCTAACCGACCGCTGGGATACAGAATTCACGCTTGCCCAGTCACGGGATGAAGGTGACCGGGTGACGGAAGGCGGCGTGTCCGGGGGAAGTGTCGATCAATTCGACACTCGGCGGGATCAGCTGACCTGGCGCAACGATGTCCGCCTGGGGGAGCGAACCGACCTGATCGCCGGGGTGGATGCCTACGAGGACCGTGTCGACAGTACCGCCGATTACGACGAAGACTCACGTTATAACGTGGGTGTCTATTCGGTCGTGCGCACCGAACTCGGCAACCACGATCTGGAAGGCTCGCTGCGCTACGACGACAACGAGCAGTTCGGTGACAAAACCACCGGGCAGGTCGCCTGGGGTATGCAGGCTACAGATGCGCTGCGTCTCCGTGCTTCCTACGGTACCGCCTTCAAGGCGCCCACATTCAACGATCTTTACTGGCCTTCGTCCGGCCCGATGAGTTTTCGCGGGAATCCCGACCTCGAGCCGGAGGAATCGGAAACGTTTGAACTCGGGGCGAGGTACTCGGCGAGTCTCGCGTATGTCGACGTCGCGGTGTTCGAGACGCGAGTGGATGACCTCATTACCGGGTTCCCGGTGCGCGAAAATGTCGACGAGGCGCGGATTCGCGGGTTGGAAGTCGAGGGTGGCCATGACCTCGGGCCGTGGAATTCGCGGGTGTCGTTGACCCTGCTGGACGCCGAGGACCGGGATTCCGGAGATGAACTCGCGCGTCGGGCCCCGGTTTCCGCCCGCTTCGATCTGGACCGCCAGATCGGCGATTTCTCCGTGGGTGGTACGGTCCTCGCCCGGAGCCGAAGCTATGAATACGATTTTACGGGTGAACCAAGCCGGCTCTCGGGCTACGGCACCATGAACCTGCGCGCGGCGTATGCCCTCGACCCCGAATGGACGGTCGAGGGCTCCCTCACCAACGTCTTCGATCGGGATTACGAGACCCAGGGTGGCTACAACAACCCCGGCATGGGTGCGTTCGTGAAACTGCGTTATCAGCAGCAGAGGTAAGGTCATGGGCAATCGACTGTCGAAGATCGCGACCCGCACGGGTGACGAGGGGCGTACCGGCCTGGGCGACGGCTCGCGCGTGGACAAGGACTCGCATCGCGTCGAGGCCTTTGGTGATGTGGACGAGCTGAACAGCGTGATCGGGCGGGTGCTGGTGCACGAGCTGCCCGAGGACGTACGGCGTTCGCTGTCGCTGATCCAGCATGAGCTGTTCGACCTGGGCGCGGAGCTGGCGGTGCCGGGGCATCAGGCGCTGCCGGAGGCGTCGGTGGAGCGCCTCGATGTCGAGCTCGAGGGCTTCAATGACGAGCTGCCGCCGCTGGAGGAGTTCATCCTCCCGGGGGGCGGCCCGGCCACCGCGGATTGCCATATTGCCCGCACCGTCTGCCGCCGCGCCGAGCGGCGGCTGGTCGCGGTCAATCACCACGAGGCCCTGCGGCCCAGCTCGCTGGCCTACCTCAACCGCCTGTCGGATCTGCTGTTCGTGCTGTGCCGGGTGCTGGCGCGCCACGAGAACGGTTCCGAGGTCCTGTGGCAGCCCGCCGCTCGGCGCGAGGCCTCCGGCGGCTGAATCTGCCCGCGGCGCCGTGACGGCGGATCCGCGAAGGCCCCGATCGACAACAGTGCCGCGACGCTGACGCGACCCGCGGCCGATCTCCTTTTCTTCACGCTCCGTCGGGACGCCTCGAGTGTCCCGGCGGCAGTGTGTGCACGTATCCGGGTGTTGAATGATGAGTACATGGAAAAAACGCTACCCCCTGTTGCTGGCGCTGCTGCTGCCGGGGGTTCCGGCGGCGGACACGGAACCGGCCCCGCATATCCTCGGTATCGTCTCGGATCGCTCCGCCGCCGAGGTCACGGCCGGGGCGCATCGTTTCCTCGAGGCCTTCCCCGAATCCGACGTGCGCCTGCGCACCCCGGAGCAGCTGGCCGACAAGGATGACTCCGAGGTCACCGCGTTGTGGGAGGACGCGGACGCCGTGCTGGTGGCGGCGGTGCTGGGCGACGAGGTCGGCCGCCTGACGCGGCTGCTGCGCGAGCGCGGCCCGAATGCCGAAATCCCGCTGCTGGCGATCAACAGCGACCGGCAGCTGACGGCTCTGTCGCGCCTGGACGGCGAGCAGCCGCTGGCCGGTCTGGAAGACGACGAACGGACCGAGCTGGCGGAGAACCCGGATGCCGACGAGGATCCGCGCGAACACCTGCGGGAACAGCGACAGGCGTTTCCCGAACAGGCCGGCTGGCTCACCGGCCGGGCGTATTACCAGGGGCGTACGCCGGAGAGCATGGAGGGCCTGATGCGCTGGCTGGCCGCCGAGGCCGGCCACGACATCGACGTGCCGCAGCCCGATCCGCGCGAGACCATCCGCTTCTACCACGATGGCCACGCGGTGGACGCCGCCGCAGCAATGGATCTGGATGAACGCCCGGCGGTGGCCCTGCTGGACCTGGACACCGGCGACCGGCCGGGGGACCGTGCGCTGCTGGACGCCGCCTGCGACGCGCTGGAATCGCGCGATCTGCAGTGCTTCGGCGTGCTGGCGCGCTGGGGCGGTGCCAGCCGGCAGGCGGTGGAGGACCTGGCGCAGTCGGCGGCACCCGCCGATCTCGCCGGCATCGTCTCCCTGCAGGACTTCGTGATCGGGGGCGGCGGTAACCGCGAGGCGGTTGCCGGGGCGCTGGGCGAACTGGACGTGCCGGTGGTCAAGGGGCTGCGCCTGGCCTCGCGGAGCGAGGACGAATGGCGGGTCGCGCATGACGGCATCCCCTGGGACAGCATCCACTACCAGGTGGCCATGCCCGAACTGCAGGGCGTGAGCCAGCCCACGGTGCTGGCCGCCGCCGGCGAGCCCGAGATCGACGACCGCACCGGCGTGCGCCTGATGCTCTCCGAGCCGATCCGGGAACGGGTCGACGCGGTGGCCGAACGCATGGCCCGCTGGCAGCGCCTGCGCGAGCGCTCCAACGCCGACAAGCGCGTGGCCATCGTCTACTACAACCATCCGCCGGGGCGCCACAACATCGGCGCCGACAAGCTGGATGTCCCCGAGTCGCTGCTGGAGACCCTGGATCTGCTGCGCGACGCGGGCTACGACACCGGGGATCACCCGGAAGATGCAGAAGCCCTGCTGGACGACATCCAGGACCGCGGCGTCAACCTGCCCGAGCATGCCGACGCGGCCGCCGACATCGCCGGCCGCGTGGCCAGCCTGGATGCGGAGACCTATCGGTCTTATTTCGAGACCCTGCCGGAGACCGTACAGGCCGAACTGGTGCACGGTCCGGTGGGCTATCTGCACGAGCGGCTGCTCAAGGCCCGCGAACTGGGCGCGACCGACGCCGCCGAGCGCGCGCTGGAGAACGGCATCGGCGACCTGCGCCACATGGTGCAGAACCACTCGCACGATGCACAGGAGCGTGCGCAGTCACTGATCGACCAGCTGGAGCGCGAGTGGGAGGCGCTGCTGGACGGCGGTGGCGATCTGGCCCGGGCGGAATCCCTGCGCGACGCCCTCACGCGCACCGGCATCCCGGGCCTGAGCGGCTGGGGCGAACCCCCGGGCGAGGCCATGACCCACGACGGGGCGATGCATTTCCCCGGGATCGAATACGGCAACGTATTCATCGGCCCGCAGCCGCCGCGGGGCTGGGAGGTCAGCGAGCGGCTGCTGCACGCCAACACCACGTTCCCGCCCACCCATCAGTACGTGGGCTTCTACCACTGGCTGCGCGACCATTTCGAGGCGGATGCGCTGGTCTACATGGGGCGCCACTCCACCCGCGAATTCCTGCCGCGGCGCCGCGCCGGGCTGGCCCCGGACGACTATCCGGAACTCCTCGGCGGCCCGTTGCCGGTGCTGTATCCCTACATCGTCGATGGCGTGGGCGAGGGCATCCAGGCCAAGCGTCGCGCCCAGGGCGTGATCATCAGCCATCTGACGCCGGCGCTGGCGACCACCGAGCTCTACGACGACCTGCTGGAACTGCGCCAGCTGGTCGAAAGCTATGAGGCCAGCACCGATCCGAATTCTCCGACTCAGGCCCGTGCCGCGGAGACGCTGCTGGCCCGTATCGAGGAGCTTGGTCTGAGCGAGACCATCGAGGAGGCGATGGACGCCCATGACCACGACCATGACGAGGAACATGCTCACGAGGGTGATGACCACCACAACCATGACCACTCCGGTGAAAGGGGCAAGGAACACGATCGGGAGCACGAGCACGAGCACGAGCACGAGCACGATCGGCACGAGGATCATGCCGAGGGATATGACGGGAAACACGCGCACGAGCATGAGCACGCGCACGAACACGGGGCCGGGAATGGTCATGAAGAGGACCACGAGGCCGGTCTGGCCGATCTCGACGAGGAGCTGATGGTCCACGACATCGGTCACTGGGTGACCGACATGCAGGAGGAGCACATGCCCCTCGGGCTGCATGTGCTGGCCCGCGACTGGGATGGCGAGGCCGTGGACACCATGCTCGACTCCATGGCCGGCGACGCGGAGCCGGACGCGGCGATGCGCGAGGCCCTGGAGGGTTCGCCCGCCAATGAGGGAGCGAACCTGCTGGCGGGGCTCGAGGGCCGTTTCGTGCCGCCGAGCCGCGGCAACGATCCGGTACGCACCCCGGATGTCCTGCCCACCGGGCGCAATTTCCACGCCCTGTCCTCCGATCTGGTGCCCACCCGCATCGCCTGGAGCCTGGGCCAGGACCTGGCCGCGGATGCCCGCGAGCAGGGCGACCCCGAGGCCGAAGGCAGCGAGGCCGTGGTGCTGTGGGCCTCCGACACCGTGCGCGACGAAGGCGTGATGGTGGCCTTCGGACTCGACATGCTGGGGGTCGAGCCCGAGTGGAACAGCCGCGGGATCGTCGAGGGCCTGAAGCTGATGGATCTCGACGAGGCCGATCGTGAGCGTCGGCGGGATGCCCTGTTCACCACCTCGGGCCTGTTCCGCGACCTCTACGAGGATCAGCTGGTCTGGCTGGACCAGGCCGCGCGCCTGGCCCTGGACGGCTCGTCGAAGACCATCCGCGCCGAATATCCCCACCTGGACGAAGCGCTGGACGTGGCCCTGAAACCCCTGGGCGAGGACCTGAGGGATCCGGGCCGGGAGCCGCTGGAGCGCAACGACGTGGCGAGCCAGTGGGTAGCCGATACCCGGGCGCTGAAATCCGATGGCGTGGAGGCGGTCGAGGCCGGCCGCCAGGCGGCGCTGCGGGTGTTCGGCACCGCGCCGGGGGCCTATGGCGCCGGGGTGAACCGTCTGGCCGACCGCTCCGGGGCCTGGGAGGATCGCGCGGAGCTGGCCGACGCCTATGCCCGGCGCATGGGGCATGCGTATGGCGCCGGGACCCGCGGCGAGCCCGCTCACGAGGCCTTCGATGCGCGTCTGGAAGGCGTGGGCCGCACCTATCTGGGACGCGCCAGCCATCTCTACGGCCTGCTGGACAACGACGACGGCTTCGACTTCCAGGGCGGTCTGTCGGCCGCGGTGGAACACGCCCGCGGAACCCCGCCGGACAATCGCATCCTGCAGCATGCCGACCCCGACAACCCGCGCGTGGAGAGCCTGCAGCGTGCGCTGATGACCGAGCTGCACGGGCAGAATCTGAACCCGCAGTGGATCGAGCCGCTGATGGATCACGGCTATGCCGGGGCGCGGACCTTCACCGCCGATTTCGTCAACAACCTGTGGGGCTGGCAGGTGACCAGTCCCCACGTGATCGGTTCCGAAGCCTGGGACCACGTGCACGACGTCTACCTGCAGGACCGGCACGACCTGGGGCTCGACGAGTTCCTGGAAGACGGCCACAAGGTGCACGTGAAGACGCACATGCAGGCCACGCTGCTGGTGGCCGCGAGCCGCGAGTTCTGGGATGCCGACCCCGAGGTCCTGCAGGCGCTGTCCGAGGACTTCGCCGAACTGGTGGTCGAGCACGGCCTGCCCGGCAGCGGTCATACGCGGCCGGATCATCCCGTGCTCGACGAAGTCGCCGAACGCCTGGACGACGCGGAACTGGCCGAGGCCTTCGAGGCCGTGCGCGAGGCCGCGCAGATCGAACGCGAGCCCGCCGAGACCGACCCGGCGCGCATGGCCGAGATCCAGCCGCTGGAACAGCCGGATGCCCGCGAGATGCAGGAGGCCCCGGAGCCGGCCGAGGCCGAGGCGGCGGAGGCCGAGGACGGCCGCGAATCGGGCGAGGCGCGCGCCATGCCGTGGATCCCCTGGCTGGTCTCCGGGGCCCTGTTCGTGCTGCTGCTCGGGGGCATCGTCGCCGGCCGGCGCCGTTAAGAAAGCGCTGAACAAAAATTGATGAGGTAACGCGAATGTCGTTCTCGATCACGATGGAACTGATGGACACGGTGGTGAGCTGGCTGCTGGAGCCGGTGATCATCGGCCTGCTGGTGCTGGTCGCGGTGGCCGTCTGGGAGCTGGGACAGGCCGTGGGCGAGCGCACCGGCGGGGTGCGGCGCCTGGAGGTCAGCGGCAATGCCGAGCGGCTGGCGTTCCTGGCGCGGCGGCGCATCGACCGTGCCGACCTGCTGGCACGCATCGGCCCGATGCTGGGGCTGATGGGGACGCTGATCCCGCTGGGACCGGGGCTGGCGGCCATGGGCCGGGGCGAACTCGACGTACTGGCGCAGGCGGTGACCGTGGCCTTCAACACCACGGTCCTGGGGCTGCTGATCGGTATCCTCGGCTTCCTGCTCGGCCGCCTGCGCCGGCGCTGGTATGACGGCGCGATGGAACGCATGGAGGCGGCATGAGGGTCCCGCACTACCGTGCCAGCCGGTTCGATGCCCCGGACGAGGAACCCATGGGGCCGCTGGCCAACCTTGCGGACATCATGCTGGTGTTCGCGGTCGGCCTGATCGTGGCCCTGGTGGCCGCCGACGACGGGCTGGAACAGCAGGAAGCCGGTGGCGTGGAGGTCGAGGCCGGCGAGGAGGTTCCCGAACTGCCCGACGGCGCCGGCGAGACCGGCTCCGGCTTCGAATCCATGGGCCAGGTCTACCGCGACCCGGAGACCGGCCGCATGCTGCTGATCGAGGGTGGCGACTGAGCACACCCGAGCCGGCCGCCCGATGGCCGCAAACCGAATCGAGGAACAGGACCATGAGTGAACAGGACGAACGCGCGCGCCGCCACGCCGAGCGCATGGCGCGCAAGAAGGAAGTGGTGGACCGCAAGATCGCCGAGGCGCAGGAGGAACGCGGTGTGTTCCTGGTGCTGACCGGCAACGGCAAGGGCAAGAGCTCCTCCGGCTTCGGCATGGCGGCGCGCGCGCTGGGCCACGACATGCAGGTGGGCATCGTGCAGTTCATCAAGGGCCGTTTTGCCACCGGCGAGGAGGCCTTCTTCAAGCGCCAGGACAACGTGCAGTATCACGTGATGGGCGAGGGCTACACCTGGGAGACCCAGGACCGCGACAAGGATGGCGAGGCCGCGCGCGAGGCCTGGGCCCACGCCCGCGACATGCTGACCGATCCGGGCATCGACCTGGTGCTGCTGGACGAGCTGCACATCGCGCTGAAGTACGGCTATCTGGATGTCGACGAGGTGGTGCGGGACCTTACCGCGCGCCCCGAGATGCAGCACGTGATCACCACCGGCCGCGCAGCCCCGCAGGGCCTGATCGACGCCGCCGACACGGTGACCGAACTGCAGGTCGTCAAGCACGCCTTCCAGGCCGGCATCAAGGCGCAGAAGGGGATCGAGCTGTGACACGGCGGACGCTGCGGGCAGCCATGGCGCTGCGCTACTATCAGGGGGATGACGGCCCGAACCGGAGACTCCAGCATGGGCAACCCGCAACCCGCACAGATGGATGCCGACGCCTTTCTGGCGTGGGAGGCCGAACAGCCGGAGAAGCACGAGTTCGTGGCCGGCGAGGTCTTTGCGATGGGCGGGGCCTCGGATCGGCACGTGACGATCTCGCTCAATGTGGCTTCAGCCCTGCGCGAACACCTGCGCGGCGGACCCTGCCGGACCTTCATCGCGGACATGAAGCTGCGGGTGGAAGCGGCCGATGCCTTCTTCTATCCGGACGTGATGGTGACCTGCGATCCGCAGGACCGGGGGCGCGAGCAGTACAAGCAGGCCCCGCTGCTGGTGGTGGAGGTCCTGTCGCCGTCGACCGAGGCCTTCGACCGCGGGGCGAAGTTCGCCGCCTACCGTTCCCTGGCCTCGCTGCAGGAATACCTGATGATCGACCCGGCCAGCGGCGCGGTGGAGCTCTACCGGCGGGACCCGGAGGATCACTGGGTGCTGTACACGCACGAAGCGTGCGATGCCACGGGGCGCGATGCCACGGGGGATGCCGTGGAGCTGCGCAGCGTCGGCCTGACACTGGAAGGCGGGCGCATCTTCGAGGATGCGCCGCCGGATACGGCGCCTCCCGCGAGCGAGGCCTGACCGCGCGCGGTCTTCGACCGGGCCGGCGTCGGATCCGGCAGGTGGCCGGCCTGCAGGTGGAGGTGTCGGCATGAATGCCCCGGTGAGCTGTCCGGCCGCGTTCGTGGCGGCGCCGGCCTCGGGGCAGGGCAAGACCACGGTCACCGCCGCGATCGCGCGTTACCACCGCAACCAGGGGCGCCGGGTGCGGGTGTTCAAGACCGGCCCGGATTTCCTCGACCCGATGATCCTGGAGCAGGCCTCCGGGTATCCGGTGGATCCGCTGCATCTGTGGATGGTGGGCGAGGCGGCCTGCCGGGCGAAGCTGCATGCCGCCGCACAGGATGCGGACCTGATCCTGGTCGAGGGCTCCATGGGCCTGTTCGACGGCGACCCTTCGGGTGCCGATCTGGCGGTGGCCTTCGGCCTGCCGGTGCTGGCGCTGGTGGATGCCGGCGGCATGGCCCAGACCTTCGGCGCCATCGTGCACGGGCTGGCGACCTGGCGCCCGGAGATGCCGCTGGCCGGGGTGATCGCCAACCGCACCGGCAGCCCGGGACACGGACGCATGCTGCGCGATGCCACCCCGGATGGCGTGCATTTCTTCGGCGCGATCCAGCGCAACGAGGCCCTGAGCGTGCCCGACCGCCACCTCGGGCTGGTGCAGGCCGGCGAGGTCGCGGACCTGGACGCCCGTCTGGAGGCCGCCGCGCAGGCGATCGCCGAGGCCGGGGTGACCGAGCTGCCGGCGCCGGTGGCGTTCGCCCCCGGTCCGGACGCGGGGGCGGAGCCCGACTCGCACTCCGGGACCGAACGGGCCACGCGGCTGGACGGGCTGCGCATCGGCATCGCCCGCGACGCGGCGTTCGCCTTCACCTATCCGGGCAACCTCGAGTTCCTGCGCGCACAGGGCGCGCGGCTGGAGTTCTTCTCCCCGGTGGCCGGCGATCGCCTGCCCGAGGTGGATGCGGTGTGGCTGCCCGGCGGCTATCCCGAGCTGCACCTGGAGGCACTGGCGGCCCACACCGGCCTGAAGGCGGACCTGGCCGCGCATCACGCGGCCGGCCGGCCGATCCTGGCCGAGTGCGGCGGCTTCCTCTATCTGCTGGAAGAGCTGGCGGACCGCGACGGCCATGCCGCGCCCATGGCCGGTCTGCTGCCGGGGCATGCGCGTCTGGAGGACAAGCTGCAGGGCCTCGGGCTGCAGGCCGCGCCGCTGCCGGAGGGCGAGCTGCGCGGCCACACCTTCCACCACACCCGGGCCGAGGTCGGGGTGGAACCCGTCGCGCACTGCACCCGTGCCCGCGGCGCCGGTTCCACCGGCGAGGCGGTCTACCGCGACGGCCGGCTGACCGCCACCTATCTGCACGCCTGGTTCCCCTCCAATCCGGAGGCGGCCGCGGCCCTGTTTGCGTCATGAGCCGGGCATTCGCGGACAGCACGCCGGCCGCCGGCCGCGTAGATCTGGTCGGCGCCGGGCCGGGTGATCCCGGGCTGCTGACGCTGGACGCGGCCGCGGCGCTGCGCGATGCCGAGGTGCTGCTGCACGACCGCCTGATCCCCGAGGCGATCCTCGCGATGGCCAACCCCGGCGCCGAACGCTGCTATGTGGGCAAGGCGCGCTCCAACCACAGCCTGCGCCAGGAGGAGCTGAACGCGCTGATGATCGAGCGCGCCCGCGAGGGGCGTTACGTGGTGCGACTGAAGGGCGGGGACCCGTATGTCTTCGGCCGTGGTGGCGAGGAGGCGGCGGCGCTGGCGGCGGCCGGCATCCCGGTGCGGGTCATCCCCGGCATCAGCGCGGCTGGTGGCTGCGCGGCGTTCGCCGGCATCCCGCTGACCCACCGCGATCATGCCCATCGCTGCCAGTTCGTGACCGCGCACCGGCGCAATGGCAGTACCGAGCTGGACTGGGAGGCGCTGGCCGCCCCGCGGCAGACGGTGGTGATCTACATGGGGCTGAACCCGCTGGCGGAGATCTGTGCCGGGCTGGTCGCCGCCGGCGCCCCGGCCACGCGGCCCGCCGCCATCGTCGAGCACGGGACCCGGCCGGGACAGCGCGTGGTCGCCGGCACCCTGGGGGACCTGCCCGGGCGCACCGCGGCGCTCGCGCTGGAGTCGCCCAGCCTGCTGATCGTGGGCGACGTGGTGGGCGAACGTGCCCGGCTGACCGGCGATGGTTCCGGGGCGCCCGCGATGGACCTCGGCGCGGTTGACGGGATCCATGGTTGAACCCGTACCCGAGCCGGGCGCGCAACCCGGAGCGATGCGCGCGGAGAGCCGTGACGGCACCGCACCGCTGCGCACCGGCCTGACCACCGGCACCAGCGCGACCGCGGCGGCCCTGGGGGCGGCGCGGCTGGCGCTGGGTGGCGGCGCGACCACGAGCGAGGAGGTGGTGCTGCCGCGTGGCCGGGTGGTCAGCCTGGCGCTGGCGGCGCTGGAGCGGGTTCCGGGCGGTGCCGAGGCGGCGGTCATCAAGGACGCCGGCGACGATCCCGATGCCACCCACGGCGCCCGGATCCGGGCGCGGGTGGAGCCGCGGCCGGACGCGGGGGTGACCTTCGTCGCCGGACCCGGGGTGGGCACGGTGACCCGCAGCGGTCTGGTGCTGGCGCCGGGGGAACCGGCGATCAACCCGGTGCCGCGGCGGATGATCACCGACCACCTCGAACGCCTGGCCCGCGAGCTGGGCCATGCGGGCGGGTTCCGGGTCACGCTCGGCGTGGATGGCGGCGAACGCATCGCCCGGCGCACCATGAATCCGCGCCTCGGCATCCTCGGCGGCATCTCCATCCTCGGCACAACCGGCATCGTGCGGCCCTTCTCCTGTTCCGCCTACATCGCCTCCATCCACCAGGCCATCGACGTGGCGCGGGCCAACGGCCTGCCGCAGGTCGCCTGCTGCACCGGCGGCACCAGCGAACGCGTCGCGCGCGAGCGCTACGGGCTGGACGAGATGGGGCTGGTGGAGATGGGCGATTTCTTCGGCGCGGCGCTCAAATACCTGCGGCGCCAGCCGCTGCCGCGCGTCGCGCTGGTGGCGGGCTTCGCCAAGCTGGGCAAGTTCGCCGCCGGACACCCGGATACCCACAGCCGCAGCAGCTCGATCGACCTGGATTTCATCGCCGCCACCGCCGCGGCCGCCGGGGCGGATGCCGCGCTGGCACGGCGGATCCGCGGGTGCAACACCAGCATCGAGGCCCTCGCCGCCTGTCAGGAGGCCGGCGTGGCACTGGGGGACCGCATCGCGGCGCTGGCCCTGGAGCAGGCGCGCAGTTATCAGCTGCCCGATACCACGCTGGAGGTGGTCGCGGTGGATCGCCAGGGCCGGGTGGTGGGGACGGCCGGTGACGGCGCAGATGCCCCGGAGGTGACGCCATGACCGCCCCGGCCATCGCCATCGACGACCTCGCCAAGCGCTATCGCGGTGGCCGGGTCGGCCTGGACGGGGTCAGCCTGCACGTCGAGCCGGGGGCGTTCTTCGGCCTGCTGGGGCCGAATGGCGCTGGCAAGACCACCCTGATCGGGCTGCTGACCTCGCTGCTGCGTCTGGAGGGTGGCACGGTGCGGATCTTCGGCCATGACGTCGCGCGCGAGCCGGTGGCGGCGCGGCGTCTGGTCGGTCTGGTGCCGCAGGAGGTCAATTTCAACAGCTTCGAGCCGGTGGGCGAGATCATCGAGACCCAGGGCGCCTACTACGGGCTGTCGCCGCGCCAGGCGCGCCGCCGCACCGACGAACTGTGCGAGCGCCTGGGGCTGGCCGACCGCCGCCGGCAGACCGCCTGGGGGCTGTCCGGGGGCTTCAAGCGGCGCCTGCTGCTGGCGCGCGCGCTGGTGCACCAGCCGCGCCTGCTGGTGCTGGACGAACCCACCGCCGGCGTCGACCTGGAGGCCCGCCACGACCTCTGGACCCTGCTGCAGGAACTGAACGCGGACGGCGTGACCATCCTGCTGACCACGCATTATCTGGAGGAGGCCGAGCGCCTGTGCCGCGAGCTGGCCATCATCGATGGCGGGCGCATCATTGCCCGCGGCGGCACCGGCGAGCTGCTGCGCGGGCTGCGCTTCCAGACCCTGGTGGTGGAACTGGCCGAGCCGCTGGCGCGGCCCGGGGAGCTCGCGCTGTCCGCCGGCACCCTGCGTCCGGTGGATGCGCACACCCTGGAGGTGGACGTGCCGCGCGGCACCGAGCTGAACCCGGTGTTCGCCGAACTGACCGCCGCCGGGGTGCGTATCGCCGGGCTGCGCGAGAAGGGCAACCGGCTGGAGACCCGCTTTCTCGAACTGCTGCGCGAGCGCGGCGGGGAGGGCGCGGCATGAGCCCGATGCACAACGCCGCCTTGTACTGGTACGCCTGGCGCGGGCTGGTGGTGAAGCAGGTGCGCCGCTTCCTGCGCGGCTGGGTGCAGAACCTGCTGCCGTCGCTGGTGACCGCGGTGCTGTTTCTCGCGGTGCTGGGGCATCTGGTGGGGCGCGAGATCGGCACCCTGGGCGGCGTGCCCTATGCCGACTTCATCCTGCCGGGCCTGGTGATGCTGGCGGTGGTCACCAACGCCTACGGCAACAGCAGCCTCGCGCTGTTCGGCGCGCGCCTGCAGCGCCACATCGAGGAGATCCTGGTGGCGCCGATGCCGGCGTGGCTGGTGGTGGCCGGGTTTGCCACCGCCGGGGTGCTGCGCGGGCTGCTGGCCGGGACGCTGGTGCTGGCGGTGGCACTGCCGTTCAGCGATCTGCAGCTGCACCACGCCGGGGCGGTGCTGGGGATCGCGCTGCTGACCGCGGTGCTGTTCTCGCTGGCGGGCCTGATCAACGGCCTGTACGCGCGCAGCTTCGACCACACCTCGGTGATCAGCACCTTCGTGCTGACCCCGCTGATCTATCTCGGCGGGCTGTTCTATCCGGTGGAGCGCCTGGCCGATCCCTGGCAGGGGATCGCGCAGCTGAACCCGCTCTACTACGTGATCGAGGGATTCCGCCACGGCCTGCTGGGGGTCAGCGCGGTCGCCTGGACCACGACCTTCGCGGTGCTGGCCGCCGCCTGTGTACTGGTCGCCGGCGGGGCCTGGTATCTGCTGGCCCACAGCCGGAGGCTGCGCTCATGAACCGTCCGGCGGCGCCGCAGCCGCCGCGGGTGCGCGGGGCCTGCCCCGGGGTGGCGGCGCCGATGGCCACCGGGGACGGCTATCTGCTGCGCCTGCGCCACCCGATCGGGGGGCTGGGGGCGGCCGCGGCGCGGGTGCTGGCGGACACCGCGCGGCGGCTGGGCAACGGCGAACTGGAACTGACCCTGCGCGGCAACCTGCAGCTGCGCGGCGTGGCGGCCGGCGACCTGGACGCGGCGCGCGCGGCCCTGGCCCCCACCGGACTGGTGGATGCCCAGGCGGAGCGCGAGGCCCGGCGCAACGTGCTGGCGGCGCCGGTGCCGGACCTCGATCCGGAGGCGGTGGACGTGCTGGCCCTGGCGCGCGCGGTGAGCGCCGCGATCGTCGACGCGCCCGCGCTGCGGGGTCTGCCGGCCAAGGTGGGCGTGGTGGTCGACGGAGGCGGGCGTGCCTCGCTGCGCGGGGTGCCGGCGGATCTGCGTCTGGATCCGCTCGCCGGCGCGGGGTCTCGTTTCCGCCTGGCGGCCGGAGGCACCGCGGCCACGGCGACCCCGCTCGGCGAGGTCTCGGCTCAGCATGCCCCGGCGGCGGTGGTGCGCACCCTGCGTGCGTTCCTCGCGCAGCGCGCCGCGCTGGATCCGCCGCCGGGGCGGCTGCGCGACGCGCTGGACATGCCCGGGAGCGAGGCGCTGCGCCTGCCGGGCGCGGAGGGGGAGACGCCGGGGGCGGTTGCCAACGCCGACACGCCGGTGCGCGCCGGGGACTGGCTCGGGGTGGCGGCCGGCGGGGCCTGGGTGGGGGCGGTCTTCCCGTTCGGCGTGATCGACGCCGACCGGCTGGAGAGTCTGGCCGCGTGGCTGGAGCCGCGCGGCGGCGGCCTGCGCCTGACGCCGTGGCGGGCGCTGCTGGTGACCGGCGTGGCCGCGGATGCCGCCCCGGAGCTGCAGCAACTGCTTTGGGAACTGGGTGCGGTGACCGAGCCGGCCGACCGGCGCCTGGCGGCGGATGCCTGTGTGGGGCAGCCGGGCTGCGCCTCGGCGCACATCGCCGCGCGCAGCGAGGCCGCCGCGCTGGTACAGCGCATGCCGACCCTGGCCGCGAGCGGGGTGCGGCTGCAGGTCTCCGCCTGCGACAAGCGCTGCGCGGCGCCGCCGCGGACGGATGGCGGGGTGCTGGAGTGGATCGCGCGGCCGGACGGACATGCCGTGGTGCTGCGCTCGCGGCCCGGTGCGGCCCTTGAATGGAGCGGGCTGGCCCCGGCCGAGGCGCGCGCCCGGATCGCGGCGCTGGAGCGGGCGTTCGCCCGTCAGCGCAATGCTGGAGAGGATTTGCAGACCATGCTGGAACGGATCGGGCCCGAGGCCTGGAATGCCGCGGTGGACGCGGCGCTGTGCGAGGAGGATGAACGTGACGGAGACTGAGGCCTGGCGCTACGAGCGCGACGGGAAGGCGATCTATGCGGAGTCGTTCGCGATCATCCGCGCCGAGGCGGACCTGGAGCGCTTCCCGGCGGATCTTGTGGCGGCGGTGGAACGCATGATCCACAGCTGCGGCATGCCCGACCTGGCGCAGGACATCCGCTTCTCGCCGGGTGCCGGCAGCGCGATCCGGCAGGCGCTGGAGGCCGGGGCCCCGGTGCTGTGCGACAGCGAGATGGTGGCCCACGGCATCACCCGCGCGCGCCTGCCGGCGGACAACCCGGTGCGCTGCACCCTGCGCGATGCGCGCGTGCCGGAGCTGGCGCGCGAACTGGACAACACCCGCAGCGCGGCGGCGATGGAGCTGTGGCGTCCCGAACTGGCCGGCGCCGTGGTGGCCATCGGCAATGCGCCCACCGCGCTGTTCCGCCTGCTGGAGATGCTGCGCGACGGCGCGCCGCGCCCGGCGGCGGTGATCGGCATCCCGGTGGGCTTCGTCGGCGCGGTGGAGAGCAAACAGGCGCTGGCGGACAACCCGTTCGGGCTGCAATACCTGACCGTGGCCGGGCGCCGCGGCGGCAGCGCGATCACTGCCGGGGCGGTCAACGGTCTGGGGAGGGAGCCGGCATGAGTGCGGCGGACACGAGCGGGCCCGGAACGGTCGAACCCGGAACGATCGAACCCGGGGTGCTCTGCGGGGTCGGCACCGGCCCCGGGGACCCCGAACTGATGACCTTCCGCGCCGCGCGGCGCATCGCCGAGGCGCCGGTGGTGGCGTATTTCTGCAAGCGCGGGACCACCGGGCAGGCGCGGCGCATCGCGGATGCGCACATCGGTCCCGGGCAGATCGAGGAGGCGCTGGAGTATCCGGTGACCAACGAGATCGCCCACCAGGAGGAGAGCTACCGCAGCCGCATCGAGGCGTTCTTCGACCAGTGCGCCGAACGCCTGGCGGCCCATCTGGAGGCCGGCCGTTCGGTCTGCGTGCTCAACGAGGGCGATCCGTATTTCTACGGTTCGTTCATGCACGTGCACCTGCGCCTGCGCGAGCGCTTTCGCAGCGAGGTGGTGCCCGGGGTGATCTCGCCGATCGCCGCGGCGGCGCAACTGCCGGCGCCGCTGGTGATGCGCGACGACACCCTGAGCGTCGTGCCGGGGACGCTGCCGGAGGCGGAACTGGAGGCGGCGCTCGCGCCCGCGCAGGCCGCGGTGATCATGAAGCTCGGCAAGCAGCTGCCGAAGATCCGCCGCGTGCTGGAGCGCCTGGGGCTGACCGCGCGCGCCTGGTACATCGAACGCGCGAGCTTCGACGAGGAACGCGTGCGGCCGCTGGCCGAGGCGCTCGAGGAGACGCCCGGGGAGGCGCCGTATTTCTCCCTGATCGTGATCCACGGCGAGGGGGTGCGGCGATGAGCGGGCGTCTGAGCGTGGTCGGGGTCGGCCCGGCCGGCCCCGAATGGATCACGCCGGAGGTGACCGCGCTGCTCGCGGATGCCACCGATCTGGTCGGCTACGGGCCGTACCTGGAGCGCGTGGCCGGGGCCCATCACCGCGTGCATGCCTCCGACAACCGCGAGGAACTGGCGCGCGCGGCGCATGCGCTGGACATGGCCGCCGAGGGGCGCGACGTGGCGGTGGTCTCCGGGGGGGATCCCGGGGTGTTCGCGATGGCCGCGGCGGTGTTCGAGGCCCTGGAGGGCGCGGAGCCGGGCCGCTGGGATGCGGTGGCGGTGGAGGTGCTGCCCGGGGTGTCGGCGATGCAGGCGGCCGCGGCGCGGCTGGGGGCGCCGCTGGGCAACGACTTCTGCGCGATCTCGCTGTCGGACAATCTCAAGCCGTGGTCGCTGATCCGGCGCCGGGTGCGGCTGGCGGCCGAGGCCGACTTCGCCATGGCCTTCTACAACCCGATCTCGCGCGCGCGACCGTGGCAGCTGGGCGCGGCACTGGACATCGTGCGCGAGGTCCAGGGCCCGGACACCCTGGTGGTGCTGGCCACCGCGGTGGGCCGCGGCGAGCGGGAGGAGCTGCGGGTTTCCACCCTCGGCGAGGTGGATCCGGCGGCGGCCAACATGAGCACGCTGGTGATCGTCGGCGCCGCCTCCACCCGGGTGCTGGAGCGCCGCTCCGGCCGGCGCCATGTGTACACCCCGCGCTATGTCGAGTCGGCGGAGTCGCGGTGAACGCGCGGGAGGCCTTCCAGCCACTCCAGGGCCGCCTGCGGGGCGTGGAAGCGGGGCACCCCGGGGGCGTCCGGCGGCCGGTCCACCATCACCACCGGGATGCCGCGTTCGCGCGCGGCCTGCAGCTTGGGGGCGGTGGCCGCGCCGCCGCTGTCCTTGGTGACCAGCACGTCGATGGCGTGGGTCTCCAGCAGCCGGTGCTCGTCGGCCAGGCTGAACGGGCCGCGGGCCCGCAGCCAGGTGACCCGGGGCAGCGCCGGCGGCGGTTCCGGCGGGTCGATGGTGCGGATCACGTAGTCCAGCTCGGGCGCGGCCGCGAAGGCCTCGAGGTGCTGGCGCCCGGTGGTGATGAGCACGCGCCGGCCGAGGCCGGGGAGCGCGCGGGCGGCGGCCTCCAGGTCGGACACGCGCAGCCAGTGATCCCCGGGGCCGGCCTGCCACGGCGGCCGGGTCAGCCGGGCCAGGGGTACGCCGGCGTGGCGCGTGGCGGCGACGGCATTGGCCGACATCTGCCGCGCGAACGGGTGGGTGGCGTCGACCACGGCGTCGATGGCGTGGTCGCGCAGCCAGGCGGCGAGGCCCTCGGCGCCGCCGAACCCGCCCGTGCGCCGCGGCAGTCGCGAGGGCGCCGGTTTGCGCGTGCGTCCGGCCAGCGACACGGTGGCGTGCAGCCGCGGGTGGCCGTCCAGCAGCGGTTCCAGCGCCGCGGCCTCGGTGGTGCCGCCCAGCAGCAGGATCTGCCGCGGGCGCGCTGCCCGGGGGGCGGTATCGGTGGATGAACGGGAGCTCATGAGGATGACCAGTCTAGCCACGAACGAGGAGCGAGCGCCATGGCTGAACATCGTCGGTGTGGGCGCGGAAGGGCTCGCCGGGCTGGCCCCGGATGCCCGCATGGCGCTGGACACGGCGGCGACGGTGATCGGCGGCGCCAGGCATCTGGAGATGCTGCCGGAGCGGCCGGGGCAGGAGCGCCTGGTGTGGCCGTCGCCGCTGGAGACCGCACTGGACTGGATCGAGGCGCGCGCCGGGCAGCCGCTGTGCGTGCTCGCCAGTGGCGACCCCTTCTGGTTCGGGGTGGGCGCGACCCTGTTGCGGCGTTTTCCGGTCGTGCAGACCTGCGTCTGGCCGGCGCCCTCGGCGTTCAGCCTGGCCGCCGCGCGCATGGGCTGGCCGCTGCAGCAGACCCGCTGCCTGTCGGTGCACGGCCGGCCGATGGAGGCGCTGCGGCCCTGGCTGCATGACGGCGCGCGACTGCTGGTCCTGAGCCGCGACGGGGATACCCCGGCGGAACTGGCGCACTGGCTGACCGGGCTCGGCTTCGGCGATTCCACCCTGACCGTATTGCAGTCGCTGGGCGCGGACCGCGAGGCGGTCGTCCGCGCGCGCGCCGGGGCCTGGCCGGAGGTCGCGATCGAGGCGCTGAACACGGTGGCGCTGGAATGCCGGGCCGGGCCGGCGGCGCAGGTGCTGGCCGCCAGCGCCGGCCGGCCGGAGGCGCAGTTCGAGCAGGACGGTCAGATCACCAAGCGCGAGGTGCGGGCGGTGGCGCTGGCCCTGCTGGCGCCCGGGCGCGGCGAGCAGCTGTGGGACGTGGGCGCGGGCTCCGGTGCCATCGGTATCGAGTGGATGCTGGCGGATCCGGCCAACACCGCCGTGGCCATCGAGCCGCGCGCGGAGCGTCTGGAACGCATCGCGCGCAACGCCAGCACGCTGGGGGTGCCGGCGCTGCGGCGCATCCACGGGCGGGCGCCGGAGGTGCTGGAAGACCTGCCGCCACCCGACGCGATCTTCATCGGCGGCGGGCTGACCACGCCGGGGCTGGTGGAGCACTGCATCGGCCAGCTGCGCCCGGGCGGGCGGCTGGTCGCCAGCAGCGTGACCGTGGAAGGGGACGCGGTGCTGGCGGCGGCGCACGAGCGCCACGGCGGCGAGCTCACGCGGATCAACGTCAGCCGCGCGGAGCCGCTGGGCGGCATGGCCGGCTGGCAGCCGCTGCGGCCGGTGACCCTGTGGTCACTGCGCCGGGGCTGAGGGAAACGCCGAGCGGGGCGCGTGTCCGGGTGACCCCCGGCGTCGGCTTCGCCTCGGCCTGCACGGCCGGCGAGCTGGAGGCACTGGTTCGCGAGGTGCTGGCCGAGGCGCACGCCGTGTTGCGGGCGGGGGGCGGCGAGGCGATCGCGATCCGGCAGCTGGCGGCCCCGGCGCACAAGGGCGACAGCCCGGTGCTGTGGACGGCCGCGCGCGACCTGGAGCTGGAACCGGTGTTTGCGTCGGCGGCCGCGCTGGCCGCGCGCGACGCTGCCCTGTCCACGGACTCGGCGCGCTCGCGTGCCGCCGCCGGGGTCGGTTCGGTGGCGGAGGCGGCGGCGCTGGCGGTGGCCGGCGACGGGGCGCGCCTGCTGCTGCGGCGGCGGCTCTCCGCGCGGGCGAGCTGCGCGGTCGCGGTGCGCACGGTGAACGAGACGGACGGGAATTTCGAGGAGGGGTGATGACGGTTCATTTTGTCGGAGCGGGGCCCGGTGCGGCCGATCTGCTGACCTTGCGCGGGAGGGATCGCATCGCGGCCTGCCCGGTGTGCCTGTATGCCGGTTCGCTGGTGCCGGAGGCGGTGCTGGAGCATGCCCCGGAGGGGGCGCGCGTGGTCAACACCGCGCCACTGACGCTGGACGCGATCATGGAGGAGATCGAACGCGCCCACGCGGCGGGCCACGACGTGGCGCGCCTGCACTCCGGCGACCTGTCGGTCTACAGCGCGCTGGGCGAGCAGATCCGCCGGCTGGAGGCGGCCGGGATCGAGTACAGCATCACGCCCGGCGTGCCGGCATTCTCCGCCGCCGCGGCGACCCTGGGGCGGGAACTGACGGTGCCGGAGGTGGCGCAGTCGGTGGTGCTGACGCGCACGCCGGGACGGGCGTCCTCCATGCCGGAGCGCGAACGGCTGGCAAGTTTTGCCGCCACCGGGGCGACCCTCGCGATCCACCTGTCGCTGCACAATATCGAGAGCGTGGTCGAGGACCTGCGGCCGCACTATGGCTGCGACTGCCCGGTGGCAATCGTGTTTCGCGCCAGCTGGCCGGACGAGACCGTGGTGCGCGGTTCGCTGGGGAATATCGCGGAACGGGCGCAGGCCCTGACCACACGGCGCTCGGCGCTGATCCTGGTGGGCCCGGCGCTGGACCCGGGCGATTTCCGCGACAGTGCGCTGTACGACCCGGCGCATGTGCGCCGTTACCGCGGCATGGACGGGGACTGAGCGGCTCGTCCCCGGTCTTCCGCAGGCAGGAATGACTCCGGTGGGTGTTGTGGGGCACGGGGCTTTTCGCCTGCAAGCAGGTCCTACAAGTTCGCGACGATGTAGGAGCCTGCTTGCAGGCGAAGGTGGGGCTCCTGGTCAGGATAACGGAAAGGGGACCGCCGGGCGGCGGCCCCGGTTTCGGCGTTTTCCGCGTGGTTCAGCGGCGGCGGTAGTGGTCGTGGCAGGCGAGGCACTGGTGGCGTACGCCGTTCAGCGCCTCGGTGGCGCGTAGCTGAAAGGCCTTGTCCTCCAGGTCGTCGGCCGCCTCCACCTTGCTCTGCAGCCGCTCGGCGGCCTCGCGGTAGGACGCCTTGTAGTCCGCGAACTCCGGGTCCTCCCAGGCCGCGGGCAGGGCGCCGGGTTCGCCGGCCTGCGCCGGGGTCTCGCGCGCGAACCAGGTGTCGACGTCCGCGGCCCGCTGCGCCATCTCTTCGGCCAGCTCGGGCAGGCGCTCGGCGAACGGCGCGTCGTAGCGCAGGATCTGCTCGATGCTGCGGTAGGTGGCCGAGGTCCCCTGCATGCTCTGCTGACGGAAGCGCTGGAAGGCCTCGGTGGCGTCCACACCGGCCGGGTCGTCCAGGGTCTCCGCGTAGTCTTCGCCCCAGGGGCCCGGCATCGGCACGCTGATCTCGTCTTCCGCGCCGGCGGTACCGGTCGCTGCGAGCAGCAGGACCAGCGACAGGCCGGCCGTCAGCGGCCGGCGCGTGGATGGCATCCGTTTCATGGCGATTTTCCCTGTTTGTTCAGAAGCGGAACTGGTGCTGCAGGTGCAGCTGCCAGTTCGAGGTGTCGGTGTCGCGGTCCAGCCACATGAGCTGGGTCTTCTGCCGCTGCCCCCGGTGGTACCAGTTGAGGCCGGCGCCCCATTCGCACTGCCAGCGCTCGTCCCCGTCCAGATCGTCGCCGGCGTCGTGGCGCAGTACCGCGTGGCGGGCGGCGAGCTCGAGGCCCTCCAGCGGCAGCGACTGCGCCAGTTCCAGCTCGGCTCCCAGGTCGTGGTAGCTCGCGGTGCGGTCGGGGGAAACATCGCGGCGGTAGGCCGCCAGCGACAGCGAGGTATGGCCGAACTTGACCACCGCGTCGGCGGTGGCGGTGACCCAGTCGGCGCGCTGACGGTCGACCGTGTCTTCCTGCCCGCGGCTCCAGTCGCGCAGGTGGTTGCGGCTGGCGGCCTGCAGGCCGGCGCCCAGGGCCACGGTGCGCTCCACGGCCCGGCCCACCGTGGTGTTGTCGCGCGGGACCGACCCCACCGGGGCCCAGGCGCCGCGGGCGCTGAACAGGTGTCCGGAGGTGGAGGGCCGGTCGTCGCGCTGATCGAGACGGCCGCGGCCATCGAATATCCCGACCGCCCAGGCGCGGTCGTCGCCCGCGCCGCCCAGCAGGGCGAGGCCGGTGTCGCGTCCGGCCGGAATCTCGAACTGGTTGCCGGCGATGCTCAGTTCGGTAAACAGGCGGTTGGGACCGCCGATGTCCCGCGCCAGACCGAAGGGCACGGTGAACTGGCCCGCCCGCAGGCCCAGGTGTTCGCCCGGGCTGTATTCCAGCCAGATGTCACGCATGGACACCTCGCCGTTGCTGAAATCCGGCTGCAGGCGAAAGCTCAGTTCGGGGTGAAACAGGGTGCCCGAGGTGTCCAGCCAGGCGCGCCGGAAATCGAATTCGCTGCTGGAGTTGTCCGGATCATGTTCGTAGCTGTAGCGGCCCAGGATCAGCGGGTCCAGGGTGACCTGCAGGTCGTCCTCCGCGTCGCCGAATTCGAAACCGGCCTGCGCCGGCGCGATGCCCGTGGCCGTCACCAGGCACAGGGTAGCCAGGGCCGGCACGGCAGGCCGCCCCGGTCGGAGATGGATAGCTTTCATTGTTGTGATGCTCCCTTGGGGAGACACTGATTGCATCGCACGCCCGCGTTGGTACCTCCTGTTTTCCGAGACAAGGCGCGTCGTGCAGCGGGTAGTGGTTCTACCCGCAAGCGGCGCAACGCAGGACCGGGGAACATGAGGCACCAACCCCGAAGGGGCTCGGCCGCTTTTGCGCGCGCACGGCGTTGCGGCTCCCTTGTGCAGAATGACTGCACGGCGGTCACCGCGCCTTGTTCGCACGCAAAAGCGACTCGAGCGCGGGCGTGCGATGCAATCAGTGTCTCCCCGGGCGCGCGACCCCGCACGCCGTGGATGAAACGACGCCGGCAGTCGGGCAAGGGAGCAGGGGGAAGGGGGCGGACACGCCGGCCCCGTCCCGCTCGGCCGCCCGCCGCGGCGTCGGGTTTCCTCCAGGCCGGTCTCCGGACTCGCGAAGGGGGTGCAGGGCATCCCGGGCGGATCGCCTTCCCGCGGGCATCCCGTGGATGCGCCGCAGTGGCACTGGATCCGCCTGTCTCCGCCTACCGTTGCGGGGGCAGTGCCGGCATTGCGAACGTTCATTCACGCACCGGCTTCCCGATTATCCCCGGCGTTACAACGCCGGGGCACCTGAAGGCGAGCGGACTCTAACCGGGGGGAGGCGTCGCTGCAAATCGCCGACAGGTTGATCCGTGTCAACTTTAAGCGGGATTACGCTGCCAGGGGCCCTTCTACAGCAAACACTTCTTTTAGACTGAGTCCACGCATTCTCTTCCGCGCCCCGGCAGGGGATGTGTCCGCCAAAATAAAAAGGAGTGCACCATGCAGAACAACCGCATCTTCCGTGGCCTGCTGCTGTCGGCCTGTACTGCGGTGGCCCTGGGGCTGTCCGCCCCCGCGTTCGCCGGTGACTACGACGAATACCGTGACATGTTCGAGCCGCTGCCGGCCCTGCCGCCGATCCCGGCCGACAATTCCCTGACCGACGAGAAAGTGGAGCTGGGCAAGTTCCTGTTCTTCGAGCCGCGGATCTCCAGCTCGGGCGTGATCTCCTGCGCCACCTGCCACAACCCGGCGCTGGGCTGGGGCGACCGCATCCCGCGCGCGGTCGGCCACGACGGCCAGGTCGGCGAGCGCAACAGTCCGACGGTGCTGAACTCCGGCTTCTTCGAGGCCCAGTTCTGGGACGGCCGCGAAGATGACCTGGAAGGCCAGGCCCTGGGTCCGATCCAGGACGCCGTGGAAATGGCGATGCCGCTGGAAGAGGCGATCGCGCGCCTGGAGGAGTTCCCCGAGTACATCGAGATGTTCGACGCGGCGTACCCGGACTATGACGGCGACAACGTCGTGAACACCGATCACGTGGCCAAGGCCCTGGCTTCGTTCCAGCGCACCCTGAATACGCCGAACTCCGATCTGGACCGCTGGCTGGTGGGTGACGAGGATGCGATGACCGAGCAGCAGAAGCGCGGCATGGCCCTGTTCGCGGACAACGGCTGCGTGGCCTGTCATCGCGGCCCGGCGCTGACCGACTCGAATTTCCACCGGATCCAGGTGCCCGGCTCCGAGGACAAGGGGCGCTATCTGGTGACCGGGGAGGAACGCGACAAGTACGCCTTCAAGACCCCGACGTTGCGCAACGTGGCCCTGACCTACCCCTACATGAACAATGGCGAGACGGAAACGCTCAAGGAAGCCATTGAGATCATGGGTCAGGAGATGCTGGACACCGACTTCACGGAAGACGAGCTGGAAGACATCGAGGCGTTCATGCATGCCCTGACCGGCGAGATGCCTGATATCACCATCCCGGCCCTGCCGTGATGCACGGGGGGGTCGCGCAGCGCCTGAGCGTTGATGCGAATCCCTGCATCGAAGCCCCCTCCATGCGTGGAGGGGGCTTTTTTGTGCGTTATGGAGCCCGTGTGGCCGTAACGGTTATTCGACGGTGATGGTGATCTCTTCGGAGACCAGTGGGGGATCGAAGCTGATATGGCGGTAGTCCATGAACAGGAGCTGCAGGGTGTGAGTCCCGGGCTCCAGTTCGATTTCCCCTTCGGTCTGGCCACCTCCGAAGTGGTGCTTGTGATCGGTGAATGGCAGGGAGGCGTCGAGATCAACCTCGTCCAGTGGTTTGTTCACGAGCAGGTGATGATGACCGGTGTCGTCGGCCTCCACACCAGCCGGAGCGATGCCCATGCCACGCAGGCCCATCTGGACGTGTACCGGGCCTTCCACGGTGTCACCGTCCTGCGGGCTGATGAAATAGACCTCGGCATCCTCCGGGGCGGCGATACGTTCGAGGTCGGCAAGGGCCCCGGAGGCCAGGGCCAGTCCGCCGGCCAGGAGGGCCAGGCTGGATACTCGGGGAAACGGGAAGCTTCTCATGGCAGTTCCTTGGATCCGCATTCGGGTCTGCTGGGGGTTCCATTCGAGTGTAGTCCATGAAAGGCGTATGGGGTCGGGTCGTTCTGCTACCCTAGGCGGCCCTTTTGACTACCGGAAGCGAGTGTTCGCGCATGGCCTTTCGTACCCGTTTTGCCCCCAGCCCGACCGGTTATCTGCACATCGGCGGTGCCCGCACCGCGCTGTTCTCCTGGCTGTACGCCCGTCACCACGGTGGCGAATTCGTGCTGCGCATCGAGGACACCGATCTCGAACGCAGCAGCGCGGAATCGGTGAATGCGATCCTCGAGGGCATGAACTGGCTGGGGCTGACCTATGACCACGGCCCGTTCTACCAGACCGAGCATTTCGACCGGTACCGCGAGGTGATCGACCAGCTGCTGGCCTCCGGCCACGCCTATCGCTGCTATTGCACGAAGGAAGAGCTGGACGTGATGCGCGAGGAGCAGAAGGCGCGCAAGGAAAAGCCTCGCTACGATGGCCGCTGCCGTGCGCGTACCGAACCGCGCGAGGGCGTGGATCCGGTGATCCGTTTCCGCACCCCGGACGAGGGCGCGACCGTCGTTGATGACATGGTGCGCGGCAAGGTGGCGTTCCAGAACAGCGAACTGGATGACCTGATCATTGCCCGCTCCGATGGTTCGCCGACTTACAACCTCACGGTGCTGGTGGACGACATGGACATGGGCATCAGCCATGTGGTGCGTGGCGACGACCATCTCAACAACACCCCGCGCCAGATCAATATCCTCAAGGCCCTGGGTGTGGAGCCGCCGCGCTACGGCCACCTGCCGATGATCATGGGCCCGGACGGCGCCAAGCTGTCCAAGCGCCACGGGGCGGTGTCGGTGATGCAGTTCCGCGAGGAGGGCTACCTGCCCGAGGCGCTGCTGAACTATCTGGTGCGTCTGGGCTGGGCCCACGGGGACCAGGAGATCTTTTCGCTGGACGAGCTGGTGCGGCTGTTCGATATCGAGGACGTCAATCAGTCGGCCTCGGCCATCAACCCCGACAAGCTGCTGTGGCTGAATCAGCACTACATCAAGAGCCTTGACCCCGACCATGTGGCGCTGGAGCTGGGCTGGCACCTGGGCCAGCTGGGCGTGGACCCCGCCGAGGGGCCGGAACTGCGGCAGGTGGTGCTGGCGCAGCGGGAGCGGGCGCGTACGCTGCGCGAGATGGCCGAGAACAGCGTGTATTTCTATCGCGACTTTGAGGAATACGATCCGAAGGCCGAACGCAAGCAGTTGACGCCGGAGGCCCGCGAGGTACTGCAAACCCTGCACGACGGCTTCAGTGCCCTGGGTGCCTGGGAGAAAGAAACGCTGCACGAAGTGGTGCAGCATACGGCCGAACGCCTCGACCTCAAGCTCGGGAAGGTTGCTCAGCCATTGCGTGTGGCGCTGACGGGCGGTACTGTATCGCCACCGATCGACGACACGCTGGTGCTGATCGGGCGCGAGCGCTCGCTGGAACGGATCGAGCGGGCCATCGCGAAGATTTCCGCGCAAGCGGGTTGACAGAAAAAAGGGGTGTGGCTACATTACGCACCTCGCCGGTTACGGGGCCATAGCTCAGCTGGGAGAGCGCCTGCATGGCATGCAGGAGGTCGGCGGTTCGATCCCGCCTGGCTCCACCATTACGGCGAATGGCAGGATCAGCGATGCATCGTTTTGGAATGATCTCCATCTACGTTGGGCTGGTTTTGTCGATTGTGGGATTGTTCGGCGGTTTCGGGTTGATGTTTGCCGGTGAGCAGACATGGTCCAAGCCACTGGTCGCAATGGTCCCGCTGGGGTTCCTGCTGGTTTTCAACGGTGTGGTGACAACCATCCTGCATCGTCCGAAAGGCAGCCGCGGAAGTGAAAGGCCGCAAGGACCTCCTGACTAGTTTGCAACATGACGTTGCCTCTGCGTCCCCATCGTCTAGAGGCCTAGGACACTGCCCTTTCACGGCAGCGACCGGGGTTCGAATCCCCGTGGGGACGCCATATTCCGGAGGCCCGGATCCAGTACCGCTGGATCCGGGCCTTTTTCGTTCTGGTCCGGAATCGGAATCAGCCGCCGAAGATCTTTTTCTTCCAGCGCGACAGCCAGCTCCCTTCCAGGATCGGTCGGACATAGGGGACATAGTCGAGGTCATCGCGCTTGATGTGGTTCATCAGCCACAGGCCCAGATCCGAGCGGATCTTGCGTGCCACGCCGAACGTGTCGTGCCCCTGCTCCAGTTCCCCGCGCAGCTTCTCGATGCGTGCGGCAAAGGCCTCGTGCACCTTGCGGTGGGCATCCAGGGCCGGGTAACCGGCCTTCTCCATCAGGCCCTCTTCGAACACCAGGTGGGACGAGGTGTAGTCGAGCAGTCCGTCCACCACCTCGCGCACTTCCTGTTCGTTCTCGGTGGCGATCGCATGTTCGGTCTGCTGCAGGTATTCGAAGATCCGCTTGTGCTGTTCGTCGATCACATCCAGGCCGAGTTCCAGATTGGAGCTCCAGTTGAGGCTGGTCATGGGGAACACCCTTTCCGATAGTGGAGATATAACCCTCTACCATGTAACAGAATGAGCCGGGTTGCGCATCGCAGAGGGGATCCAGACCGCTTCTTTGTTGATCCGTGTCAATTGAAGGGGCGGCGGATGGGAAGGGCGAAAAAAAGAAGCCCGGCCGGAAGCCGGGCTCAAAGTACTGAAACAACCGTGTGACGGAGGGAGTCGGTTGTCTCGGTGTACCGGTCGGGGACCGGGTCAACACCATGCAGTGGCCACATCGTGACCGGGGTTACGGAAACACCCGTGGAGGGTTTTTCGTCACCACTCGTTAGCTGTGACGGGATAACCGGAGAGAGGTTCCGGTTGCGGGTGCGACATGCGATACAGTTCACGGTTTCTCTGGCGGTGAATCAATACGGAACGACGGACATGCGCGGACTGGAACAGATCCCCTGGCTTTACGATGGCTTCATGGTGCTGGCCGATGCGCTGGGCCTGCGTCGCTGGCGGATGCGCCTGGTATCCGGGGCCCGGGGACGGATCCTGGAGGTCGGTTGCGGAACCGGGCGCAATCTGCCGCTGTATCCGCAGGGGGCGGAAGTCATCGGCGTGGAGCCGGACTTCCTCGCGTTGCGGAGTGCGCGACGCCGCGCCCCCGGGGTGCCGCTGGTGGTGGCCCGCGCCGAGGCCCTGCCGTTCGTCGAGGGGCAGTTCGATGCGGTGGTATCCGGGCTGGTGTTCTGTTCGGTGCAGGATCCGCCGGCTGCTCTGGGCGAGGTGCGCCGGGTCCTGCGGGCAGACGGGGAACTGCGGATGCTGGAGCACGTGCGGCATACACGGCCGATGCTCGCCCGCATGCAGGACCGGGTGCAGCCGGCCTGGACCTGCGTGGCGGGGGGCTGTCATCCCAACCGGGATACCGAGGCGAGCGTGGAGGCGGCAGGGTTTGCCATCGATCCGCAGGATCGGGTCGCGCGGGGCGTGATGCGGCGGTTCACGGCGCGCCCGGTGGCAGAGGCAAAGATGGCCGGAGACGAGGCTCAAGGATGACCGGGACCTGCCGTTAGCGCCGGTGCGGGCGGTTTGTGTATTCGGAAGTGCCCGCCAATGCGAAGGAGGTGCCCATGGATGTCAATGCAGCGGTTTCTCAATCCGTGCAGCTGCAGCAGGCAAACCTGATGCAGCAGAAGGATATCGCGGTGATGAATCGTGCCATGGAGGCCGAAGAGGCTGCGGTGACGCAGTTGATCGAAGGCATGCCCGAAACTTTGGGGAATGCCGGTGTGCAGGCGACGGCCGGCGCGGCAGAGGCGTTGCCCGACAACGTCGGTACGCTGGTCAACACCACGGCCTGAAGGCAGTCTCGGAGACTCGGCTCGGGTCTCCGAATTTTCCCGGGCGGTTGCTGCGGGCAGCTACTGCCGCTGCGCTTCGAATTCGATGATCAGTTCCACCGTGTCCCCCACGATGTCCCGGATCAGACCGTAGTCCATGCCGAAGTCGCTGCGCTGGAATTCGCCCCGCATCGAGGCGCCCAGCACGTAGGGGCGGGAGAAGATGCCGCCCAGCGGAAACGGGTAGCGTCCGACCTTGTTGATGGTTACGTCCAGGGTGATCGGCCGGGTTTCGCCCAGCAGTTCCAGATCACCGGTCAGCTGCCCGCTGTCCTCCCCGGTGGGTTCGTAGTCCGTGGCGATGAAGCGCATCTCCGGATGGTTTTCCACGTCGAGGAAGTCATCGCTGCGCAGATGATCGTCGCGTTCCTCGTGGTTGGAGAACACGCTGTCGGTCTGTACCACGAAGTACCCTTCTCCCAGCTCGCCCGTGTCCGGATCGAACATGAAGGCCCCCTCGGCCTCGAGGAACATGCCGAGCACCCGGGCGTATCCGGCATGATCCACCAGAAACCCGACCGCGAAGTGCTCGGTGTCGATCTCCCATTCGTCCATCGCCAGGCTGGCGCCGGGCAACATCCACGCCAGGGTCAACAGGGCCGTGGCGGCCAGGGTGGGGAATCGATGGCTCATGGTGTCTCCTCCGGGGCCTGTGGGCGTGAACCGGACTTCTTCCGATACAGATAGACGATATCCACGGCAAATGAAACCGTCAGCGCGGCGAGGGCGAAGCCCGCGGCGGCGATGGCAACTGACGTCGAAACCGCCGGGGCGAGGGCGACCAGCAGGGCCGGGGTTTGCAGCACGCATACCGCCTGGCGCCGCCGGCTGGGCGGCAGCTCCGCGCGCAGCCAGGGCAGTGCGCGCCCGGCCAGCACGAACAGATAGCGCATGGCCCCGATCGCCAGCACCCAGGGGCCAGCGGGTCCGGGCTGCCACGCAAGCACGGACAGCGCGAGGATGAGTGCTGCGTCCAGTTCCATGTCGAAGCGCGCACCGAATGCCGACGCGGTGCCGCTGCGCCGAGCCACGGCCCCGTCGAGCCCATCCAGTAACAGCACCAGCAGGGCGAGGACGACGACCCAGGCCAGTCCGGCATCGGGCAGGGGGAGCGCGGGCATCGGTGCGAGGAGCGCCAGGCCCCCGACCGGGGCCGCGAGGGCCGCGCGCATCAGGGTTACGCGGTTGCCGGGGCCGGGGACCGCGGGCAGACCGCCGGCGTGCCTGGCACCGGTCACCAGCAGCCCCCACAGCAGCGCCCAGAGCAGGGCGGTTGCGGGCAGCAGAGCGGGGGCGACCGGGGTCAGGGCCGTAATGAGCGTCGCAACGCCCAGCGCCAGCAGTCCGCCGAGAACCAGATCGGTGGCGCGGAGCGGCCTGTGCAGGGCGGTGGGGGCGGGCATGGACGGGCTTTCCTCGGCTACACTGCAGGCTTCATTCACCGGGAGGATGGCGCAGTGTCCCTCTGGTCGCGAAAGCCCGCATGAACCGCGCACGAGCCTTCTGGATCACCGCGCCCGGCGAGGGCGAGATCCGCGATGCGCAATTGCCGCCGCCGGCCTCCGGGGAGTGCCGGGTGCGGGCCCGCTATGGCGCGATCTCGCGCGGCACCGAGTCGCTGGTGTTCCGCGGGCGGGTACCGCCGGATCAGTACACCGCGATGCGGGCACCGCTGCAGGAAGGGGACTTCCCGGCGCCGGTGAAATACGGCTACATCAGCGCGGGCGTGGTCGAGTCCGGCGAGCGTGCCGGCGAACGGGTGTTCTGTCTGCATCCGCACCAGGACCGTTACAACGCACCGGATTCCATGCTGGTGCCGATCCCGGACGCCGTCCCGGACGCGCGCGCGGTACTGGCGGCGAACATGGAAACGGCCGTGAACATCGTGTGGGACGCCGGGGTGGGTCCCGGCGACCGGGTGGCGGTGATCGGTGCGGGCGTGGTCGGGTTCCTGTGCGCCTGGCTGATCCGTGCGATCCCGGGCGCCCGGGTGGATCTGATTGACCCCGAGCCCGCGCGGGCGGAACCGGCGCGGGCGCTGGGGCTGACCCTGCACACACCGGCGGCGGCCCGCGAGACCCTGCCGGCCGCGTCGCGCGATGCGGTGATCCATTGCAGCGGTCAGGGCGACGGGCTGGTGCAGGCGCTGGAGCTGGCGGGCACCGAGGCCCGGGTGGTGGAGGCCAGCTGGTATGGCGATGCGCCGGTCAGCCTGCCGCTGGGCGCCGGGTTCCATTCGCGGCGTCTGGAGCTGCGCAGCAGCCAGGTGGGCCGTATCCCGCCGGCACGCGCCGCGCGCTGGGATTACCACCGGCGTCTGGCGCTGGCGCTGGAGCTGCTCGCCGATCCGGCGCTGGAGGTCCTGATCAGCGGCGAGGATCGTTTCGAGGATCTGCCGCGGGTGATGCCGCGGGTAGCCGGGCCCGAGGCCGCCACGACACTGTGCCATCGCATCCGTTATCCCGATCCCGACCCCGTGTGGGTCTAAGGAGCGACTTCTGTATGTACAGCCTGAACGTCCGCGACCACTTCATGATTGCCCACAGCTTCGCCGGCGAGGTGTTCGGTCCCGCGCAGAACCTGCACGGCGCCACCTACGTGGTGGACGTGACCTTCCGCCGGGCCGAGCTGGATGACGATGGTCTGGTGGTCGACATCGGCCGGGCCGGCGAGGTGCTGCGCAGCATCCTGGCCGAACTGAACTACCAGAACCTGGACGACCGACCCGAGTTCGAGGGGCAGAACACCACGACCGAATTTCTCGCCCGGGCGATTCACGGACGCATCGCCACCGCCATCCACGACGAGCGTCTCGGCGCTTCCGCACGGGGCCTGGACGCGGTCTGCGTGACCCTGCACGAATCCCACGTGGCCTGGGCCGCCTACGAGGCGGCTCCTTGAGCGAGGCCGCCGATCTGCGCCTGGTGGTTCCCGGGGCGCTGGATCAGCCCACCGGTGGCTACCGGTTCGATGCGCGCATGCTGGCGGGCCTGCGCGAGCGCGGCTGGAAGACGGCAGTCGACGAGCTTCAGGGCGACTTCCCCGGACCTTCCGCGGACGCTGCGGCGGCGCTGGATGCGGCCCTGGCGGCGGCCCCCGACGGCCAGCGGGTGCTGGTCGACGGCCTCGCGGGCGGCGCCTTCCCCGAGGTGCTCGAGCGCCATGCCCAGCGGCTGCGTCTGCTCGCGCTGGTGCATCACCCGCTCGGGCTGGAGACCGGCCTGGAACCCGCGCGCAGCCGCGAGCTCCTCGCGCTGGAGCGGGCCGGGTTGCGAAGCAGCCGCGGGATCGTCACCACCAGCGCGTATACCGCCGACGTGCTGGCTGACTGGGGTATCGAGCGTCCGCTTCTACGGGTGGTCCCGCCCGGTGTGGAACGTCAGGCGGCGGCATCGGGGCCCGGTCCCGGCGAGCCGCCCCGCCTGCTGGCGGTGGGGGCCCTGATCCCGCGCAAGGGGCAGCACCACCTGATCGCCGCGCTGGCCGGACTGACGGATCGCGCCTGGCATCTGGTACTGGCCGGGCCGGCGGATCGCGACCCGGGATTCGTGCGTCGCCTGCGCCAGCAGATCGAGGATCACGGTCTGCGGGACCGGGTCACCGTCACCGGAACCTGCGACGAGGCCGGCCTGGACGCCTGGTTCGACGGCGCGTCGCTGTTCGTCCTGCCCAGCGCATACGAGGGTTTCGGCATGGTGTACACCGAGGCCATGGCACGTGGCCTGCCGGTGATCGCCACCACCGGCGGTGCGATCCCGTACACCGTGCCCGCGGCCGCCGGCGCGCGCCTGCCGCCGGGCGACGTCCCGGCGTTGCGCGCCACGCTGGCGGATTATCTCGATCGCCCGGAAGCCTGGCGCGCCACCGGGGCCGCCGGCCGGCGGGCCGCGCGGCAGATGCCCGACTGGCCACAGGCGGTCATCGCGATGGATCGGGCGTTGCGCGAGTTGACGCCATGAGCGAGCACTTCGATCGCGAGTGGCTGGGCCTGCGCGAGCCCGTGGATCATGCGGCGCGCCCGGCGTCCCTGGCCGACGCGCTCGCGGAGTGGGTGGTGCGAGTTCGGGGAGCGCACGAGGCACCGTTGCGGGTGCTGGATCCGGGTGCCGGCACCGGTTCGAATCTGCGCTGGCTGGCTCCCCGGCTTCCGGACCCGCAGCTCTGGACCCTGGTGGATCATGATGCCTCCCTGCTGGACACGGCGCGCCGCGACGCCGGCGGTGAACGCGTGGAACACCTGCGGGTGGAGGACTTCGCTGCCGCGCCTCCGGCCTTGCCGGGCGCGGCGCCCGACCCGTTGCTGGTGACCGGCGCGGCGCTGCTGGATCTGGTCTCGGCCCGGTGGCTGGATGCACTGGTCGCTGCCTGTGCTGCGCGCGGGGCCGCGGTACTGTTCGCGCTGAGCTACGACGGCCGGATCGAATGGTCGCAGCCGGACCCGGAGGATGCGGCCCTGCTGGCGGCGGTCAATCGCCACCAGGGCACCGACAAGGGTTTCGGGCCGGCGCTGGGGCCGGGGGCGGCCATGCACCTGGAGCGAGCGCTGGAGCGTCATGGTTATCGCGTGGAGGCGGCCGCCTCACCGTGGGAGCTGGATGCGGCCAGGCCGGCGCTGGTGCGGGCCCTGATCGACGGCTGGGCCGAAGCGGCGGCTGCCATGGAGCCCGCGCGGGGCGGGGACTTTCGGGCCTGGGCCGGGCGGCGCCGGGATGCAGTGATCGGCGATGGCTGCCGCCTGCGCGTCGGGCATCGGGACGTTCTGGGGCTGCCCCCGGCCCCGGGACGGGGCTCGGGCGCGGCTGCCGGGTGACGCCGCTCAGAAATTCTCGGTGGAGGTGAACAGGCCGACGCGCAGGTCACTGGCCTCGTAGATCGTGCGGCCGTCCACCTGCACCGTGCCGTCGCCGATTCCCAGCACCAGCTTGCGCGAGATCACCCGCTTCATTTCCACATGGTAGGTGACCCGCTCCGCGGTGGGGAGCACCTGGCCGGTGAACTTCACCTCGCCCACGCCCAGCGCGCGTCCGCGCCCCGGATTGCCCAGCCATGCCAGATAGAAGCCCACCAGCTGCCACATCGCGTCCAGCCCGAGGCAGCCGGGCATCACCGGATCGCCCGGGAAGTGGCAGGCGAAGAACCACTGATCGGGGTGGATATCCAGCTCGGCCACCATCTCGCCCTTGCCGAACTGCCCGCCGTCGCTGTTGATCTCCGTGACCCGGTCCATCATCAGCATGTTGGGCACCGGCAGCTGAGCATTGCCCGGGCCGAACATGTTGCCGTAGCCGCAGGCCAGGAGTTCGTCGCGATCGTACTGATTCTTCTGCATTGAAAGATGCTCGGGGGAAAAGCCCGGTATTGGACCGAAACCGGCGGGCAAAAGCAATTCCCGCCGCGTTGCACGGCGGCGGGAAAAGGCCGGTTCAGGCGTCGGCCGGGTAGCGCAGCAACTCCGCAAGGGTAAAGAAACGGTCCCCGCGCAGATAGCCGGCCTGGACTTCCGGGACCAGGGCGCCGGGGCGCCCCCGGGCGTCGCGTTCGGCCACCCACTCGGCGGGCAGGGTGTCCAGGATGTGGGCGCTGGCCAGGCGCCCGTCCTCCAGATGGCTGGCATGGACCTGGCCGTTGCCCCGGTGACGAAAGGCCGGAATCCAGCCCGCGGTGAAGCCGGTGTCCAGCCATTCCGGTTCCTCGCGGGTGGTCACCGACGGGCCGGACAGGAGATCGAGATCAAGCATCGCGGATCCTCCGAAGATTTAATCGGGGTATCGGCGCGGCCCCGCGGAACTTGAGGCCGGGACGATCGCCCTGCGTCGGTGGTGCGGGCGGCGAGCCGGGTACGGGTCGTGCATAATCGTGATCATCATACAGACCGCGAAACCGTTCCCGGGGACGCCGGCCTTCCGGTCGCTTCGGGTGCGGACCGAAAGGGGGAAGAGTGGCGGTTACCGTCCTGCTGTGGATCCTGGCGATCGTGATCGCCATCGGCGTGCTGGATCTTGCGCGCCAACCGCTACGGCGTTTTCTCGTGGCGCTGGCGGGTGCGGTCGCACGGGGTGTGTGCGCCCTGCGACGCCAGGTCCTGCATCTGCGGGATGCGGTGCGCGACTGGCATGGGGGGCATCTGGAGCGCCTGGAGGCCGAACGCATCCATTCCGCGGTAGAGGCGCTGGAGCGTCGTTATGCCGAGATGGTCGGGCATGACCTCGCCCAGTTGCCGGCATTGCGGCAGCAGGCGCGCGACACGCTGCGCGTGCTGGACGAGGCCTATCAGCGCGACGAGCAGCGGCTGATCCAGGAGCCCGAATGGGTCGAACGGCTGGAGGCCCTGGCGCGCGGTCCTGCCAGTGATACGCCGGAAAGCCGGCGCCTGGTGCAGGACATGGAGGACACCATACTGCGTATCGCCCGCTCCGGGCTGGAGGAGCAGCGGCGTTCGGCCAGCGCGCTGCTGGCGGCCCGGCGGCGCGCGGACAGTCCTTTGCGCGAGATGGTCGGCAGTCTGGAGCGGGTGCAGGAACGCCTGGCCCGGCTGGAGCGCCAGGGCGAACGCCTGGACCGGGCGCTGGGCCGTTGTGAAGAGGTCGACCGTCCGGTCCGGCGCGCCCTCCCGGCCCATGCCCAGGCGGCGACCCAGTGGTTGATGGGGGCGGCCGGGCTGGCCCTGGCCGCGCTGGCTGTGGTGATCCACCAGCATGTGTTCGGCCCGGCGCTGGCCGGCATGTTCCCCGAGCCTTCGGATACCGGGATGCTCCTGGCACCGGGATCCGAATGGATGCTGTATTTGCTGCTGGGCATCGCGGTGCTGGCGGGGTGGATCCTGGCCGAGACCCGGGGCGTGACTCGCGTCCTGCCGCAGGCCCTGATGGAGGGCGGAGGATGGGCGCCCCGGGCGTTGGCTGCGCTGTCCATCGCGGTACTGATCCTGGTGGCCGGCGTGTCAGCACTCACCGGTTTTCATCTCGACTGGCTGGTGTACCAGCACGAACTGGTGTCCCTGCTGCTGGAAGGCGAGGAGCGCGGCCTCCCGCCCGGCATCCGTCATGCCGAACAGCTGGTGGGGGCGGCGCTGGGGCTGCTGATTCCGCTGCTGCTGGCGCTGGTGCCGGTGTGGGTGGTGGGCTTTCTGCAGGCGACCCGCATCCTCGCCGGGGGTGTGCTGAGTGCCGGGCTCGGCGTGCTCGCGGGCATCCTGTACCTGGCGGCGGTAGGGGCCTGTCAACTGCGGCGTCTGCTGCCGGCGACCTTCGAGCTGATCATCTTCGTGCCGGCCGCCATCCGGCGCTGGCTGGCCGCGCGCCGCAACGGGGCGTGAACCGTGTCACCGGAAGCCGGAGGGATGCGTGCACATTCGCCAACGCCTGCCTAGAATGATCCCTCTTCCGAAACATCGCCGCGCCCCGCTCGGGCGCGGCCAATGACGAGGCAAGGCATGGTGCGCAGGTTGCAGATCCGAAACGGGCTGGTGGTGCTGTCGCTGGCGGGGGCCCTGATGGTCGCAGGCACTGCGCCGGCTGCGGCGCAGACGCGATACGTCTCGGACAGTCTGGAGACGGCCGTTTACAGCAGTCCGCAGGGCGGGCGGATCGTCAGTTCGGTGGATGCCGGTGACCAGGTGCAGGTGCTGGAGGACGACGGCGGCTACAGCCGTATCCGTCTGCCCAGTGGCAACGAGGCATGGATCCTGACCCGCTACCTGCAGGACGAGCCGCATGCGCGCGAACGCCTCGCGGAGGTGGAAGAGGAACTGGCCGAGATCCGTTCCGGCGCCGACGACCAGGAAGGCCGCATCGCCGAACTGCTGGACGAGCGCAATGCACTGCAGCGCGAAGTCGAAGAGCAGTCCGAACGCATGGCCGGCATGCAGGAAGAGCTCGAGGAGCTGCGCGACATTGCCGAACGGCCGCAGGAAATCCAGCGGCGCAACGAGCGCCTGGAAGAGGAGCTCCTGGAGACCCGCGAAGCCGCCGAGGACTACCGGCGTCAGGTCGAAGTGATGCGCGCCGACAGCGACCGGCGCTGGTTCATGACCGGGGCTGCAGTCGCCGTGGGCAGCGCGATCCTGGGGATCATCCTCACACGCCTGCCGACCCGCCGTCGGCGCAGTGACTGGCTGAACTGACCCTCCGGCCGGGGGTGGGGTCTGTTGCGCTGTCGGGGCTGACCCGGTAGCCTTCCCGCTTCCGTGACGGGCGCCCGGCGGGCGCTCCCCGATCCCCTTTCAGGACCCCCGTCTGGATGCTGTTCGCGATTCTTTCAATCTTCGTGGTGGCGGCGCTGGCGCCCGTGGTGCATCGGGCGACCGGGCGCCACAGCGGCTGGGTTCTGGCCCTGCTGCCGGCGGCCCTGTTCGTTTATTTCGCGAGTTTCGTCCCGACTGTGGCGGCCGGCGAAACCGTGCGTCTGGCCTGGCAGTGGATGCCCGGGCTGGACGTCCAGTTCTCCTTCCTGATCGATGGCCTGTCGCTGATGTTCGCCCTGCTGATCGCGGGCATTGGCGTTTTCGTGGTCAGTTATGCCGGACGCTATCTGGAAGGCCACCGGGATCTCGGACGTTTCTATGTCCTGATCCTGTCGTTCATGGGCTCCATGCTGGGGCTGGTCCTGGCGGACAACATCATCCTGATGTTCATCTTCTGGGAGCTGACCAGCATCACCTCCTACCTGCTGATCGGCTTCAATCACGAGCAGCTGAAGGCGCGCAAGGCCGCCCTGCAGGGCCTGATCGTGACCGTCGGCGGTGGCCTGGCCCTGCTGGCCGGATTGGTGCTGCTGGGCATGGCGGCGGGCTCCTGGGAGCTTTCGGAGATCCTCGCCGGCGAAGATTCGCTGCACGAGCATGCGCTGTATCTGCCGCTGGTGATCCTGATCCTGCTGGGTACCTTCACCAAGTCGGCGCAGTTCCCGTTCCATTTCTGGCTGCCGAATGCGATGGCCGCGCCCACGCCGGTGTCGGCCTACCTGCATTCCGCCACCATGGTGAAGGCGGGCGTGTACCTGATGGCCCGCCTGAATCCGGAGCTGGGCGGCACCGAACTGTGGACCTGGACACTCGGCCTGTTTGGCGCGGTGACCATGTTCACCGGCGCCTGGATGGCCATCCAGAGCACCGAGATCAAGAAGCTGCTGGCCTACTCCACGGTGATGGCGCTGGGCACGCTGACGATGCTGATCGGCATCGATTCGCCCTACGCCGCAATGGCCGGCGCGACTTTCCTTCTGGCGCACTCGCTGTACAAGGGCGCGCTGTTCATGCTCGCCGGTTCCATCGACCACGGCACCGGCGAGAAGGAAGTCCCGAACATGGGCGGGCTGCGCCGCGCGATGCCACTGACCGCCGCCTTCTCGGTGATTGCCGCGCTGTCGCTGGCCGGGCTGCCGCCGCTGTTCGGTTTCGTCGGCAAGGAGCTGATGCTCGAGGCGGCGCTGGGTGCGCCGGACGCGCTGGGCGTGGTCCTGCCGCTGCTGGCGGTGGCTTCGGCGATCCTGGTGGTGGCCGTGGCCGCCATCGTCGGCCTGCGGCCGTTCTTCGGCGCACGCCCGGAGTACGCGCGCACGCCGCATGAATCGCCCGGTGCGATGCTCGCCGGTCCGGCGGTGCTGGCCACCCTGGGCCTGATCTTCGGCATCTTCCCGGCCCTGGCGCAGCCGCTGGTGGTGGCCACGGCCACCTCCATCCACGGCGCCGATCCGGAGATGCAGCTCAAGCTGTGGCACGGCATCAACCTGCCGCTGGGCCTGTCCCTGCTGAGTCTCGCCGCGGGTCTGGTCATCTATCGCTTCTGGGATTCGGTGCGCGCCGGGATCGGCCGGGTCATGGCGCCGGCGTTCCGGGTTGCGCCGGAGCGCGGCTACGATCGTTTCATGGACGGGCTGGTGTGGTTCTCGGCGTTCCAGACCCGCGTTCTGCAGAACGGCTACCTGCGCACCTACGTGATGGTGACCATGCTGACCACCGTGGCCCTGGTGCTGGCGACCTTCGCCACCCTGGGCGGGCTTGAGATCACGGTCAGTTTCGCCGACATCCTGGTCCACGAGTGGGTGATCGCCGCGCTGGTGGCGCTGGCGGCGCTGTTCGTGGCGACCACCAACTCGCGTCTGGCGGCGGTGGCCTCGCTGGGCATCATCGGTTTCGGTGTGTCGCTGATCTACGTGTTCTTCAGCGCGCCGGACCTGGGCATCACCCAGGTCCTGGTGGAGACCCTGACCGTGATCCTGCTGGTGCTCGTGCTGTTCCGCCTGCCCGGGTTCCTGAAGTTCTCCAATCCGCTGACGCGGGTGCGTGACGTGATCGCCTCGCTGGTGGTGGGCGTGACCATGACCGCGGTCCTGATGGCCACCCTGGGCGTGCAGTACTTCCCGGCGATCTCCGAATACCACATCGCCGAGTCCGAGCCGTCGGCCTACGGGCGCAACATCGTCAACGTGATCCTGGTCGACTTCCGCGCCCTGGATACCCTGGGCGAGCTGTTCGTGCTCGCGCTGGCGGCGGTGGGCGTGTACGCGATGATCAAGTTCCGCGCGGAGGACCGCAAGTCATGATGGCCGGCTCGCTCATCCTGCAGACGGGGACGCGGCTGCTGCTGCCACTGCTGCTGCTGTTCTCGGTGTTCCTGCTGCTGCGTGGCCATGACGAGCCGGGCGGCGGGTTCATCGCCGGTCTGGTGGCGGCGATGGCGTTCGCGCTGTACATGTTCGCCTTCGATGTCTACAAGGCGCGCGCCATCCTGCGCATCGACCCGCGCAACATGCTGGGCATCGGTCTGCTGCTGGCGACCGTGTCGGGAGTGCCCGCGCTGTTGCAGGGGCGTGCCTATCTGACCTCGCTGTGGTGGGACGTGGAGGTCCCGCTGTTCGGCGAGCTCAAGCTCTCCACCCCGCTGGTGTTCGACATCGGCGTGTACCTCGTGGTGATCGGCACCGTGCTGACCATCGTCCTGGCCCTGGCGGAGGCGGAAGAATGACTGCGGAACCCCTGCTCGCGATCCTGGTGGGCGTGCTGTTTGCCACGGCCACCTACCTGATGTTGCGGCGCAGCCTGGTCAAGCTGGTGATCGGCCTGATCCTGCTGTCCAACGCCGCCAACCTGCTGATCTTTGCCACCTCGGGGCTGACCCGGGGTGCGCCGCCGCTGATCCCCGAAGGCATGCTCACGCCCGAAGGGCCGGTGGCCGACCCGTTGCCGCAGGCCCTGATCCTCACCGCGATCGTCATCAGCTTCGGTGTGCTCGCCTTTGCGGTGGTGCTGATCCATCGCGCCTATGAGGTCGTGGGTGCAGATGACCTGGACGAAATGAAGGATACGGACACGTGAGGATCGAGGTCGCCCTTCCGGTCATCATCCCCCTGTTTTTCGGGGCCCTCGCGCTTGCCGTCTGGCAATGGCGCGGGGTCCAGCGCGCGGTGGGCGTGCTGGGCAGCGCGGCGCTGACCGCGTCCGGTATCTGGCTGCTGGTCGCGGTGTGGAATGATGGCGTCCTGGCCATGCACATGGGGAGCTGGCAGGCGCCGTTCGGCATCGTGCTGGCGGCCGATCTGCTGAGCGCGACCATGGTCCTGCTCACCGGGGTGATGGGGCTGATCGTGGCCCTGTACTCGCTGGTGTCGATGACGCCGGATCACGAGCGCTTCGGCTACCACCCGCTGCTGCAGCTGCTGCTGGCCGGGGTGGCAGGGGCCTTCCTGACCGGGGACATCTTCAACCTGTATGTGTGGATCGAGGTCCTGCTGGTCGCGTCCTTCGCCCTGCTGATCCTGGGCGGGGAACGCGCACAGATGGAGGGGGCGATCAAGTACGTCACCCTCAATCTCATCTCCTCGCTGATTCTGCTGGCGGCGGTAGGCCTGACCTACGGCATGTTCGGTACCCTGAACATGGCGGATCTTGCCGCGAAGATGGGCGAGGCCGAGAATACCGGGCTGGTAACCGTGGTCGGCGTACTGTTCATGGTCGCCTTCGCCATCAAGGCCGCAGCCTTCCCGCTGTTCTTCTGGCTGCCGGCCTCCTACCACACCCCGCCGGTGGCGATCTCCGCGATCTTCGCCGCACTGCTGACCAAGGTCGGGGTGTATGCGCTGATCCGCTTCTTCACCCTGATGTTCACCGAGGCCCCGGAGGTCACCCAGACCATCCTGCTCTGGGGTTCCGGCTTCACCATGCTGGTAGGCGTGCTGGGCGCGGCGGCGCAGTTCGAGTTCCGCCGCATCCTGGCCTTCCACAGTGTCAGCCAGATCGGCTACATCATCATGGGGCTGGCGCTGCATACGCCGCTGGCGCTCGCCGGATCGCTGTTGTTCATCATCCATCACAGCGTGGTCAAGACCAACCTGTTCCTGATCAGCGGGATCTCCTATTTCGCCCGCGGGACGCACGAGCTGAAGGACCTGGGTGGCCTGTACCGTACCCACCCCGGGCTGTCGGTGCTGTTCCTGATTTCGGCCCTGTCGCTGGCCGGCCTGCCGCCACTGTCCGGCTTCCTGGTCAAGCTGATGCTGGTGCGCGCCGGTCTGGAGATCGAAGCCTACTGGATCGTGGGCATCGCCCTGCTGACCGGCCTGCTGACGTTCTACTCGATGGTGAAGATCTGGGCCGAGGCGTTCTGGAAGGCCGATCCACGTGGCGAGGAGGCCCCCGCCAACGGGGCCGCCTGGCCCGGCCGCGGCGGCCTGTGGCTGCTGTACGGTCCGGTGGCGGCGCTGGCGGCGCTGGCGGTGCTGATGGGCGTGGCGGCCGAGCCGTTCCTGCAGCTGTCGATCGCAGCGGGTGAGCAGATGCTGGATGTGGATGCCTATGTCGAGGCGATTCTGGGGGCCGACGCGCGATGAACCTGCTCGCACTCAACCTGCTGCTGGCGGTGGCCTGGATGATGCTGACCGGCAGCTTCACGGCCAACAGCCTGCTTGCCGGGCTGGTTTTCAGCTATCTGGCGCTGTGGGTCGCGTTCAACCGCAAGGCGGATCACAGCAGCTTCTTCTGGAAGGTGCCGAAAGTGATCTCGTTTATCGGCTTCTTCATCTATGATCTGGTCAAGGCCAACCTGGTAGTGGCCTGGGACGTGCTCACGCCCACCCATTTGATGAAGCCCGGCGTGATCGCATTCCCGCTGCGCGCCCATACCGATGCCCAGATCACCGTGCTGGCCAACCTGATCTCGGTGACACCGGGCACCCTCAGCCTGGATGTCTCCACCGATCGCAAGGTGCTGTACATTCATGCGATGTATCTGCAGGACGAGGACAAGCTGAGGCGCGAACTGCAGGACCTGGAAAGCCGCGTGATGGAGCTGATCGACTGATGCCGATTCTCGACTGGGCCGTGACCGCGACCTTCGTGATCCTCAGCCTGGCGCTGGTGATCATCTTCATCCGTCTGATCAAGGGACCGAGCCTGCCCGACCGGGTGGTGGCGCTGGAGCTGATCGCATCGTTGACGGTCGGGTTCATCGCGACCCATGCGGTGGCCACGCGCATGGCCAACTTCCTCGACGTGGCCGTGGTCCTGGCACTCACCGCGTTCCTCGCCGCGGTGGGCTTCGCGCGTTATCTGGAAAAGGGAGGGGAGCGTAGTGATGATTGAACTGCTCACCGCGTTCCTGTTGCTGCTGGGTTCGTTGCTGATGCTGCTGGCTGCCCTGGGCGCCCTGCGCATGCCGGACCTGCTGACGCGCATGCACGCGACGACCAAGGCGGGTGCTCTGGGGGGCGGGACCATGGTGGTAGCCGTCGCCGTGTTTTTCGATGATGGTGCGGTAACCGCGCGGGCGCTGGCGATCGTGGTGTTCATCATCCTCACCGCGCCGGTGGCCGCGCACCTGATCGGTCGCGCCGGGTATTTCGTCGGCATCCCGCTGTGGGAAGGCACCCTCAAGGACGAACTGAAGAATCGCTACGATCCCGAGACCCATACCCTTGCCTCGGAGGATTCCGAGGCCTCGTCCGGCTCCACCGAAAAACGCGACCACGACTGACTTCCCGCTCCCCGCAGGACGCCCGTCGGACTCGGTGATCCCCGCCGGAGCCGCTCGCGCAGAACCGCTCGCGCACAAAAAAGCCGGGGCCCGAAGGCCCCGGCAAGTTCACGCTTCTCGTACGAAGGGGTGTCCGGAGAGATGCCCGAATCAGGCTGCGTGGGTCTCCTTGGCCTCGCGCGCGGCCTTCGCCTCTTCGGGATCGTAGGCCGCGCCGGACCACAACATCTCGTAGGCGATCTCCTCGTTGCCGTTCTCGCACAGGTCCAGGACCTCCTGGAACAGCGGCTGGAAGGTCTCGCTGCGGTGCGACTCCTCGTGCTCCTCGAAGCTGCGCCAGAAGGTGATGATCAGCGCTTCCTTGTCCTTCATCGGGCTCTCCACGGCCTGGCCGATGGTGGAACCCTCGTTGGACACCGAGCCCGAGTTCAGGGCCACGAAGCCGCCGACAAAGCCGCTGTCCGAGTGGTAGGTCTTCACGTTCTCGCACAGTACGGCCACGCGTTCCTGCAGGTCGTCGATGCTGTATTCCGGCTTGAGGATGACCCGGTTGATGGTCACCACGCCGTCCGGCGGAAAGTTCTGGATCAGGTTGCTCATAACGTCCTCCTTGGTTTGAGGAAGATGCCCGGGGGCATTGTGGCTTCATTCAGCGAATCAGAATGTGCTGAATGAATTGTTGACCAATTTACTCAGAAATAGGTGGCACGCAACAAAGGCACAAGGGCCGAAGGGCCTGTGGAAACCGGGGTTGTGTCGCCGGGCCGGTCTCGGTATCGTTCATTCCAAAGAATATTGGAATGATAGTTACACCGGGATGGACGAGCGCGAACTGAAGGATGTGCTGTACGAGCAGGTGGCGCGGATTACGCGCGCCGCGGCCAGCCCCAGGCGCCTGGAGCTGATCGAGGTGCTGGTGCAGGGCGAGAAGACCGTCGAGCAGTTGGCGGCGGACACCGACATCAGCGTCAAACTGGCCAGTGCCCACCTCAAGGCCCTGCGCGAGGCCCGTCTGGTGGAGGCTCGTCGCGCCGGGCGTCATGTCCACTATCGTCTCGCTGGCCGCCACGTCGCGGACTTCTGGGTGGTGCTGCGTTCGCTGGCCGAGGAGCGCCTTCTGGAGCTGCAGGCGGCCACCCGCGAGCTGACCGAGTGCGCCGACGAGCTGGCCCCGGTCGCCGGTCCGGAACTGCTGGAACAGGCCCGGCGCGGCGACGTGGTGGTGCTGGACGTGCGCCCCGGGGTCGAGTACGCCGCCGGGCATCTCCCCTGCGCGCGCTCCATCCCGCTGCAAGAGCTGAATCAGCGCCTGCAGGAACTGCCGGCCGACCGCCCGGTGGTCGCTTACTGCCGCGGCCCCTACTGCCTGATGGCGAAAGAGGCCGTCGCCCTGCTGCGCGAGCACGGGATCGCTGCGCAACGCGTGGAGGAGGGCGTGGCCGAATGGCGCCACGCGGGCCTGCCGCTGACCGACGAGCGGGACTGACGCGGCCGGGCCCCGGCCGCGAGACAACGCATTTCCAGAGGAAACCGGAACATGGACAAGCACAAGGCCGCCGAGGCCTACGATCACATCACGCATGGCATCCGCGAAAACCTCGGGCAGTTCAGCCAGCAGCTGATCCAGGTTTTCTTCGTCGGTCTGACCATCGGGATGATGCGCACGGTGATCCCGGCGCTGGCCGAGGAGGAGTTCGGCGTCGCCGAGGGCTCGTTCATGCTGCTGACGGCCTTCGTGGTGGCCTTCGGTATCGTGAAGGGGGCGCTCAATTTCGTCGCCGGCCGGCTGTCCGAGCGCATGGGCCGCAAGAATGTCCTGCTGCTGGGCTGGCTGTCGGCCATCCCGATCCCGTTCATGATCCTGTACGCCCCGACCTGGGGCTGGATCGTGGCGGCGACCGTGTTGCTGGGCGTGAACCAGGGTCTGGCCTGGTCGATGACCCAGACCGCCAAGATGGACATCACCCGGGCCGACGAGCGCGGCTTCACCATGGGGATGAACGAGTTCTCCGGCTATGTCGGGGTGGCGGTCGCCGGGATTGTTACCGGCTACATGGCGGCGGCGTTCGGTCCGCGTGTCGGTCTGCTGATCTTCGGTCTGGTGGTGATCGCGCTGGCGATCCTCATGACCGTGCTGCTGGTGCGCGAGACCCTGGATTGGGCGAAGGCCGAAGGGGCTCGCCACGCGGCCGGCCGCAACGACGGGCCGGTGGCGCGCTATCCGCAGAACATCGCGGATTCACCCACGACCTGGCAGGTGTTCACCCTGATGTCCTGGCGCGATCGCCGCATGGCCGCGTTTTCCCAGGCCGGCCTGGTGGAGAAGTTCGTGGATGCCCTGGTGTGGGTGTTCTACCCGGTGTTCCTCTATCAGCAGGGGCTCAGCCTTGCGGCCATTGGCTGGGTGGTCGGGATCTACGGTTTCGTCTGGGGTGGTTCCCAGTTCGCCACCGGACGGCTGTCTGACCACATTGGCCGCATGAAGCCGATCGTCTGGGGCATGTGGATCTGCGGTGCCGGGGTGGCCCTGACCCTGCTCGGCCAGGGCGTGTTTTGGTGGTCGTTCGCTGCGGCCGTGACCGGCTTCGGCATGGCGTTGCTGTATCCCAACCTGAGTGCCGCGGTGGCCGACATCGCGCATCCGAACTGGCGCGGTTCGGCGATCGGCACCTACCGTTTCTGGCGTGACCTGGGTTACGGGATCGGTGCGCTGGGGCTGGGTATCGTGGCCCATGTGGGCGGTACGGTGGACTGGGGTTTCTGGTTCGTGGCCATCGCCATGTTCTTGTCCGGTGCAGCCGTCTGGTGGTGGGGCGAGGAGACCCATCCGCGCCTGAACCCGGCCGACCCGCAGTAGGCCACCGCCGGGGTCGCAGCGGGCCGCACCGACCCCCGGCCGGAGCCCGGTCGGAGCCCGGCGCGTGCAGGCACGCCGGGCCGGCTTTTCCGTCACGGGATCGGGGCGTTGGCGCGGGCCGACCGCGGTCCGTACACTGCCCGCACATGACGGAATCCAACCCCCTGACCCGGCTGCGCGAGATCATGGCGCGACTGCGCGACCCCGAGCACGGCTGTGCCTGGGACCGTGCGCAGACTGCCGCGAGTATCGTCCCGCATACCCTCGAAGAGGCCTATGAGCTGGCCGACGCCGTCGCGCGTGACGCCTGTGACGCGGCCTCCACCGCCGAGCTGCGGGAAGAACTCGGGGACCTGCTGTTTCAGGTGGTCTTCCAGGCGCGCATCGCCGAGGAAGCCGGGCGCTTCGATCTGGATGACGTCGCGCGCGGGATCGCCGACAAGCTGGTGCGGCGCCATCCGCACGTGTTTGCCGGCCACGCCTTCGGTGACGATGCCGAACGCGAGGCAGCCTGGGAGGCCGACAAGGCCGCCTCCCGCGAGCAGCGGGGCCATGCCAGCGCGATGGACGACATCCCGCTGGCGCTGCCGGCGCTGGCCCGCGCGGTCAAGACCCAGCGGCGGGCCGCGCGTGACGGCTTCGACTGGGACGACGCCGGGCCTGTGGTCGACAAGATCCATGAGGAAATGGCCGAGGTGAACGAGGCCGTGGCCGTCGGCGCCGATCCGGACGCGGTGGCCGAAGAGGTCGGCGACGTGCTGTTCGCCGTGTCCAACTGGGCGCGCCACCTGGGCGTGGATCCGGAGGGCGCCCTGCGCGGGAGTACCCGCAAGTTCGAGGCGCGCTATCGGCGCATGGAGGCCCTGGCCGAAGGCCGGGGCCAGTCGTTGTCCGCGCTCGATTTCGCCGAGCAGGAGGCGCTGTACCAGCAGGCCCGTCGCCAGCTGCGTGGCGACCCCGAATCAACCCCCGAATAACTCCGAACAACCCTGAACGGCCGGGCACCCGTCCCGTCCCGAGAAAAGGAACCCGTATGGAACACGGCCTGGATTCGCTGCCCGACCACTTCATGCCCGCGCGCATCGAGCGCATCGAGCAGGTGACCCCGCTGATCCGCAGCTTCACCCTGGCGGCGGACCCGCAGCGCTTCGTGTCGCGCGCCGGCCAGTGGCTGGACCTGGTGATCCCGCAGGGCGATGCCAAACCCTTCGTCGGCGGCTATTCGGTGGTCTCCGCGCCGCGCGATGACGGCCGCCTGGAGCTGGCCATCAAGTACGCCGATCACCATGCGGCTACCCATCACCTGCATACCGCGGCGCGCGAGGGCGACACCGTCTACATCACGCCGGGGCAGGGGGGGTTCTTCTTCGAGCGCGGCATGGCCGACAACGTGGTGCTGCTGGGGGCCGGCATCGGGGTGACGCCGCTGTTCAGCATCCTGCGCTACGTGCACGAATCGGCCCCCGACGTGAATGCGCACCTGGTCTACAGCGTGGCGCGTCAGGACGAGGTCCTGTTCCCCGAGGAGCTGGAGCGCCTGGCGCAGGCCGACAACATCGACGTGACCCTGACCGTGACCCGCGAGGCGGAGGACTGGCTGGGGCACACCGGGCGGATCTCGCATTCGTTGCTGGAGTCGCTAAAGCTGCCGCGCGATGCGCTGTTCTATTTCTGCGGCTCGCGCGAGTTCATCGAGGACATGGCCACGCTGCTCGGCGAGTGGGGCATCCCCGAGGCGCAGCTGAAATACGAGAAGTGGTGGTAGGGCGTCAGACGTCGCTGTCGAGACGCAGCGACAGGTCCACCGCCCGCAGGTGCTTGGTCAGCGCCCCTACCGAGATGTAGTCCACCCCCGAGTCGGCCACTTCCAGCAGGGTCGCGGCGGAGACCCCGCCGGAGGCCTCGGAGATCGCACGCCCGCGGATGCGCCGCACCGCTTCGGCGCGATCCGCGGGTTCCAGCTCGTCCAGCATGATCACGTCGGCCCCGGCGGCCAGCGCCTGGTCGACCTCGTCGAGGTTTTCGGTCTCCACCTCCACCCAGCGCCCGGCGCCCAGCGTGCGCGCCTGCTGCACCGCGGCGGCGATGGAGCCGCAGGCGGCGATGTGGTTTTCCTTGATCAGCACCGCGTCCCACAGGCCCAGGCGGTGGTTGTGGCCGCCGCCGATGCGCACCGCGTACTTCTGCGCGTGGCGCAGGCCGGGCAGGGTCTTGCGGGTGTCGAGGATGCGCGCATGGTGGTCCTGCAGGCGCGCGACCCAGCGGGCGGTTTCGGTCGCGGTGCCGGACAGGGTCTGCAGCAGGTTGAGGGCGGCGCGCTCGCCGGCCAGCAGCGCGCGGGCCGGGCCCTCGATGCGGGCGATCCGGGTCTCGGCCGCGCAGGCCTCGCCCTCGGCGACCGCCCATTCGATGCGCAGGTTCGGGTCCAGGCGGGCAAGCACGCGTTCCGCCCAGGGCTGGCCGCAGATGACGGCGTCCTCGCGCAGCCACAGCGAGGCGCGCGCATGGCGCCCGGCCGGCACCAGCGCTGCGGTCACGTCGGCGGCCATGCCTCCGGGGCCGAGATCCTCCTCCAGTGCCGCGGCCACCTCGCGTTCCAGTGCGGCGGGGTCGGGTGCGGCAGGGCCGCGGACGAACGGGTCGCGGGGGGCGGTGTCGGTCATGACGGGTCTCCGTCGGAGCGGGATGCCGGGCGGTTGCTGGCGGTCCCGGGGGCTGCCTTGCGGTCTGACTCGGCGCCGGCATCCGTTCCCTGCGGATGTGTACCCGTTACGGCCAGCTCCAGCGAGCCGCGGGACAGGCGGGCATGGACCGCGCTGCCGGTGGAGACCGCCGCGGCATCGCGCAGGAGCTCGCCGGCCTCGGTGGCGAGGATGGCGTAGCCGCGTTGCAGCACCGCGGTCGGGTCCAGGGAGCGCAGCTGGCGCCGGCTGGCCTCGAACTGGCGTCGTTGCGCGTCCAGTTGCCGGCGGGTCGTCCCCTCGAGACGTGCCTGCAGGCGTCGCAGGTGTTCGCGCCGCGCGGCCAGATCCCGATCGGGCCGCTGGTGCTGCAGGCGGTTGTGCAGGTGCTCCAGGCGCAGCCGGGCCTGCTGCAGGCGCGCCCCGGGGGAGGCGCCGGCCAGCCGCAGCCGAGCCCGATGCACCCGTTGCTCGGCCCGTTCATGGTTCAGGCGCCAGGCTCTTTGCAGGCGTTCGCGCTGTTCATCCAGGCGCTGGTCGTGGCGCTCGAGGAGCTGGCGCGGATGGCGGCGCTGCAGCCGTGTGGCCAGGGCCTCCAGGCGCGCGCGGTCGGTGGTGATGCGGCGCTCCAGGCGTTGTTCCAGGCGGGCGCGGATCTCGCCGAGCTGCTGGCGCAGGGCCGGGCCGTCGGGGCTGACCGCCTCGGCCGCGGCAGTGGGGGTGGAGGCGCGCAGGTCGGCGACGAAATCGGCGATGGTCACGTCGCTTTCGTGGCCCACGCCGGTCACCACGGGGATCGGACAGGCGGCGATCGCGCGCGCCACGTTCTCCTCGTTGAATGCCTGCAGATCCTCCAGCGAGCCGCCGCCGCGGGCCAGCAGTAGTACGTCCACTGCCTGCTCCGCGCCGGCGCGTTCCAGCGCGGCGACGATCTGGTCGGCGGCGGCCGCGCCCTGCACCGCGGTGGGGTAGAGGGTGACCGGCAGCAGCAGCGGGAAGCGCCGCGCCAGGGTGCGTTCGATGTCGTGGCGCACGTCGCCCTGGGCGGAGGTGATGACCCCCAGGCGGTGGGTCCAGGCGGGCAGCGGGCGCTTGCGCGCCGGGTCGAACAGGCCCTCGGCTTCGAGCTGCTTCTTAAGCCGCTGGAAGGCGGCCAGCAGCCGGCCCTCGCCGGCTGGCTCCAGGCGTTCGACCACGATCTGGAACTGCCCGCGGGCCGGGTAGATGCCGGCGCGCCCGCCGACCTGCACCGCGTCGCCGTCGGCGAAGGGCGCCGCGCGCCGGGCGTTGCCGCGGAACAGCACGCAGTTGACGCTGGCGTTCTCGTCCTTCAGCGAGAAGTACTGGTGGCCCGACGGGTAGCGGCGCAGGTTGGAGACCTCGCCCTCGACCCGCACCGATCCCAGCCCGTCGCGCAGCAGTCCGTCCGCGCACTGGTTCAGCTGGGCCACGGTCAGGACCGCGGCGGTATCGCTCATTCGCCGCCTCCGAATACGCGTTCCAGCAGTTCGGTGCCGCGCCCGACGGGATCGGCGCGCAGCGCCGCCTCTTCCTTCGCCAGGGTGTCGAACAGACCGGACATCGCGTAGCCCAGTACGTGGTCCACCGGATCGAAGGCGATGTCGGCGACGAACGGGATGTCCTCGACCTCGGCCAGCAGGTCGTTGTAGGCGCTGATGGCACCGGATTCGCGCAGGGCCTCGTCGATGACCGGCTCCATGCGCGCGGCCAGCGGGTCGCTCATGCGGGTCTCGAAGTGGCGGGTGGCGGCATCGTCGGGGCCCCGGATGATCTCGCGGGCCTCGTCCAGGGTCAGGTCCTCGATGGCGTCCAGGAACAGCTCACGGGCCTGCGGGGCGGCATCCTCGGCGGCGCGGTTCATGCGTTCGTGCAGGTCGTCGACCGGGCCCGCCGCACCGAAGCGGTCGAGGGTGTCGCGCGTGGACTGCACCAGCCCGGGCAGCGGGATGCGCACCTCCGGATTTCCCCAGAAGCCGTCGTGGCGCGCCAGTTCGCCGGTGGCGTTGCGGGTGGCGATGGACAGCGCCTCGCGCAGGGCGTCGATGCGCTCGTCCTGGCTTAGAGCGCTGCCATTGTCGCCCCCGGTCAGGCTTCCCAGGGCCTCGCGGCCGCGTTCCCACCAGTCGGCGCCGGCGGGTGCGGCGGCCAGCAGCGCGGTTGCCGGCAGGAGGCGGAACAGGAACCGGCGGCGGCCGGCAAGACGGGATGTCGATGACATGTCTGGACCCTTCGGAATGCGGAGATACAAGGGTAACTTCGCAGCGCTGCGGATGCGACGCACCTGCCCGATCCGCCTTTACCCGTCAAGCCCCGGATTCTATACTGTTCGGCTCTTTCCTCCCGGTCCCCGGGCCCTGTCTGGAGTGGTGCATGCGGATACTCGGTGAAGCCCTGACCTTCGATGACGTTCTGCTGATTCCCGGGCACTCGAACGTCATCCCGCGCGACGTCGATATCTCCACCCGGATCAGTCGCGGCATCACCCTCAGCGCGCCGCTGGTCTCCGCGGCCATGGATACGGTGACCGAGGCCAGCCTGGCGATCGCCATGGCGCAGGAGGGTGGCATCGGCATCGTGCACAAGAACATGCCGGCCGAGGCCCAGGCCCGCGAGGTCTGGCAGGTGAAGAAGTACGAGAGCGGGGTGATCAGCGAGCCGATCACCGTGGGGCCCGACGCTTCCATCGGCGACGTGGTGCGGCTGACCCGGGACAGCCACATCTCCGGCGTGCCGGTGGTGGACGGCACCGATCTGCGCGGCATCGTGACCTCGCGCGACCTGCGCTTCGAGACCCGCATGGAGGCCCCGGTCTCCGAGATCATGACCCCGCGCGAACGGCTGGTGACGGTGCGCGAGGGTGCCGGGCGCGAAGAAATCCTTGGTCTGCTGCACAAGCACCGCATCGAGAAGGTGCTGGTGGTCAACGACGCCTTCGAGCTGCGCGGCATGATCACCGTGAAGGATATCCAGAAGTCCACCGAACACCCGTATGCCAGCAAGGACGAGCGCGGCCGCCTGCGCGTGGGCGCTGCGGTGGGCGTGGGCGAGGGCACCGACGAGCGCGTCGCCGCGCTGGTCGAGGCCGGCGTGGACCTGATCGTGGTGGATACCGCGCATGGCCACTCGCAGGGCGTGCTCGACCGCGTGGCCTGGGTGAAGAAACACTACCCGGACGTGCAGGTGGTGGGCGGCAACATCGCCACCGCCGATGCGGCGAAGGACCTGGTGGCCGCCGGTGCCGACGGGGTCAAGGTCGGCATCGGCCCGGGCTCGATCTGCACCACCCGCGTGGTGGCCGGGGTCGGCGTGCCGCAGATCACCGCGATCTCCGAGGTGGCCGGGGCCCTGGAAGGGACCGACGTGCCGCTGATCGCCGATGGTGGCGTGCGCTTCTCCGGCGATCTCGCCAAGGCGGTGGCCGCCGGCGCCCATTGCGTGATGCTGGGCTCGATGTTCGCCGGCACCGAGGAGGCGCCGGGCGAGGTCGAGCTCTACCAGGGGCGCTCGTACAAGATCTACCGTGGCATGGGTTCGCTGGGGGCGATGCAGCAGGGTTCCTCCGACCGCTACTTCCAGGATCCGAACGCCCCGGCCGACAAGTTCGTCCCCGAAGGCATCGAGGGCCGGGTGCCGTACAAGGGCTCGATCGTCGCCATCATCTATCAGCTGATGGGCGGCCTGCGCTCCTCGATGGGCTACGTGGGCGCGCAGAACATCGCCGAAATGCGCAGCAAGCCACAGTTCGTGCGCGTGACGGCCGCCGGCATGCGCGAGAGCCACGTGCACGACGTGGCGATCACCAAGGAAGCCCCGAACTATCGCATGGACTGATTCGGCCCGCCGGCCGGATCCCCGACACAGACCCCGGCCACCCGGCCGGGGCAGTGGATGACCTCATGACCCAGGATCTGCACGCCCACCGCATTCTGGTACTGGACTTCGGTTCCCAGTACACCCAGCTGATCGCCCGTCGCGTCCGCGAGACCGGAGTCTATTCCGAGGTCCATGCCTGGGACATGCCGGCGGAGGACATCCGCGCGTTCGCGCCCACCGGCATCATCCTTTCGGGCGGGCCCGAATCGGTGAACGTCGAGGCACCGCCGCGCGCCGAGGACGTGGTGTTCGAGCTGGGCGCGCCGGTGCTGGGCATCTGCTACGGCATGCAGACCATGGCCGCACAGCTGGGCGGGCGCGTCGAACCCTCCGAACGCCGCGAGTTCGGCTATGCCCAGGTGCGTGCCCGCGGCCATACCCCGCTGCTGCGCAATATCGAGGACCACACCACGCCCGAGGGCTACGGGATGCTCGACGTGTGGATGTCGCACGGCGATCACGTGACCGAGCTGCCGGAAGGCTTCCGCCTGATGGCCTCCACCGACTCCGCGCCGATCGCCGGCATGGCCGACCCGGACCGCGGCTTCTACGGCGTGCAGTTCCACCCCGAGGTCACGCATACCACCCAGGGGCAGCGGATCCTCGAACGCTTCATCTACGAGATCTGCGGCTGCGAGGCGCTGTGGACCGCCGACAACATCATCGAGGACATGGCCGCGCGGGTGCGCGAGCAGGTCGGCGACCAGCGCGTGGTGCTGGGCCTGTCCGGCGGGGTGGATTCCTCGGTGGTCGGCGCGTTGCTGCACAAGGCGATCGGTGATCAGCTCACGTGCGTGTTCGTGGACACCGGCCTGCTGCGCGAGGGCGAGGGCGACCAGGTGATGGCGACCTTTGCCCGTCATCTGGGCGTGAACGTGATCCGCGTGGATGCCGAGGACCGCTTCATGAGCGCCCTGGCCGGTATCGAGGACCCCGAGGCCAAGCGCAAGATCATCGGCGGGCTGTTCATCGACGTCTTCGACGAAGAGGCGGGCAAGCTCGAGAACGTGAAGTGGCTGGCCCAGGGCACGATCTACCCGGACGTGATCGAGTCGGCCGACTCCAAGACCGGCAAGGCCCACGTGATCAAGTCGCATCACAACGTGGGCGGCCTGCCGGAGAACATGAAGCTGGGGCTGGTCGAGCCGCTGCGTGAGCTGTTCAAGGACGAGGTGCGCAAGATCGGTGTCGAGCTGGGCCTGCCCACCGAGATGGTCTATCGCCATCCGTTCCCCGGGCCGGGTCTGGGCGTGCGCATCCTCGGCGAGGTGAAGAAGGAATACGCCGACCTGCTGCGTCGGGCGGACGCGATCTTCATCGAGGAACTGCGCAAGGCCGACCTGTACGACAAGACCTCGCAGGCGTTTGCGGTCTTCCTGCCGGTCAAGTCGGTGGGGGTGATGGGCGACGGCCGGCGCTACGACTACGTGGTCGCGCTGCGCGCGGTGGAGACCATCGACTTCATGACCGCCCGCTGGGCTCATCTGCCGTACGAATTCCTCGACCACGTCTCGCGGCGCATCATCAACGAGATCCCCGGGATCTCGCGCGTCACCTACGACATCTCCGGCAAGCCCCCCGCTACCATCGAGTGGGAGTGACCGGAACGGGCGGGCATCGCAGCCGGGGCTTCATGATCCGGCAGTCGAGCGATGCCCATGCCGCAGGTGACGGCCAGGACAGCCATTACCGGCTCGTCCCGTCTTGCTCTCCCTCCTCCTTCTCGGGCTCTGGTTCGCCCGGCTGCGGGTCGGGCCAGGGCGGGGCAACCGGGACGGCGACCTCGACGTCCTCGGCCATGCCCTTGCCGGTCGCCGATTCCATCGCGATGTAGTAGTACAGGTCGTCGAATTCGTCGCCCTGTATGTCCCGCCGGCCCTGCGCATCCAGCCACTTGCGGAACGCCTGCTCGTCCATGGCCCCCAGGTCGTCGATGGTCTCCCGGCCGAAATGCCCGTTGCCGCGCGGCCCGTGGACCAGCTCCAGCGCCGGGCGGTACGGGGACGGCGCACGCCGGAAGGCACGGCGACCGCGCTTGTACCTGGCGTTGTTGATCTTTGGGTCGCTCTCGCGTTTGCGAGTGACACGCATGAGGCCGGTATTGCCCCCGTACCACATGGCGCCGCGCCCGACGATGCACAGGTTGTTGTATTTCATCCGGCTGGCGCGGTTCCAGTCGCGGTCATAGCCCCCGCCGTCCGGAAAGAAGCTGGGGATGCCGAGGTTCTCCCCGTCTACGCTGAACAGCACGTCGGAACGGTCGTCGCCGGCGGTGACGATGAAGTCGTCCACCGCGTACAGCGAACCCTCCCGGTCCACCGAGACGGTCATGTACTCCTTCCGGTAGTACTGGACGTCGCCCAGGTGCTCGATCGTCACGGGATCGCCCAGGCGGATCCTGGAGATCGAGAATTGCAGGTCGTGCGTGCAGATCAGGTCGCCGGTGGAGGTGAAGTCGATCTGCGTCGGGTACAGGAACGCGGCCTTGCCGGCTTCGCCCCACACCGCCCGCTCGCGCATCACTTCGACGTCCTGGTCGAAATGTACGTCGATCTCCTGGGTGCCGTCCCAAAAGGGGAAGTCCTGTCTCCGCGACAGGCCGCTCGGACGCATGCTGGCAATGACTTCCTCGAGGTCTCCGCTGCCGTCCAGGGGCGTCCGGACGATACGCAGGTTGCGGTAGTCGCTGATGTAGAGCCAGCCGTCGCGGGCGGCGACGCCGCGAGGCTCGGACAGGCCGCGCTGGTAGCCCTTTTCGTGCTCGGTCCCGGCGAACACCTCGATCTCGCCCGTGCGCCGGTCGCCCCGATAGATGCAGTGATGGTGGGACGCCGCGATGAACACGATCCCCTCGTCGTCCGGGTGCGGGCAGATCTGCCAGCAGTGCCCGATGTCCTTGCGAACCGTCTCGAAATGGTCGGGGTGGTGCACCGTCCAGACATGCGGGTTGCCCGGCGCCGGAGTGATCAGGTCTTTCTTGTTCCGGACCCCCCACAGGGTTTTCATCGTGCCGTGGACGTCCACCTCCACCACACGCCCCGGGGCGCTCAGGATCACGGCGGTCTGGTCCTCGTCGATGAATCCGGAGCAGGTGGACTGGATCGTGCTTTGATTCCGGTGGCCGTCGCGGAACAGGCCTACTTGCAGGTGCAGGGGTTTGAAGTAGTCGTGCCGGCGGTACTCGTGCTTGAAGTGACTCGCGACGTGGCCCTTGTCGGTATACTGGAATTCCGAGCGCTGATAGACGGTGCAGAACGTCATGCGCTGCGCCCACAGGTCGTGCTCGCCCGGCCGGCCCCGGACAATCAGGGGGTCACGGCGCTTGTGGTAGCTGGGGGTGATGTCGGGGAACCGCCCCGGATACCAGACGTAGCCGACACCGCGCCAGATGTCTCCGTCGCCCGGATTCCGGGTAAAGCGCACGGCTACCCAGCGCGGGGTTTCCAGCGACGCAGGCGCCCCGATGTAGACCGGCTCGCAGCGCGGCCAGACGGCAAAGTCGCCGTTGTCGCGGATCTCGGTCGTCAGGATGAGGGCATCGGTCGGCTCGAACTCCAGGTCGGCAGGGAGCGTCCCGGTAAAGGTCGTCCCGGTCTGCCACTCGCCTGCCCAGATGCGCTCCTGTTCGGGGCCCTTGTAGAGGACGACACGCCCCGTGCGGGCTTCGTCGACATTCTGTCCGCGCTCCCGCGTGATGCGGGCCTCGATGTCGTAGGGAAGGTCGATCTCGGTGGCGCGCCCGCGACGCTGCGTTTGTCGATAGGACCTGGTCCCGGTTTCGGGGCTGTAGAACTGAACAAGATGGCGTTCACTCATGGGGATCTCCGGACGGCGCTGGCAAACCGGATCCGCTTACCCGCGCGTTACCTCCGAACAGAGAGCTGGCCGGAGCGATTCGGGCGTCGATCTCCCTTATGTAGCCCGGGCTCGCGCGCGAGCGTGCGCATTCATCCGTGTTTCCTTAGACCAATTCGGGGCGATTTTCCGCTGTCGGCGGATTTGACGTTGTGGGTGGCCTGCCGGAGAACCTGTAGCCAGGGCGGGACGAGCGCGCTGCGCTACTCGAAGATCTGGTTGATGTGCTTGAGCCCGGCCTCGTCGGTGTCCCAGTCCAGGGTCAGACGGTCGGGATCGCCGGTCAGCCGGCGGAAGGCCGGGATTTCGTGGCGGTCCACCGCCGCCAGGCGGTGCCCGGTAGCGCCGTAGGATTCGACGTTGGCGGCCTGCAGGATGTCGGTGTAGGAGACGGGTTCGCTGTCTCCGGGATCCTGGCGGATCTTTTCGTGGTCCCCGACCGCGCGCACGATCTCCGGGTCGAAGTTCCAGCTCTTGAGCATGGCACGGCCCATCGCGACGTGGGCCGCGTCGATGGCCGCCTGCACCGCGCGCGGGTCCTCGTAGATGACTTCCACCTTCTCCGCGCGCCGCAGGATCGGAACCGCGCCGATGTCGTGGACCAGTCCCGCGAGCAGCGCGATGTCCGGGTCGAGGTGCCGCTGCTTGCGCGCCAGCAGGTAGCTGAGTATGGCGACCTCCAGGCTGTGTTCCCACAGCTGCTCCATGCGCTCGCGGATCGCCTCGTTGCCGGTCTGGAAGACCTCTTTCATGGAATGGGTCAGCACGACCTGCCGCACCCGCTCCATGCCCAGGCGGGTGACCGCCGAGTGGATGGTGGAGCAGCGATGGAGTCCGCGGTAGGCGGGGCTGTTGGCCTGACGTACCAGGCGGGAGGCGAGTGCGGTGTCGCGCGAGATCAGGTTGACCAGATCGGCGATCGTGCTGTTGTCGTCCTGCACGATGAACAACGCCTGGACCGAGATGTCCGGCAGGGTTGGAATATCCACCAGCTGCCGGTCCAGGTCCCCGCGCAGTTTTTCAAGGAAGTTTTCGACGTCCGTGCGGGTAGCCAAAAGATGCACTCCGGGCGGCTTTTTCCGTAGCGCGGAGTATGCCACAGGCGTGCGCGTTCGGGGGGTCCCGGGCCTGCCGGACGTCTGTCCGGGCGCGACCCGCGACCCTGTGGCGCGGGGGAGCTCAGGCGGCTTCGGCCAGACCCTCGGCGCGACCGGGACGGCCCTGCTTGAGGGTCACCAGTTCCTCGGCGCTGGTCGGGTGCAGCGGGATGGTCAGGTCGAGGTCGCGCTTGGTGGCGCCCATGCGCACCGCGACCGCGAAGCCCTGCAGCATCTCGTCAACGTGGGGGCCGATCATGTGGATGCCGACCACCCGTTCGTCGTCCCCGGCGCACACCAGTTTCATCACCACCGGCGGGACCTCGCCCTCGGCAAACGCCCGGTCCAGCCCCCCGAAGCTCGTCTCGTAGACCCGCACCGAGTCGCCGTGGCGCTCCACCGCCTGTGGCTCGGTCAGACCGACCATGCCGGCGGTCGGGTGGGTGAAGGTCACCGTGGGGATCTGTTCGTAGTCCACCGGCACCGGGTCGTTTTCGGGGGCATACCAGTGCTCGGCCAGACGCCGCCCGGCGGCGATCGCCACCGGGGTCAGCGGGGCCTTGCCGATGATGTCGCCCAGGGCGTAGATCCCCTCGACATTGGTGGCCTGCCACTCGTCCACCGGGGTGGTGCCGTCGCGTGCGAGCTCGACCCCGGCTTCTTCCAGCCCCATGTCCGCGGTGGCCGGTTTGCGGCCGACGGCCCACAGCACCTGCTCGAACGGGCCCAGTTCCTGTCCGCCTTCCAGCTGCACGGTGACCGCGCCCGGTTCGCCGCCCAGCCCGGCCACCTTCACCCCGAGGTGACGGCCGATGCCCTGGTGCTCCATGTGCTGGTCCAGGGCCGCGCTGATGGCGGGATCGAACATCTCCAGCACGCGGTCCTCCATGGCGACCACGTCGGTCTTCACGCCCATGGAGCGCAGCATCCCGGCCATCTCCAGGCCGATGTAGCCGGCCCCGATCACTGCGATGGATTCCGGCAGTTCGGTCCACTGGAAGAAGTCGTCCGAGGTCGCGCCCAGTTCGGCCCCCTCCAGCGGCGGCACCACCGGCGCGCCGCCCATGGCCAGCACGATGCGGTCGGCCCGGTATTCGGCCCCGCTTTCGCTGATCACGCGGTCGCTTCCGTTCAGCCGGGCACGCTCGGCGATGTGGGTCACGCCCAGCTTCTCCAGGTGGCCAGCCCAGAAGTCGTTGAGGTTGCCGAGCAGCTTTTGCCGACGCTCGGCCAGCTCGCCGTAGCGAATGCCCCGGATGTCCACGTCGACGGCAAATTCGCCGGCCTGGCGGGCCTGGCCCATGTGTTCCGCGGCGTACCAGGTGAGCTTTTTGGGCACGCAGCCCTCGTTCACGCAGGTCCCGCCCAGCGGCTTCGGGTCGAACACGGCGACGCGGGCGCCATGGGGCGCGGCGCGCTCGGCCACCGCCAGGCCGCCGCTGCCGCCGCCGATCACGATGATGTCGTAGTGTTCCATGCTCTGTTCCCTGTTCGTTGTCGGTCTGATTCGAAGTCTGCCACGGCGAGCGCTCAAGGAGCGGTCGCCGGGGTCCGCCATCCGTGTCCGCACGTCCGGCGAACCGTCGTGAAACCTGCGGACACGGATGGCCACCCGGGGTGGCCGGGGCCGGAACGGGCGCGGGCCCGTCCCGGCCGGGGGGTTACGCTGCCCGGCGCTCGCGGTGGATCCACTGCTCCAGATCTTCGGAGCCGCCGATGCGGTGGCCGCCGACGAACACCTGGGGCACGGTCATCGCGCCGGTGGCGGCGCGCAGGCTGCGCAGACTGGCGTCACGGCCGAGGACGATCTCCTCATAGTCCAGGTCCGCGTCCTCCAGCATCTGCTTGGCGCTGGCGCAGTAGGGGCAGCCCGGCTTGGTGAAGACCACCACGTCCTCGGGGCAGGCCGCATCCGGCGCCACGTGCGACAGCATGGTGTCGGCATCGGAGACTACGAAGGGGTCGCCCGGTTCATCCGGCTCGATGAACTGTTTCTCGATCACGCCGTCGCGCACCAGCATGGAATAGCGCCAGGAACGCTCGCCGAAGCCCAGGTCGCTCTTGTCCACCAGCATGCCCATCTTCTCGGTGAACTCGCCGTTGCCGTCCGCCAGGAAGGTGATGCGGTCGGCCTCCTGGTCGGCCTGCCAGGCTTCCATCACGAAGCCGTCGTTCACCGAGATGCAGACGATCTCGTCGATGCCGTGTTTCTTCAGCACCGGTGCCAGCTCGTTGTAGCGCGGCACGTGGGCCGAGGAGCAGGTCGGGGTGAACGCGCCCGGCAGGGCGAACACCACCACGTTGCGGCCGCTGAAGATGTCCGCGCTGCGGACGTCGTTCCAGTCGTTGTCCTTGCGGCAGCGGAAGGTGACTTCCGGGACGCGCTGACCTTCGCGATTTTCCAGTTCCATGTTCTCTCTCTCCTGTTGCAGATTGCGGTTACGGAAACGGGTGAAAAGTCATGTGCCGGCCTGTGGCCGACGACAGGTGCAAGATTAAGGGCGCTCGATTGGTAAATCCAATCTTGATTAGTTAATTGATAGTTAGGCTCATCCTATCGTCGCGGCTCCGCCCGGCTTGTGCCCATGATGCCGGGGTCGGCGTTCGGGCGGAATCCTCTCCGGAGTGGAGGTCCACGGAACTTGACGCAATGGCCCGAAACCCGGACCCTTGCGCATCTGGCCGGACTCGCGGCCAACAGCGTTATGGTGGTCCGTATCAGTCCCCTCGCGACGACAGGTTGTGAACCCCGCCAGGCCCGGAAGGGAGCAACGGTAGCAACTGCGTCGGGCGCCGGGGTGTGGCGGGTGCGGGCCACCTCCCTTCCAGTTTCGCTTTCCGGTGGGGCCGTGTGCCCGGAGGTCACGGTGACTGCTCCATTAATCAGCGTTTCCTTAATGGGGGAGGCATGAGTCACCAGGTTCTGGCCCGCAAGTGGCGGCCCGCGCGTTTCGGGGATCTCGTCGGTCAGCCGCATGTGGTGCGCGCACTCACTAACGCCCTGTCCGGGGAGCGGCTGCATCACGCCTATCTGTTCGCCGGCACCCGCGGGGTGGGGAAGACTACCGTCGCGCGGATTCTCGCGCGCTGTCTCAACTGCGAGACCGGGGTCACCGCCGAGCCCTGTGGTCAGTGCCGTTCCTGCGTGGAGATCGCCGAGGGGCGGCACCTTGACCTGATCGAGGTCGACGCCGCCTCGCGCACCCGGGTGGACGACACCCGTGAGCTGCTGGACAACGTGTCCTACGCCCCCACCACCGGCCGCTTCAAGGTGTACCTCATCGACGAGGTGCACATGCTGTCGGAGAAGAGCTTCAACGCGCTGCTCAAGACCCTGGAGGAACCGCCGGAACACGTGAAGTTCCTGCTGGCGACCACGGATCCGCAGAAGCTGCCGGTGACGGTGCTGTCGCGCTGCCTTCAGTTCAATCTCAAGCCGATGCCGGCGCCCCTGATCGCCGAATACCTGACCGGGGTGCTGGAGACCGAGGGCGTGACCGCCGAATCCGGCGCCCTGCTGCGTCTGGCCGAGGCGGCCGAGGGCTCGATGCGCGACGCCCTCAGTCTTACCGATCAGGCGATTGCCTACGCGGGCGAGGAGCTGACCGAGGGCGCGACCTGCGACATGCTGGGGCTGCTGCCGCGCACCCGACTTACGGGGCTGCTGGATGCGGTGTTCGCCGGTGACGGCGCGGCCCTCGTCCACGGTCTTGCCGAGCTGGATGCCCTGGGGCCGGACTGGTCTCGCCTGCTGGACGAACTGGCCGCGCTGCTGCACCGGGTGGCGGTGCTGCAGGTGGCGGGCGAGGTGGCCGACAGTGGCGAGGCGGGGCTGGATTGGGTCCGGGATGCCGCCGGCCGCGAGGATCCCGAGCTGATCCAGCTCGCCTATCAGATCCTGATCCACGGCGTCCGTGACCTGCCGTATGCCCCGGACCCGCGAATGGGGGTCGAGATGACCCTGCTGCGGCTGCTGGCCTTCCGCCCCGAGGGGGCGCCGGACACGGAGCCCGGGGGCGCCCCGTCGGGAGGTACGACTGCCGGCCGGAGCGCGGGCACGGGGAGCTCCCCGGCTGCAGCGCCGGTATCCCCCTCGGGATCGGGATCGGGATCGGGGTCGGCGGTCGCATCGCGCCCGGTCCCGCCGGCGGAGGAAGAGGAAAAGGCCGGAGATGCGGCCGTGGCTCCGGACCGGGATTCGGTGCCCGCGGCGTCGCGCGCCAGCCCCCGGTCGGAATCCGGGGGGGCGGCCGCGGTACGGGAACCGCGGGCCGAAGCGAAGCCGGAACCGGCCGCGGGCGCCGGTGCCGTGCCACCGTCGTCGGAGCCCGTCGGGGATCCCGACGGTCCGGCCGTGCCTGCCGGCGAGTTCGACTGGCATGCGTTCGCTGCACGTCTTCCCGCAGGCACCGCGCGCGAGCTCGCGTTGCAGGCCGAATTTCGTTCGCTGGACACGGAGCGGCTGACCCTCGCCCTGCCACCCGACTACCGCATGCTGTGTACGGAACGGGCCAGGGAACGCTTGTCCAGGTCCCTGGAGGCGCATCTCGGTCGCAGTGTGCGTCTGGAGATCGTGGACCAGGAAGAAGCCGGCGGCGACACGCCGGCCGCGCGTCTTGCGGCAAATGCCGAGGCGCGTCAGGCTGAGGCCGAGTCCGCCATGCGGCAGGATCCGGTGGTGCAGGCGCTGCATGAACGCTTCGGCGCCGAGCTTGGCCCGGTGCGCCTGCACGATGACGACCCGACACTTAATCAGGACCCCGGAGCAGCGGGACAGGAGAACCGAAAATGATGAAAGGCGGCATGGGCAACATGATGAAGCAGGCCCAGAAAATGCAGGAAGAAATGCAGCGCGTGCAGGCCGAGCTGGCCGAGATGGAGGTCGAGGGTCAGGCTGGCGGCGGGCTGGTGAGCGTGACCCTGACCGGCAAGCACGAGGCGCGCAAGGTTCGGATTGATCCGAGCCTGTTTCAGGATGATCCGGACATGATCGAGGACCTGGTGGCCGCGGCGATCAACGATGCGGTGCACAAGGTGGACACCACCAGCCAGGAACGCATGAGTGAACTGACCAGCGGCATGGGCCTGCCGGCGGGCATGAAGCTGCCTTTCTGAGCCGGGTCGCGGTGGATACCGAACTCGACGATCTGGTGCAGGCGCTGCGCTGTCTGCCGGGCGTGGGCGGCAAGTCCGCCCGGCGCATGGCGCTGCACCTGCTGGAACGCGACCGCGAGGGCGCGCGGCGCCTGGCGCGGGCAGTGGACGCCGCGGTGGAGAACATCGGCCACTGCTCGGTGTGCCGGACGCTGACCTCGGCCGAGACCTGCGAACGCTGCCTCGATCCCGATCGCGACGACCAGGTCCTGTGCGTGGTCGAGAGCCCCGGCGACGTGATGGCGATCGAGGCGGCCACCGATTTCAACGGTCGCTTCCACGTGCTGCTCGGACGGCTCTCGCCGCTGGACGGGATCGGCCCGGAGGAGCTGGGGCTGGACCGGCTGGAGGAACGTCTGCGCCAGCAGGGCACCGAGGAGCTGATTCTCGCCACGAACACCTCGGTGGAGGGTGAGGTTACCGCTCACTATCTGGCCGAGATGGCCGGGCGCCTGGGAATCCGCGCCACGCGCATCGCGCAGGGGATCCCCAGCGGCGGGGAGCTGGAATACACGGATGCGGGGACCCTGGCGCACGCCTTGTCGGGGCGCCGCGATTACTGATATAAACCGCGCCGGCCGGGCGCGGTGGAGGCACCATGGAAGACTGTATCTTCTGCAAGATCGTCGCCGGGGAGATCCCCGCGACCATCGTCCGCGAGACCGATGACGTGATCGCCTTCGAGGATCTGCATCCCCAGGCGCCGCACCATGTGCTGGTGATTCCGCGGCGGCACATCGCAACCCTGAACGACCTTACCGCCGAGGATGCCGTGACGGTGGGCAACATGGCCCGGGTTGCGGCGGAGGTCGCGGCCGAACGCGGCTTTGCGGAGGCCGGATACCGGACTGTGATGAATTGCAACCAGCAGGGCGGTCAGACGGTCTATCATATACATATGCACCTGCTCGGCGGTCGGCCCCTCGGCTGGCCCCCGGGCTAGCGAACGCGACGGTCCGGGGAGGCCGGCGCGGTAACAAACGGGGGAACGGGCGTGACACAACGCGGATATCATGACGGGACAACGGCCATGGGCGGGGGGGGGAATGCCCCGGGCCGCGCGCGCGTCGTTGCCCGGCTGGCGGTGCCGCTGATGCTGGTCGTGGTTTTCGCGACGCCGATGGTTGCGGCGGCCGAAGACGACACCACCCGCTATTCTCTGACCCGCACCCTGAATCTCGACGGCGGCGATCAGGTTGCGGCCGTGGGCGACCTGTCCTCCTTTTCCGGCGCGGCGGGTGCGGGCGGGGAGGCGCGGCCCGACCCGCGTTACCGCCTGATGCTGGATGCCGACGCGGTGTCGCGTCCGGCGGACGACATCACCGGCCTGGGCGATCGTTTCGAGGCGACCGGGGCTTTCCGTCAGCGCCTGGGGGCCAGTGGCCTGGGGTACGGGATCGATCTGGGCTTCGGCATGGAGTCGCGCAGTGCGCCGGGGCAGCTGCGGGAGGATGCGGGTACCACTTCCTATTTCACCGACTTCAGTTTCGGACCCACCTTCGAGTCGGGCGGTTTTGACAGCCAGCTGCGGGTCGGCGTGCGTCAGCCGCTGGCGGGCGATTCGCGGGAAACGGTCGGTGCGGGGACTGGCCTGCAACCGCGCGACCACACGCGCGGCGCCAGCTATCTGAGCCTGGACGGCAGCCTCCGCCTGCGCAACGACAGCGAGCTGTCGATGAGCCTGTTCTACGATGACTATTCGCTGGAATCGTCCGAAGGCTGGATGGAGGAGCGGCTGGAATTCGACGGCATGCGTCCCGAATCCGGCGGTTCCTCGTCGGTGTTCGGCGTGGAGATGGGCCTGACCTTCTGATTCGTTCTGAATCGTGCCGCGGGGCCGCTGCCGGGCTCAGTCCCGGCGCCGGGTCTCCGCCCGCAGCTCCTGCCAGGCCTCCAGCCGTTCCCGCGGCAGCTCGCAGGCGGCGACCGCCGCTCCCACCGCACACCCCGGTTCGGCCGCGTGCCGGCAGTCGCGAAAGCGGCATTCCCGGGCCCGTTCGGCGATGTCCGGGAAGCCGCGCTCGAGCGCGTCAGCGTCGTCCAGCTCCGGTGTGAAGTCGCGCACCCCGGGGGAATCGATCCACGCGCCATTGCCCGCCAGCGGATACCAGCGCGCCGTGGTCGTGGTGTGACGCCCTTCGCCGGTCTGCCCCAGGGTCGCGGTTTGCAGAGCCTGTTCCGGCGCGTTGCCGGCGCGGCGCAGCAGCGCATCGATCAGCGATGACTTGCCGGTTCCGGACTGGCCAACCAGGATGTTGCTGCCCCCCTCGGCGGCCGCCGCCAGGGCGTCCAGCCCGGTGCCTTCGTGCACGCTGACCGGCAGCGCGTGCAGGCCCAGATGGCCGTACTGCCGGTCCAGCCGCCGCGCGCCCCCGGGGTCCAGTTCGCATTTGTTGAACAGCAGTCGTGGCTCGGCCGACAGGTTGTGGATTGCGACCAGGAAGCGGTCGATCAGGAAACGTGCCGGGGCCGGTTCCGGCGCCACCACGATCCAGACCCGGTCCACTCCGGCGGCGATGGTCTTGCGGCGGCCGTAGCCGTCGCGCCGCACCAGCGCATTGCGGCGCGGCTCGCGGCGCAGGATGCGGTGGCCGTCGGTTTCCACGCGGTCCCCGCAGACCAGATCCCCCGTGCGGCGCTGCAGCTGCACGCGATGCAGATGGCCGTCCTCGTCGAGGAGGTCGGCCCTCTGGTTGAGGCGGGCGGCGACACGCGCGCGGGCGGGCAGGGGATCCGCGGTCGTGCTGTCCGCGGATCCCGGGTTCCGGGCGGACCGGCTCATGCAGGCTGCATCGACGGGTCAGTCGAACAGCGCATCCACGCGCGCGGCGCAGATGAAATCGTTTTCGGTCAGTCCGCCCACCGCGTGGGTGGAGAACTGGACCCGGCAACGGTTGAAGCCGACTTCCATGTCGGGATGGTGATCCTCGACATGGGCGATCCAGGCCACCGCGTTCACGAAGGCCATGGTCTCGTGGAAGTTGCGAAAGCGGAACTCGCGCCGGATGTCCTTCGTGTCGCCGCCCAGTTCCCAGGATTCGTGCAGCTGGCCCAGGGCCCGGGTCGCCTCCTCGGCCGGCATCGGGTCGGTAAAGCCTTCGCAGGCCTGGCAGTGACGCGTCTTCAGGTCGCTCATGGGGGTTCAGTCGAATCCGTAGTATTCATCGTTGAGGTAGGCCACGATGGCTTCGATCTCGTCATCGAAGAAGGCGGTGCCGATGTTGGCATCGCATCGCCGGACCATCGCGACGAGTTCTTCGCGGTCACCGACCATGCGTCCGTCGCGGGTATAGATGTCGGAGCCGTCACCGCCGTGCATGTCGGCATGGCAGCTGACGCAGTTGTTGTCGTGCAGATCCTGGCCCATCCGGATGTCGTCGGCCTGCGCGGTGGCGGCCATGCCGCCGGCCAGCGTCAGGGCGGCCAGAGAGGTGGTGAGGTGTCGCATGTGGCCCTCCTTCTTCGTCGGTGCCGGTCTTGTTCGTTGTTCGATGCGACGGGCCCCCGGGGCCCGTCCCCATGATGATAGACTGCATCGCGCCATCATAGGGCACCACCGAGTGCCGCAGAGGAGAGACAATGACGGCGAGTGCGGAAAATCTGATCTGGATCGATCTGGAAATGACCGGCCTGGAGCCGCAAACGGACCGGATCATCGAAGTGGCGACCATCGTAACCGACAAGCACCTCGAGATCCTGGCCGAGGGCCCGGTGATCGCGGTGTTCCAGTCGCCGGAGGTCCTGGACGGGCTGGACGCCTGGAACCAGCGCACGCACGGCGAATCGGGCCTGCTGGATCGCGTCCGCCACAGCGACCACGACGAGGCCGCCGCGGAGCGCGAGACGCTGGCGTTTCTGGAAAAGTGGGTACCGAAGGGGCAGTCGCCGATGTGCGGCAATTCCATTTGTCAGGACCGGCGTTTCCTCGCCCGCTGCATGCCCGAGCTGGAGGCCTGGTTCCACTATCGCAACCTCGACGTATCCACGCTCAAGGAGCTGGCGCGGCGCTGGGCGCCGGACGTGCTCCAGGGGCTGTCGAAGAACGCTTCGCACCAGGCCCTGCAGGACATCCGTGACTCGATCGACGAGCTGCGCCACTACCGCGAAAAGTTCATTCAGCTCCCGCCGGCCGCGCGCCCGGCCAGCTGACCGGCGGGCGAGGGCGGCACCAGAACCGTGGGGATGCCGTCCAGTTCCGGGTCACGCTCGGGGTAGTCCAGCAGATAGTGCAGGCCGCGGCTCTCGCGTCGGGCCAGCGCGCTCTGCACGATGATCTCGGCCACCATGCCGAGGTTGCGCAGCTCGATCAGGTCGGGCGAGATCCGGTAGTGGCTGTAATATTCGTGGATCTCTTCCTGCAGGATGCGGATTCGGCGCTGCGCGCGCAGCAACCGGCTACGGGTGCGCACGATCCCGACATAGTCCCACATCAGCCGGCGCAGTTCGTCCCAGTCGTGCGCCACCACCACTTCTTCTTCCGATTCGGTTACCCGTGATTCGTCCCAGGCCGCCGGTACCGGCAGGGCCTCCGGAGCGGGCAGATCGGTCTGCGACAGGATGTGCTCGGCCGCGGCGCGGGCGTAGACCAGGCATTCCAGCAGCGAATTGCTGGCCATGCGGTTGGCGCCGTGCAGCCCGGTGCACGAGACCTCGCCGGCGGCATACAGGCCCGGAAGATCGGTCTGGCCGAAATGATTCACCACAACCCCGCCGCAGGTGTAGTGCGCGGCGGGAACCACCGGCAACGGCTCGCGCGTCATGTCGAAGCCGTATTCGAGGCAGCGTTCGTGAATGGTAGGGAAGTGCTCGCGGATGAAATCCGCCGCCTTGTGGCTGATGTCGAGATAGACATGGTCGATCCCGAGGCGTTTCATCTCGTGGTCCACCGCGCGCGCCACGATGTCGCGCGGGGCCAGTTCGGCGCGCTCGTCGAAGCGCGGCATGAAGCGTTCCCCGTCCGGCAGCTTCAGTAGCCCGCCTTCGCCGCGCACTGCCTCCGAGATCAGGAACGACTTGGCCCGGGGGTGGTACAGGCAGGTCGGGTGGAACTGCATGAATTCCATGTTGGCGATGCGGCAGCCGGCGCGCCAGGCCATCGCAATCCCGTCGCCGGTGGCGCCGTCGGGATTGGAGCTGTAGAGATAGACCCGGCTGGCGCCCCCGGTAGCCATGATCACCGTGGGCGCCATGATCGTCTGTACCTCGCGGGTCGCGGTATCCTGGACATAGGCCCCGACCACACGGCGCACGCCGTCCACCCGCGAGGTGATCAGATCCACCGCCACATGGCGTTCGAGTACGTCGATGCTGGCGGTGTCGCCGGTGCTGCGCACCAGCGCGTCCTCGATCGCGCGGCCGGTGGCATCGGCGGCATGTGCCACGCGGCGGGCGCTGTGCCCGCCCTCGCGCGTCAGATGCAGCCGGCTGCGGCCCTCGAACGATTCGCGCGTGAACGGCACCCCGAGGTTGAGCAGCCACTGGATCGCCTCGGGCCCGGCCGCGACGGTGCGGCGCACCGCGTCCGCATCGCACAGCCCGGCACCGGCGTCGATGGTGTCGTCGATATGGGCGTCGAAGGAATCCTGGCGGTCGAGCACTGCCGAGATGCCGCCCTGGGCATAGCGGGTCGAGCCCTCGTCCACCGGGCCCTTGCTGAGGACCACGACCCGGCGATGCGGGGCGAGATGCAGGGCCGCGCTCAGTCCGGCCGCACCGCTGCCGATTACCAGCACGTCGGCTTTGCGGGCTTGTTGTGCTGTATCCATGCGTCAGGTAACGTTTTGCGCTTGTTGCGCAATGGCCGGGAAGCCGGGAGCAATCCCCGGCGAGCGGGTTTCGAACTTCATGCAGGTCAGGCGGTCCATGAACCCTAGAATACTGGAGACGAGTCGCCGAACGGGAGTCCCCGGATGAGCGAGAAGGCTTCCGACGAGGCCCTGGTTCGGCGTGTCCAGAATGGCGAGAAAGAGGCCTTCGATATCCTGGTCCTGAAGTATCAGCACAAGATCGTGAATCTTGTCGGCCGCTATGTGCACGACCACGCCACGGCCCTGGACATCGCCCAGGAAGCCTTTATCAAGGCCTATCGCGGTCTCGCGAACTTTCGCGGCGAAAGTGCGTTCTACACCTGGCTGTACCGGATCGCCATCAACACCGCGAAGAATCATCTCGTCTCCCAGGGGCGCCGCCGGCCCGAATCCGAAGTCGATGCGCAGGATGCCGAACAAATGGGGGGCGATTCCGCTCTCAAGGATAATGCAACCCCCGAGGGGGAAGCGCTGTCGCAGGAGATAGAGGCGGCCGTCCAGCGCACGATCGACGAGCTGCCGGACGATTTGCGGACCGCGATCACTCTGCGCGAGATCGAAGGTCTGAGCTACGAGGAAATCGCGCAGACCATGGGATGTCCGATCGGCACGGTCCGGTCGCGCATCTTCCGGGCGCGCGAGGCCATCGACGAGACCTTGCGACCATTGTTGAACGACTGAATGAGCATGATCGTATGAGTGAACAAGTCAGCAAGACGGAGCGTCTCTCGGCCCTGGTGGACGACGAGACCGAGGCGTTCGAGACGCGTCGCCTGGTGGACGAGCTGCTGCAGTCGGAGGAAGATCGCAAGCAATGGGAACGCTATCACCTGATCGGGGACTCGCTGCGCGGCGGGATGCGCATGACCGCGCCACCGGACCTGCTTGAGGGCGTGCGCGAACAGCTGGCCGAGGAAGAGCCGCTGCATGTCGCGCCGGCTCCCGCCGGCGTCGAGCAGGCAACCCGTTCGCGGTGGTTCCGGCCGGTGGTCGGTACCGGGGTCGCGGCCGCCGTGGCGGTGGTGACCCTGGTGGGCATGCAGATGATGGGTGCCGGCCAGCCCGGTGGTGACGCGACGCCCGGTATGGCCGAAGGCGGGGCGCCCCCGGCCGAGGTGCAGACGGCGCGCTCGGCCGAGGGCCCGGAGCAGGCGTCCGCCGGCGCCGGCATGCCCGAGGCCGACGGACCTGGCGAGGAGCTGGACCCGCGCTTCGTGCGCTACTTCGAGAACCACGCCGATCTGACCGGTCCGGGCTCCGCGGCCTTCGGGCGCGTACGTTATTCGGTCGGCGAAGAGTAAACCATGATGTACGGAGGTCTGCCCTGGGTGCTGGCGGCTTCCGTCGCCCTGCTCCCGCTGCCGGTGATCGCCAGTGATCCCGGCCCCGCCGAGTGGCTGGAACGCATGTCCGCGAGCGTCCACTCGGAAAGTTACCGGGGGACATTCGTCCTGCAGCGCAAGGATCGCCTCGATACGGTGCGCGTGATCCACGCCGTCGAGGACGGAGGCTATCGCGAGCGGCTGCATACCCTCAGTGGCCAGGAGCGCGAGGTCGTGCGCTCGGTGGACCGTCTCAGTGCCCAGTCCGGGACCGGGGCCGCCTCCGGCGGGCAGGCTGCGGAGGCCGGCTCCACCCCGCGCTGGCCGGTAAGTTCCCCGGTTCACCTGCTCGCGGAACACGATGGCTATTCCCTCAAGGATCAGGGTCGCAGCCGCGTGGCCGGGCATGCCTGCCGCATGCTGCTGGCCCGCGCCGGTGACCTGCTGCGCTACAGCCACCGCTACTGCCTGCACGAAGACACCGGCCTGCCGCTGCTCAGCGAACTCTATTCCGGGAGCGGCCAGCTGCTCGAACGCCTGGCGTTTACCGATCTCGAACTGCTGGACCGCGTGCCGGACGCCGCCCTCGAGCCGGTCAGTGAAGGGGCCGACCGCATCGAGGTGCGCGCCGAGCGCGGACATCTGCGCCCCGACCCCGACGGCCGGGACTGGAGCTTCAGTGAACTGCCGTCGGGCTTCCGCCTGGTGGTGGCGCGCGAACGCAGCAGCGATGATCCGGAACAGCCCGGCCGCTATTTCGTGGTCAGCGATGGCCTGGCCTCGGTCTCGGTGTACGTAGAGCCGGTGGAAGGTGAGCGCCGGTTCGAGGGCGCGACCCGCGCCGGTGCCACGCACGCGGTGGCCCGGATCGAAGGCGATTATCAGATCACGGCCGTCGGCGACGTGCCCCGCGAAACCGTGGAGCGCCTCGCTGCTGCCATGCATCCGCCGCAGCCCGTTGGGGGGCGGCATGAGTGACTGGATCGAGGAACAGGGTGAAGTCATCGAAGTGGACGGGCACATCGCCCGCGTGCGCATCCAGCGCCGTTCCACCTGTGGCAGCTGTTCCGCGCGCAGCGGTTGTGGCAGCGGGATTCTGTCGGACGTCCTCGGGCGCAAGCCCATCGAAGTTCGGGTCGGCCATTCCGGCGACCTGCAGGCCGGCGATACCGTCACTCTCGGCGTGCGCGATACCGCGCTGGTTGCGGGTGCGCTGATGATGTATCTGCTGCCGCTGGCCGGACTGATCGGCGTGCCCTTACTGGGCATGGCCCTGTTCCCCGGGGCCGGCGAGGGCATGCTGCTGCTGGCGGGCCTCGCGGGACTGGGGGCAGGCCTGCTCAGCGTGCGCCGCTGGATGAGCCAGCGCGATGCCGCGTTCCAGCCGGTGGTGCTCGCGCGCCAGCCGGGCAGCGGCGTAGTGCGGCCGGTTGCCACCCGCACCGGCTGATCCTGCCGCGGCCCGCGGGGAACTTGCGCGCTTTCGCGGCGTCCAGAGGCATGTCCTTTCAAGCTTCCCGGAGAGGGATTCAATGATGCTGAAACCGATGCAATGGGCGCTGGTCGCCCTGGTCTTTCTGGCCCTGTCCCTGCCCGCTTCGGCGCGGCCTCTGCCTGATTTCGTGCCGCTGGCGGAAGAACACAGCCCGGCGGTGGTGAACATCTCGGCCACCCGCACCACCGAGGTGCCCGAACACGGCGGCATGCGTCAGTTCGAAGGGACTCCGTTCGAGGACCTGTTCGAGCGTTTCTTCGGCGAGCCCCCGGGTTCCGGTGGCGACCCGCGCCAGCGCGAGCGTGATTCGCTCGGCTCCGGCTTCATCTACAGCGAAGACGGCTACATCGTGACCGCCAACCACGTGGTCGAGGGTGCCTCGGAGATCGTGGTCCACCTGTCCGACCGGCGCGTGTTCAATGCCGAGGTCGTCGGTACCGACCCGCAGAGCGACGTGGCCCTGCTGAAGATCGACGCCGAGGACCTGCCCACGCTGGAGCTGGGTTCCTCCGAGGAGCTCCGGGTCGGGGAATGGGTCCTGGCGATCGGCTCGCCGTTCGGCTTTGACCACTCGGTCACCGCCGGGATCGTCAGCGCCAAGGGGCGCAGCCTGCCGAGCGAGAACTACGTACCCTTCATCCAGACCGACGTGGCCATCAACCCGGGCAACTCCGGTGGTCCGCTGATGAATCTCGACGGCAAGGTGATCGGGATCAATGCCCAGATCTACAGCCGTACCGGCGGGTTCATGGGGCTGTCGTTCGCAGTGCCCATCGAAGTGGTGGGCGACGTGGTGACCCAGCTGCGTGAACACGGCGAAGTGACCCGCGGATGGCTGGGTGTGCTGATCCAGGAGGTTACCCGGGATCTGGCCGAGTCGTTCGACATGGACAAGCCCTCCGGTGCCCTGGTCGCCCGAGTGCAGGCGGACAGTCCCGCGGAGAAGGCGGGGTTCGAGGCCGGTGACGTGATCCTGCGCTTCAATGGCCTGGACGTGCCGAATTCCAGCGCGCTGCCGCCGATCGTCGGCCGCACGCCGGTGGGTGCCGAGGTCGAAGTGGACATTCGGCGCGGTTCCGAGGACAAGACCCTCGAGGTCACCATCGAGGCGCTGCCCGAAGACATTGCCGAACGCCGCGCGGCCCCCGAACAGCCGGGCGAGGCCCGGCCCGAGCCGCAGAGCCTGCTGGGCATGCGCCTCGAGCCGCTGGACGCCGAAACCCGCGAGGAGCTCGGCGTCGACAACGGCCTGGTGGTGCTGGAGGTCGAGGACAACCCCGCGCGCAGCGCCGGCGTGCGGCCGGGCGACGTGATCGTGCAGTTCGCGCGGCAGCCTGTGGGATCGCTGGAAGAGCTGGAAGAGCGCGTCGAGCAGGCCGGCCCCGGCACGACCGTGCCGGTGCTGATCCAGCGCGGTGGCAACCCCACCTTCATCGCCCTGCGCATTCCGCAGGATTGACGGCCATCACGCGCCGGCCTCGGGCGCTCCCGGGGCCGGCCCATCGCACATGAAGCAACTGACGGTGTACCATCGAGAAGGTTGCGGGCTCTGCGAGCACATGCTCGCGGAGCTTTTTGCTTTGCAAAGCCGTTATACTTTCACGCTCGACGTCGTCGACATCGACGAGGACCCGGATCTGCGGGAGCGCTACAACACCAAGGTGCCGGTGCTCGCGGTCGACGGCGACATTCTCTGCTGCCACTTTCTTGACCGAGAGGCACTGCTGGACCTGCTGGGGCCCGCATGAGTGATACCCGTCTGACCCGCAATTTTTCCATCATCGCCCACATCGACCACGGCAAGTCGACCCTGGCGGACCGCCTGATCCAGGGCTGTCGCGGGCTGACCGAGCGCGAGATGTCGGAGCAGGTGCTGGACTCCATGGATCTCGAGCGCGAGCGCGGGATTACCATCAAGGCGCAGAGCGTGTCGCTGTACTACGACGCCAACGACGGCCAGCGCTACCAGCTGAACTTCATCGACACCCCGGGCCACGTGGATTTCTCCTACGAGGTCTCGCGCTCGCTGTACGCCTGCGAGGGCGCGCTGCTGGTGGTGGATGCCTCCCAGGGCGTGGAGGCGCAGAGCGTGGCCAACTGCTACACGGCCATCGACCAGGGGCTGGAGGTCGTGCCGGTCCTCAACAAGATCGACCTGCCCGCGGCCGAACCCGACCGCGTGGCCGACGAGATCGAGGACGTGATCGGGATCGAGGCCACCGACGCCCTGCGGGTGTCGGCCAAGACCGGCGAGGGCATCAGCGAGCTGCTGGAGGAGCTGGTGCGGCGCATCCCCCCGCCGCAGGGCGATTCGGAGGCCCCGCTGAAGGCGCTGATCATCGACTCGTGGTACGACAACTACCTGGGCGTGGTGGCCCTGGTGCGGGTCAAGGCCGGGCGCCTGCATGCCGGCCAGAAGATCAAGGCGATGGCGGTGGAACGCCCGCACGAGGTCAATCGCGTGGGGGTGTTCACGCCCAAGCCGGTGGATCGCGAGTATCTGGACGTCGGCGAGGTGGGCTACATGATTGCCACCATCAAGGACATCTCCGGGGCCAAGGTCGGTGACACGATCACCGACTTCAACAACCCGGCGGACGAGCCGATCCCCGGGTTCCAGGAGATCCAGCCGCGGGTGTTCGCCGGCCTGTTCCCGGTCTCCGCGGACGACTTCAACGACCTGCGCGACGCGCTCGACAAGCTGCGCCTGAACGATGCCGCGCTGTCATTCGAGCCGGAGACCTCGGCGGCCCTGGGCTTCGGCTTTCGCTGCGGCTTCCTCGGCATGCTGCATATGGAGATCGTGCAGGAACGCCTGGAGCGCGAATACGGCCTGGACCTGATCAATACCGCTCCCACCGTGGTCTACGAGGTGGAAAAGAACGACGGCAGCGTGGTGTCCGTGCACAATCCCTCGGAGCTGCCGCCGAACAACGAGGTCGCCGAGATCCGCGAGCCGGTCATCGAGGCGAATATCCTCGTGCCGCAGGAGTACGTCGGCGCGGTCATGACCCTGTGCGTGGAAAAGCGCGGGGTGCAGACCCGCATGGCCTATCACGGGCGTCAGGTGCAGCTGTCCTACGAACTGCCGATGGCCGAGGTCATGCTGGACTTCTTCGACCGGCTCAAGTCCGCAACCCGAGGCTATGCCTCGTTCGACTACCACCCGCTGCGTTTCCAGGCGGCCCCGCTGGTGCGGGTCGACATCCTGATCAACGGCGACCGGGTGGATGCGCTGTCGGCCATCGTGCACCGGGATCAATCCGAGTCGCGTGGACGCGAGATCACCGAGCGCATGGCGAAGATCATTCCGCGGCAGATGTACGAGGTGGCCATCCAGGCGGCGATCGGCTCCAAGATCATCGCGCGCTCGACGGTCAAGGCGATGCGCAAGAACGTGCTCGCCAAGTGCTACGGCGGGGACGTGAGCCGCAAACGCAAACTGCTGGAGAAGCAGAAGGAAGGCAAGAAGCGGATGAAGTCCATCGGCAAGGTGGACGTTCCGCAGGAGGCCTTTCTCGCGGTACTCTCGGTGGACGAGAAATGACGGGAACCACCGGGCCGTCGGGCCGGTAGCGGGGGCGGGGAAACAACATGGCGAATCTGGAACTGATCCTGGTCGTGGCGACCGCGGTAACCGGCCTGATCTGGCTGGCATGGGCGGTGCTGCGCCGACGGCTGAGCCCCGAACGTCGGGCGAAGATGCCGTGGTACGTGGACTACTCGCGTTCGTTTTTCCCGATCCTGCTGATCGTGCTGGTCCTGCGCTCGTTCGTTGCCGAACCGTTCCGCATCCCCTCGGGCTCCATGATGCCGACCCTGCTGGTGGGCGATTTCATCATGGTGAACAAGTTTTCCTATGCCGTACGCCTGCCGGTGACGCGCACCAAGATCCTCGACACCGGGGCCCCGGAACGCGGCGAGGTCGCGGTGTTCAAGTATCCGCGCAACCCGGCCGAGGACTACATCAAGCGCGTCGTGGGCCTGCCCGGCGACGAGATCGAGTTTCGCGACCGCGTGCTGTACGTCAACGGCGAGCCGCAGCCGGCCGAAGAGGTCGGTACCTTCGACGGCGAGGGCTCCGGTGCGGTGATGTCCGGTGCCACGCTGTTCGAAGAAAACATGGGCGACCGGACGTACAACACCCTGATGCGCGAGGATCGCCCGGCCGCGGATGGCCGGGTGGTCGTGCCGGAGGGGCACTACTTCATGGTCGGGGACAACCGCGACAACTCCAACGACAGCCGGTCGTGGGGCTTCGTGTCCGAGGAGCTGCTGGTGGGGCGCGCGCTCTTCATCTGGCTGCACTGGGATTACAATGGTAATCATAGGGACTTTTCCCGAATCGGACAGACCATACGCTGATACATGACAGGGACGGGGGTAACCATGCAATCGAAGACCAGAATGAAGGGCGCCGGGGCCACCACCATCATGGCCATGATCTTCCTGGCCCTGATCGTGCTGACCTTCATCATCCAGATGGGCACGCAGTACACCCAGTACATGACGGTGCGCTCGATCATGCAGGACGTGGCGGAGCAGCCGGGCGCGGCCGACAAGAGCGAAGACGAGCTGTGGAGCGAGATGAACCGGCGCTTTCAGCTGAACACGGTGCCGGAGGAGATCGAGGAGGAGCACTTCTCGGTTGGCGAGGGCGACGAAGGCCCGGCGATGATGATCGACTACGAGATCCGGCGCGGCTTTCTGGGCAACATCGACATCGTCGCGCAGTTCTCCTATTCCGCGACCCTGGCGGACTGACGACATGCGACCGGGACGGGAACGGAAGGATCCAGACGTGCATGGCTGAACGGGATTTTCGAACCCTGCTGCCCGAGGCGGTGCGGGATGGCGAAGGCATGCGCCAGGCGCTGACCCATCGCAGTGCCGGCGGGCGCAATAACGAGCGCCTGGAATTTCTCGGTGACGCGGTGCTCGGCCTGGTGGTCGCCGATGCCCTGTACGAGCGCCTGCCGGACTCGCCCGAGGGGGACCTGACCCGGCTGCGGGCCGCGCTGGTGAATCGCGAATCGCTGGCGGCCCTGGCGCGCGAGACCGGCCTGGAAGGGACGCTCAATCTGGGCCAGGGCGAGCGCAAGAGCGGCGGCCAGCGGCGCGACTCCATCCTTGCCGATGCGGTCGAGGCCCTGATCGGGCTCACCTATCGCGAGGCGGGCTTCGACGCCGCGCGCGACTTCACGCTCGCGCTCTACGCCGAGCGTCTGGAAAACCTCCCCGCCGCCGAGACCCTGAAGGACCCGAAGACCCGGCTGCAGGAGAAACTGCAGGGCCGCAACGCGGAACTCCCGGTCTACGAGGTTCTGGAGGTCTCCGGACCCGACCATCAGCGCCATTTCACCGTGGCCGTGCATCTGCCCACCCAGGGCTGGGGACAGCACGGACGCGGCTCCAGCCGTCGCCGGGCCGAACAGGCCGCGGCCGAAGCGGCCCTCCACCGGCTCCAGCAGACCCAGGAACAATGAATACACCCGAGAACGAGGCACGCGACGGCACGCGTTGCGGGCTGGTCGCGCTGATCGGCCGCCCCAACGTGGGCAAGACCACCCTGATGAACCGCCTGGTGGGCGAAAAGCTGGCGGCCACCACTCGCCGGCCGCACACCACGCGCAACCGCATCCTCGGCATCGTCACCGAGGGTGACGACCAGATCGTGCTGATGGACACCCCGGGGATCGACCAGGAACGGACCAAACTGGTGAACCAGGTGCTCAACCGCACGGCCAGCCAGGCGCTGGCGGATGCCGACCTGATCTGTTTCCTGACCGAAGCGGGGCGTTTCGGCGAGGGCGACGAGCGCATCGAGGCGGCGATACGCAGCTCCGGGCGCCCGGCACTGCTGGTGATCAACAAGGTCGACCGGCAGAAGAACAAGGAAGAGCTGCTGCCGTTCATCGAACAGCGCATGGCCGCGTTTCCGTATGCCGGGGTGGTACCCATCGGCGCACGGCGGGGCACCAACCTGCCGGGGCTGATCGAGGAGATCCGCAACCACCTGCCCGAGGGCCCGTTCCTGTACGACCCGGACCAGCTCTCCGACCGCCCGGAGCGTTTTCGCGCCGAGGAGATGATCCGCGAGGCGATGCTGGAACAGCTGGGCGAAGAGGTCCCGTATTCGGTCGCCGTGCGCGTCGAGAACTGGGAAGACACCCCGCGCACCGCGCATGTCGACGCGGTGATCCTGGTCGAGCGCGACAGCCAGAAGGGTATCGTCATCGGCAAGGGCGGGCGCCGGCTCAAGCAGATCGGCCAGGCCTCGCGCCATCAGCTCGAATCGCTGCTGGAGCGCAAGGTCATGCTCAACCTCACCGTGCGCGTCGAGGCGGACTGGTCGCGCAGCCCGCGGGCGCTGCGCGAGCTCGGGATCGAGGAACCGCGGTAGCCTCCGGAATCCGTACATGAGCAGCGCCGCCAGCGAGGTCACCCCGGGCGTGGTCCTGCATGCGCGCCCGCTGCGCGAGAACAGCCGCGTGGTGGAGCTGGTCACCGAGCGGGCGGGGCGCGTTGCCGCGGTGGCGCGCGGGCGCGCCGGCAGCGTGCGCCCGTTCGTGCTGCTGGATCTCGCCTGGCGCGGGCGCGGCGAACTGCCCAGCCTGAATGTGGCCGAGGAACGCCGGGTGTACCCGCTGACCGGTCGCCGGCTGGTCTGCGGCCTGTATCTGAATGAACTGGTGCTGCGGCTGTTCCCGCGCGACGCCCCGCTGGAGGACACCCTGCAGACCCTGACCGGGGCCTACACCGAGCTTGCCGGCGAGCGGCCCGCGGACCGCATTCTGCGCCGCGCCGAGTGGCAGCTGCTGGGGGGGCTGGATTCCGGTCTCGCGTTCATCGACCCGGATGATCTCGAGCCGGAAGCCTGGTATCGCTACGAACCGGAACACGGCCTGCACGACGTGCCTGCCCGCACCGCCGGCGCCGTGCCCGGCGCCGCGCTGCAGGCACTGGCCAGCGGCCGGGACGTCCCGGATAATCTCGCCCGGGCCAGCCGCGACTTCATGCGCGCGCTGATCGACGCCCATCTCGACGGCCGGCCGCTGCAAACCCGCGGTCTGCTCTGAACAGGAAACCGATACCATGACCGACGCCGCATCCGTTCCCGCGCTCAAGCTGGGGGTCAACCTCGACCACATCGCGACCATCCGCCAGGCGCGGCACACGCCGTACCCGGACCTGATGCAGGCGGTGCGCCTGGCCGAGGCCAGCGGGGCCGACTCCATTACCCTGCATCTGCGCGAGGACCGCCGGCACATCCAGGACGACGACGTGTTCGGCATCAAGCCGCGCCTGACCGTGCCCATGAACCTGGAGATGGCCGCCACCGACGGGATGCAGGCGATCGCCCTGGACCTGCGGCCGGAATACTGCTGCATCGTCCCCGAGCGCCGCGAGGAACTGACCACCGAGGGCGGACTGGATGCCGTTGGCCAGCGCGAACGGCTGACCGCCTTCGTCGGCCCGCTGCGCGAGGCCGGCATCGCCGTGTCGCTGTTCGTCGAGCCCGACGTGCGGCAGCTGGAGGCCGCGGTTGCCATTGGCGCCCCGGTGGTGGAACTGCACACCGGGGCCTATGCCAACGCCACCGATGCCGGCGAACGCGAGCGGCTGCTGACGCAGATCAACGAGGCCGCCGAGGCCGGGCGGCAGATGGGGCTGGTGATCAACGCCGGCCACGGCCTGGACTACGACAACGTGCGCGCGATCGCCGCCAACCCGGTGTTCAACGAACTCAACATCGGCCACTCGATCGTTGCCCGCGCGCTGTTCACCGGGCTGCCGGAGGCGGTCAGCCACATGCGTGGCCTGATGGACGCCGCGCGCGAGGGCGCGCCGGTCGGCCAGTACCCGGTGTGACCCGGGCGAGGGCTTCGGCGTGATCCTCGGGATCGGCACCGACCTGGTGCAGGTGGCGCGCATGCAGGCGCTGTGGACGCGCCACGGCGAACGTTTCGCCGAACGTATCCTGCACCCGGTGGAACGCGCCGATCTCCCCGCACAGGATCCGGCCGGCTTCCTCGCGCGGCGCTTCGCTGCCAAGGAGGCCCTGTCCAAGGCGCTGGGCTGCGGCGTCGGCGCCGGCATGGCCCTGGTCGACGCCGGCGTCACCCACGATGCCCGCGGCCGCCCGGAATTCGTGCTGGAAGGCCGCGCCCGCGCCACCGCCGAACGCCTCGGCGCCGGCCCCGTCCACCTCAGCATCTCCGACGAACGCGACTACGCCCAGGCCTTCGTCATCATCGAACGCGCCTGAGCCTGCCCGGCGTTGCACGCTCCTGCGTGGAGCCGGATACTCGAGGCATGATTCTCGAGATGAGCGACAGTCCGCTGGCGACACTCCTGCGCACCCGGCTTGCGGAGCAGGACGCGGTGATTGCGGCCTATCTGTTTGGCAGCCATGCGCGGGGGGAGGCCGGTCCCGACAGCGACATCGACCTCGCGGTTCTCACGACGGAGCCGATGTCCCGCTCGCTGCTCGATCCACTGGCGCGCCTGGAAATGGATCTGTCGGACACGCCGGGCCGCCGGGTCGATCTGGTCGACCTGCATTCCGCTCCGCCGGATCTCGTGCACCGGATCCTGCGCGACGGCCATCTGCTGCTGGACCGCGACCCGGATCGCCGCGCCGTGTTCGAGGTGGCGGCGCGCAACGCCTATTTCGACGTCCTCCCCTATCTGCAGGAATACCGCCGCGGAGCACGGAGCCATTAGCCGAAGTCGCGGGAGCGGGTGACCTGCCCGGTCGGGTCATCGGTGCTCGCCCGGCATGCGTCCGGCCCCATGCCGCGGTGCGCCGTCAGGTCGGTGACCCAGCCTTTCTCCCCCCAAGCATTTCCCCCTCCGCCCCACAAGCACATGACTTCCCGCGGGGCTTGTATCAATGCTCGGTATAATCCTTATTGAATTACTCAGGAATTCTCTTATCGTCGGAACCGAAGACAGAGGGCGGAGGTGACCCCCTGATTCAGGCGACGACGGGATGTAACGCCAATCCCGGTCGGCGTCTCGGGAGCGCGGGCTGCAACCGGATCCTGCTCTGCCCTCGCGTGAGTTCAACCGCACAACCGAGGCAAGGCTTATGTCGACCCAGCCGAAGGACATCGAGCAACTCGTCAAGGGCGAGTACAAGTGGGGCTTCTCCACCGATATCGAGCAGGACATCCTGCCCCCGGGATTGAACGAAGACGTCATTCGGGCGATCTCGCGCAAGAAGCAGGAACCCGAGTTCATGCTCGAATGGCGGCTTGCGGCCTACCGCGACTGGCTCCAGATGCGCGAACCGACCTGGGCGCATGTGCATTATCCGAAGATCGATTTCCAGGCGATTTCCTATTTCGCGGCGCCGAAGTCGAAGGACGATGCACCGCAGAGACTGGACGAGGTCGACCCCAAGCTGCTGGAAACCTACGAGAAGCTCGGCATCCCGCTGGACGAACGGGCGCGCCTGGCCGGCGTCGCGGTGGATGCGGTGTTCGACAGCGTGTCGGTGACCACCACGTTCAAGGAAAAACTGGCGGATGCCGGCGTGATCTTCTGTTCCTTCTCCGAGGCGCTGCAGGAATACCCGGAACTGGTCGAGCGCTACCTCGGATCCGTCGTGCCCCGCAATGACAATTATTTTGCTGCCCTGAACTCGGCGGTGTTCTCCGACGGCTCGTTCGTGTACGTGCCGAAGGGCGTGCGCTGCCCGATGGAGCTGTCGACCTACTTCCGCATCAATGCGATGGACACGGGCCAGTTCGAGCGCACCCTCATCATCGCCGAGGAGGGTTCGCACGTGAGCTACCTCGAGGGCTGCACGGCGCCCCAGCGTGACGAGAACCAGCTGCACGCCGCAGTGGTCGAGCTGGTCGCCGAGGCGGATGCGGAGATCAAGTACTCCACCGTGCAGAACTGGTTCCCGGGCGACGAAGAAGGCAAGGGCGGCATCTACAACTTCGTCACCAAGCGCGGCGAGTGCCGCGGTGACAACAGCAAGATCGCCTGGACCCAGGTCGAGGCGGGGTCCGCCATCACCTGGAAGTATCCGAGCTGCGTGCTCAAGGGCGACAACTCGGTCGGCGAGTTCTACTCGGTGGCCGTGGGCAACAATTTCCAGCAGATCGACAGCGGCACGAAGATGATCCACGTGGGGCGCAATACCCGCAGCACGATCATTTCCAAGGGCATTTCCGCCGGCCGCGCCAACAACGCCTACCGCGGCCTGGTCCGCATGACCCCCGGGGCCGAGAACGCCCGCAACTACACCCAGTGCGACTCCTTGCTGCTCGGGGAGACCTGCGGCGCGCACACCTATCCGTACATCGAGGCCAAAAACCCGAGCTCGAACATCGAACACGAGGCGACGACCTCCACGGTCAGCGACGATCAGATCTTCTACCTCAAGCAGCGCGGTCTGTCCGAGGAGGACGCCGTCAACATGATCGTGAACGGTTTCTGCAAGGAGGTCTTCGGCGAGCTGCCCATGGAATTCGCCACCGAGGCCGAGGCCCTGCTGAGCGTTTCTCTGGAAGGGGCGGTCGGCTAGCCGCTGTCCCGGCAGCCCGTTCGCACACGCGTCCGACAAGAGGGGTCCGATATGAACAAGCAAGAACTGTTAAGCGCATTCGAGATGATGCCGGACTGGGATGACCGCTTCCGCATGATCGAGGATCTGGGACGCCAGATGCCGACCCTGCCGGAGGAGGCGCTCACGGAGGAGAACCGCGTCAAGGACTGCAACACGCAGGCGTGGCTGATCGCCCATCTGGACGACCAGGAGCCCCCGCGGCTGGTGCTGGAGGCGGACGCGGAGACGTCCATGGTGCGGGGCCTGATGGCCCTGATGCTGCTGCCGTTCCGGGACAAGACGCCGGAGGAAGTCCTGAACACCGACCCGTATGAACTGCTGGGCGAGGTCGGCATGGACGAAGCCCTCAGCCCGACCCGGCGCGCCGGCATGGAGGCGCTCATGCTCCGGGTCAAGGAGCTGGCCCTCGAGCATGCCCGGACGAACGCCTAGGGCGCGCCAAACCGACACTGAATTTCCAGGTACCCGGAGGACAACGCACATGCTGAAGATCAACGACCTGCATGCATCGATTGACGACAAGGAGATCCTCAGGGGGATCGACCTCGAGGTAAAACCGGGCGAGGTCCACGCCATCATGGGACCCAACGGCTCCGGCAAGAGCACCCTGTGCCAGGTGCTGGGCGGCCGCGACGGTTATGAAGCCACGTCGGGGTCGGTCACCTATCAGGATCAGGACCTGCTGGCGATGGAACCCGAGATCCGCGCCCGCGAAGGGATGCTGCTGGGCTTCCAGTACCCGGTGGAGATCCCCGGCGTCAAGAACATCTATCTGCTCAAGGAAGCCTACAACGCCCAGCGCAAGCACCGCGGCGAACCCGAGGCGGACACCTTCCAGTTCCTGACCCTGGTGCGGGAAAAGATGCAGATGATGCAGATGGACGAGAGCTTCCTGCATCGCGCGATCAATTCCGGATTCTCCGGGGGCGAGAAGAAACGCAACGAGATCCTCCAGATGCTGGTGCTGGAGCCGCACCTGGCCCTGCTGGACGAGACCGACTCCGGGCTGGACATCGACGCCCTGAAGATCGTGGCGGAAGGGGTGAACCACCTGCGTTCGGCGGACCGGGCGATCGTGCTGGTGACCCATTACCAGCGCCTGCTGAGCCACATCGAGCCGGACTACGTCCATGTGCTGTCCGGCGGCCGGATCATCAAGTCCGGTGACAAGACGCTGGCCCAGGAGATCGAGCGCGAAGGCTACCAGGGGATCATCAAGGAGGCCGCATGAGCGCGAACGCACTGGATACCCATTACATCGGGCAGCTCGAGCAGCTGCAGGGAACGTTGAGTGCGGATCTCCCGCCGTGGCTCGCGCAGCAACGGCGGGCGGCGGCCGAGCGGTTTGCGGAGTCCGGCTTCCCCGACCCGCGTGCCGAGGAATGGAAATACACCAACGTTCGCCCGATCGCCAACAAGCCGTTCTCGGTTGCCAGCGAATGCGGGCTGCTTGACGCCGCGACGCTCGAGGAGCATGTCTTCGGCGAGCTCGAGCCCTGGCGCCTGGTGTTCGAGAACGGGTTCCTGCGCGACGACCTGTCGCGACTCGACGGACTGGCTCCGGGGGTCCGCATCGACGGCCTGAATACGGCGATCCGGGAGGGGGCGACCATCCCGGAGCAGTGCCTGGACGGGCTTGCCCATGACCAGTACTCGTCGTTTGCGACGCTGAATACCGCGTTCCTGACCGACGGGGCCGTGATCCACCTGGAGCCCGGTGTGGTGCTGGAGCGCCCGATCCATCTGGTGTTCTACGGAACTTCGTCCAGTGAGAATGTCTGGTGCCACCCCCGGGTTCTCGTCGTGGGCGAGTCCGGTTGTGAGGCCACCATCATCGAGCACTACGTGGACGGAGAAGGGGCGCGCAGTTTCACCAATACGGTTACCGAGATCGAGGCCCATGCCGGGGCTCACCTGCACCACTACCTGGTGCAGGAGCATGCGGATACCGCCTATCACGTCGGCAATGTCTTCGTCCGCCAGCGGCGCGACAGTGTGGTGACCTCGCACAACGTGAATCTGGGCGGGCGCCTGGTGCGGCACGACCTGAACGTGGACCTGGTGGAGCCCGGCGCCGAGACCCATCTCAACGGACTGTTCCTGGTCGGTGACCGGCAGCATGTGGATACCCACACGCGGGTCCACCACGCGGTCCCGCATACCACCAGCCGCGAGCAGTATCGGGGTATCGCGCAGGGCCGGGGCCGCGGGGTATTCAAGGGGCGTGTCCTGATCCGTGAAGGGGCCCAGAAGACCGCCGCGGAGCAGCACAGCGCCAATCTCCTGCTGTCGCCCAACGCGGAGATCGACGCCAAGCCGGAGCTGGAGATCTACGCGGACGACGTGAAGGCCGCGCACGGGGCCACCGTCGGCCAGCTGGATCCCGATGCGCTGTATTACCTCGCCAGTCGTGGCATCGGGCCGGAGATCGCCCGGGGCATGCTGGTCTACGCCTTTGCCGAAGAGGTGCTGGAGCCGATGAAACTGGATCCGGTCCGGGCGGTGGTGGAGAACCGGCTCGCGCAGCGTCTCCCGGAGGCCGTGCCCGCCACTCTTGCACAAGCGTGATGACACCCGAACATTCGGAGGAATGACGATGGCGTCTCAGGAAATCGTGAAACTGGAGCGGGACACGCTGGCGGTTGCAGTGCCATCGGGCCAGAAGGTGATGATCGGAGAAGGCAGCCAGGTGGCCCTGATGCAGGCGCTCGGCGGCTCCTTCACCGTGACCGCGCAGGGGCGGATGTTTCGCATCAGTGGTGAAGACGCGGATGCACTGGGCAAAACGCCGCCACCGCCGCCGCAACTGCCCGAAAACGCCTCGGACGAAGATGTCGAGCAGCTGGTGTGGGAGCAGATGAGGACCTGCTACGACCCGGAGATCCCCATCAACATCGTGGAACTGGGGCTGATCTACTCCTGCACGGTGGAGAAAGAGGAGGACGGCTCGCGCTCCGTGTGGGTCGAGATGACGCTGACCGCACCCGGCTGCGGGATGGGAGACACGCTGGCCAACGATGTATGGCAGCGGATCATGGAGGTTCCCACCGTCGAGCAGGCGGGGGTCGAGATGGTGTTCGATCCACCGTGGGATGCCTCGCGGATGAGCGAGGCGGCGCGCCTCGAAACGGGGATGTTCTGATGGAAGACTGGGTCGATGTAGCCGCAGTGGACGATATCCCCCCGGGCGAGCGCCGGGTGGTGGAGGTCGATGATGTCCCGATCGCGGTCTTCAACCTGGAGGGGTCCTTCTACGCCATCGAGGACCTGTGCTCGCACGAGGAATATCCGATCGCCGAGGGGGAGTTGCGTGATGACCGACTGGTGTGTCCGCACCACGGTGCCGAGTTCTGTCTGCGCGACGGCAGTGCACTCACCGCCCCGGCGGTGGAGCCACTTACCTGTTTCCCGGTGCGCGTCCGCGACGGGCGCGTCGAGGTCCGTGACGACCGCTGGGATTGACCCGTTTCACGCCAGAGAGGTGTAGCCATGAATTCGAACATCGCCGACGCGACCGCCGAGACCGCCCGCATTCCGGAGAGCGACCGGATTCGCGCGACCGACGATGCGGTCCGGCACATCCTCGCACAGATGGAGAGTGACCCCGAGGCCGTCGGATTTCGCGTTGAAGTGAAACGCACCGGGTGCTCCGGGTGGATGTATTCGGTGGACCTGGTCCGCGAGCCGCGACCCGATGATCTGGTGTTCCGCGTGGATGAACGCCTCGACGTCCATGTCGATCCGAAGAGCTTCGAATTCATCCGCGGAACGGAGATCGATTTCCAGGCGGAGGGGCTGACCCGGCAAATCGTCTTCCACAACCCGAACGTCACCGCCGAATGCGGTTGCGGCGAGAGCTTCTCCGTGGATACCGCCGCTTCCTAGGAGCTGGTCCTTAGCCGAAGTCGCGGGAGCGGGTGACGAGGTCGCCCAGCCAGGTGCTGCGGTCGGTGAGGCGGCGGGCGACCAGGTGGCCGACGCCGTCGGCCCACTGCCATTCGCCGTCGATCTCCAGCAGCTGGCCGTGCAGGACCTCGGCGCGGAAGCGTTCCACGCGGTCGGGCCAGACGATCACGTTCAGCGTGCCGTGTTCGTCCTCCAGGGTCAGGAACACCGTGCCGTTGGCCGAGCCCGGGCGCTGGCGGGTGATCACCAGACCCGCGTAGCGCGCCGGGCCGGGGCGCCGGCGCGCGGAAAGCGTCGCGGAATCCGGCAGGCGTCGGCGTTCTAGCTGCGGGCGCAGCAGGGCCAGCGGGTGCGGCCCCAGCGTGAGGCCGGTGGTGGTGTAGTCCTGGACCAGGTCGTCCACCGCGTCGGGCACCGGCAGCAGGGGCGTGCGGGCGTCGTCCCCGGCCTGCCCTGGCTCGCGCGGCTCGCGTGGCTCGTGCGGGGCGTCGGCGGGCTCGGCGTGTTGCGGCAGGCCGTCGAACAGCGGCAGCGGGGCCTCCACCGCATCGGCGGCCCAGCGCGCCTGATGGCGGTTGCCGGCCAGCCCGGCCAGGGCCCCGGCGCGCGCCAGCCGGCCGGCCTCGGCCCGGCTCAGCCGGGCGCGTGCGACCAGCTCGGGCACGTCGCTGAACGGGCCCTCGGCGCGGGCCGCGTGGATGCGTTCGGCGACCTCCCGACGCAGGCCCTGGACGCGGTTGAAGCCCAGGCGCAGGGCCAGCGGGGCATCCGGCGCGTCCGGCGTATCCGGTGAGTCGCCGGCGGCCTCGAGGCTGCATTCCGGCTGGCTGTGGTTCACGTCCACCGGGCGCACCTCCACGCCGTGACGGCGGGCATCGGCCACGATCTGCGCCGGGCCGTAGAAGCCCATCGGCTGGCTGTTGAGCAGCGCGCAGGCGAAGATCGCCGGCTCGAAGCACTTCAGCCAGGCCGAGACCCAGGTGATCAGCGCGAAGCTGGCGGAGTGCGATTCGGGGAAGCCGTATTCGCCGAAGCCGCAGATCTGGCGATACAGCCGCTCGGCGAACTCCGCCGAATAGCCGCGCTCGCGCATCCCCTCCAGCAGCCGCTCGCGCCAGCGGCCGAGATCCCCGCGGCGGCGCCAGGCGCCGATGGAGCGGCGCAGCCCGTCGGCCTCGCCGGCGGAGAACCCGGCCGCCACCATCGCCAGTTCGATCACCTGTTCCTGGAAGATGGGCACGCCCAGGGTGCGCCCCAGCACCCGCTCGATCTCCGCATTGGGGAAGCGCACCCGTTCGGGGCGCGCCCGGCGCTTGAGGTAGGGATGCACCATCTCGCCCTGGATGGGGCCGGGACGCACGATGGCGATCTCGATCACCAGGTCGTAGAAATTCTTCGGCTTCAGGCGCGGCAGCATGCTCATCTGCGCGCGCGACTCGATCTGGAACACCCCCAGGCTGTCGGCCTTCTGCAGCATCGCGTAGACCGCCGGGTCCTCGGCCGGGATGTCGGCCAGGCCCCAGTCGCGGCCGCGGTGCCGGTGCATCAGCTCCAGCGCGCGGCGCACGCAGGAGAGCATGCCCAGCGACAGCACGTCGATCTTCAGCAGGCCGGCGGCGTCGAGGTCGTCCTTGTCCCACTGGATCACGCTGCGTTCGGGCATCGCCGCGTTCTCGATCGGCACCAGCTCGTCGAGCCGCCCGGCGGCGATAACGAAGCCCCCGGTGTGCTGCGACAGATGGCGCGGGAAGCCGACCAGCTCGGCGGTCAGGGCCTGCCACTGGCGGGCCAGGCCGCCGTCGGGTTCCAGGCCGACCTCGCGCAGGCGTTCGGGCGGGATGCCCTCGTCCCAGCCGGCGAGGTTGGCGGTCAGGGCATCCAGCCGCGCGCGCGAGATCCCCAGCGCCCGGCCCACGTCGCGCAGAGCGCTGCGGCGGCGATAGCGGATCACGGTACAGGCCAGTGCCGCGCGGTCGCGGCCGTAGCGCCGGTAGATGTACTGGATGACTTCCTCGCGCCGTTCGTGCTCGAAATCGACGTCGATATCCGGCGGCTCGCCGCGTTCGGCGGAGATGAAACGCTCGAACAGCATGTTCGAGCGCGACGGGTCCACTGCGGTGATGCCCAGCACGTAGCACACCGCCGAATTGGCCGCCGACCCGCGCCCCTGGCACAGGATGCCGCGCTCGCGCGCGAAGCGGACGATGTCATGGACCGTCAGGAAATACGGCTCGTAACCCAGCTCGGCGATGATGCCCAGCTCGCGCTCGATCTGCGCCTGCACCGCCTCGGGGATGCCGTCGGGCCAGCGCTTGCGGGCCCCGCGCAGGCTCTCTTCGCGCAGGTACTCGGTGGCCGTGCGCCCGGGCGGCAGCGGGTCGGTGGGGTAGTGGTATTCGAGCTCGTCCAGGGAAAAGCGGCAGTCGGCGGCGATGGCGACCGCATGATGCAGCCAGGCGGCGGGATACAGCGTGGCCAGGTCCGCCCGCGGGCGCAGGCAGCGTTCGCCGTTGGGGAACAGCCGGTCGGCCGCCTGCGCCACGGTACAGCGGTGGCGCAGCGCGGTCAGCACGTCCTGCAGTGCGCGCCGCCCGCGCGCATGCATGTGCACGTCGCCGCAGGCCGTCACCGGCAGGTCGTGTTCCTGCGCGAGCTGCCGTGCCCGGGCGATCTGCGCCGGATCCCCGGGCGTGCGCAGCAGTGCCACCGCCAGATGTCCCTGGCCCGGCGCGGCCCATGCCCGCAGCCAGGCCGCCGCGTCGGAGAGGCCGGGGGCGTCGGTTTCCGGCCACAGGTGCAGCAGCACATGCCAGCCGGCGCGGGCCTGCGGCGGGACCGCCTCCAGATCCGCCCGGGTCAGGTGGTGCTCGCCCTTGTCCGCGGCCCCGCGTGCGGTGGTGATCAGGCGGCACAGCGCGGCGTAGCCCGTGCGCTCGCGCACCAGCACCGTCAGTTCGGGGCCGCCGGCCAGCTGCAGGCGGGCCCCCGCGATCAGGTGCACGCCGGTGCGCTGCGCCGCCTCGTGCGCGCGCACCAGGCCCGCCAGCGAGGCGATGTCGGTCAGCGCCAGCGCGCGATAGCCCAGCGCCGCCGCACGCTCCACCAGCTCCTCCGGGTGCGAGGCCCCGCGCAGGAACGAGAAGTTGCTCAGCGCCGTGAGTTCGGCAAAGGCCGGGGCGGTTTCGCCTTCGGGTGCGCGTTCGTCCATATACTGTATATTTGTACAGTATCACGGGCGAAGCAAGCCGCCCCCCGGATTCCGGGGGACGGCGAGGGGCTGTCAGGCGGCTTCGGGGTGGCGGGAGATCAGCGCCCCAGACCGGTGAGGCGCGCGGGCTCCAGGATCTCGATCCAGTAGCCGTCGAGGTCCTTCACGAAGGCGATGTCCTTCAGCCCGCCCTCGTCGGGGCGCTTCACGAACTCCACGTCGTTCTGGTCGAACCAGCGCACCGCGGCGTCGAGGTCGGGTACCGAGAAGCAGATGTGGCCGAAGCCCTGCGGTTCGGCATTGCCGTCGTGGTAGTGAAAGTCCGGATCCTTCTCGGTGCCGTAGTTGTAGGTCAGCTCGAGGATGCCGCGCTGGCTGAACATCCAGCGGGTGCGTTCTCCCTCGTCCTGCGGCGGCGCCGGCTCACCTTCGTCCTGGCGGGCGAGGAAATACAGCGTGAACTCGAATTCCGGGAAGTCCAGGGTCTTCACCAGCTCCATGCCGAACACGCGCCGGTAGAAATCCAGCGACGCGTCCGGGTCCTTCACGCGCAGCATGGTGTGGTTGAAGCGGAAGCCAGCGGTCGGGTTGTCGCTCATCATGCGTTCCTTTGGGACGTAGGGATGTGCAGGAGACTGGTACCGGGTCCGACCGGTTCCCGGGCCGGGCCGCGTGTCAGCTGCAGAACGGCCCGACCTGCCAGAAGCGGCGGCAGCGGAACTCCGATTCGCAGCCCTCCAGCTGGGTGGCATAGCGCCCGGCGCGCTCGCGAACCTGGCGCGCGGCCTGCTGCACCCCGGGCTTGCCGCGGTAGCTGCCCTGGTTATAGCCGCCCTGGCCCTCGTGGTAGGCCAGATACAGGTGCTCCGGGTTGTCCAGCGACACCCCGGTCATGCGGCGGGTGCGGTCGTTGTACCAGCCGATGAAATCGGTTGCATGCTTCATGTGCGTGCGCCGGGCGAAGCGGCTGCCGGCATCCTCGCGGTATTCGCCCCACACCGGGTCCTGGGCCTGGGCGTAGCCGTAGGCCGAGGACGGCCGCCGCCAGGGGATGATCCCCAGCAGGCGCTCGCGGTCGGGGCGTACGTGCGAGCGGAACGAGGATTCCTGCTGGATGATCGCCATCTGCGTGGCGATGGGCGTGCCCCATTCCTGCTCGGAATCCCGGGCGTAGTCGTACCACCGGGGCTCCTCGCGGAAGATCTCGCAGATGTTGCTCTGCTCCTGCGGCGGCGAGGGCGAGAACATCGCACAGCCGCTGGTGGCCAGGATCAGCACCAGAAGGACCAGGGTACGCAGTGCCATCGTCGAATTCACCCGGACCTCCCCGAGGTGGTTGCGTGGAATACCCGGAGTATAAAGCAGGGTGAACCGGGGTGACATCGGCCGGGCAAGCGCGCGGGAGCGGTGTCCGGGAGGTCGTCAGGGCCGCGCGGGCGTGGCGGGCCGGGCCAGCCAGTTCGCGTCGAGCGGGTGCAGTGCGGGGTCGAGGGTCCACGGGCCCGGGGGCGGTGCGCCGGGGTCGTGGACCAGCGGGCGGATGTAGCGCAGGAAGGTGTCGCGCGGGAGTTCCACGGCGCCCAGGTTCACCAGGTGTTCGGTGGCCATCTGGGTGTCGATCAGCGGCCAGTCCCAGGCGACCATGTGGCGGCACAGCCAGGCCAGGGCCACCTTGGAGGCGTCACGCTCGAGGCTGAACATGGACTCGCCGCAGAACAGCCGGCCGGCGGCCACGCCGTAGAGCCCGCCGATCAGCCGCGGGCCGTCCCACACCTCCACCGAATGCGCGTGGCCCACGCGATGCAGCGCGGTATAGGCCTCCTGCATGTTCTGGGTGATCCAGGTGCCGGCGGAGCGGGCGCGCGGTCCGGCACAGCCGGCGATCACGCGCTCGAAGGCGCGGTCGAAGGTGACCGTGTAGCCGGCGTTGCGCAGGGTCTTGCGCAGCGAGCGGCGGATGCGGATGGCTCGCGGTTCCAGCACCGCGCGTGGGTCGGGGCTCCACCACAGGATCGGCTGACCGGCCTCGAACCACGGGAAGATCCCGCTGCGGTAGGCGTTGAGCAGGCGCGGCACCGAGAGATCGCCGCCGGCCGCGAGCAGGCCGTTGGGTTCGTCCAGTGCCGTCTCTGCCGGTGGGAACGGCGCCTCCGGGTGATCCGGATCCAGCCAGGGGAGGGTGATGGGGCTGCGGGGGCTCATGCGGCGCCTGGTCGGTCGGTGCCGGGTCGGCCAGCGCCGGATCGGGCAGCGCCGGATCGGGCAGCGCCGGATCGGCCAGAGGGCTGGCCTCCTACGACGGTGGGAGGCCGGCCCTCCGGCCGATTGTGCGTCGGGGTGGTCTCCTGCGCCGGATCGGCCAGGGGCTGGCCGCCTGCGGATACGAGGTTAATCGGGGGCATTGCCGGATTCTCCCTGGCGAAACGGGGAATGCTCGTGCAGGCGTTCGCAGTGGCTGCGCATCAGGTCCGCCTCGCGTTCGCAGAAATCGCGCACCGGCCCGTCGAAGCCCGGGGTCAGGATCGCGTGGATCGACCAGGTGGGCGTGGGCAGGAAGCCGCGCGGGATCTTGTGCTCGCCCTGGGCGCCGGGCTCGAAGCGCGTGAGGCCCTCGCGGATGCAGAACTCGATGCCCTGGTAGTAGCAGGTCTCGAAGTGCAGGGCGTCCAGTTCCTCGGTGGCGCCCCAGAAGCGCCCGTACAGGGTGTCGTGGCTGCGGTAGCACAGCGCGGCGGCGATGGTCTCGCCGTCGCCATCCGCACCATCGCCATTCTCCAGGCGGCGGGCCTCGAACAGCACCACCTGGTCACCCAGTGCGGCGGCCGTCTCCACGAAGAACGCCTCGGTGAGCGTGGGGATGCCCATGTGCTTCTCGAAGGTGTCCACGTAGAAGCGATGGAAGCGTGCCCAGTCCTCCGGCGAACCGGTGGCTCCGGTCAGGGTGCGGAAGGTGATGCCGGCTTCCGCGACGCGCCGGCGTTCGCGCTTGATGTTCTTGCGCTTTTTCGACGACAGCGCGGCGAGAAAGGCATCGAAATCGGCATAGCCGCCGTCCGCCGCGTTGGTCCAGTGGTACTGGCAGCCCATGCGCTCGGGCAGTCCCAGCGGGGCCAGCGCCTCGCGGTCGGCGGACTCGGGGAACAGCACGTGGACCCCGGAGGCCTCCAGTTCGCGCCCACGGGTCACCAGCGCACGCAGCAGCTGGCGGCGCAGGCGGTCCGCGTCGGGGGCTTCGGGGTGCACCAGCAGACGGGGACCGGTGGCCGGGGTGTAGGGCACCGCGACCACCAGCTTGGGGTAATACTGCAGGCCCTGGCGCTGCCAGGCACCTTCCCAGGCGAAGTCGAAGACGAACTCGCCGTAGTTGTTGGTTTTGGCGTAGGCGGGGGCGGCGGCCACCAGCGCGTCGTCGTGGAAGATCAGCACGTGCTGGGGGAACCAGCCATAGGCCCGCCCCAGGCACTCGTGGCGCTCCAGCCCCTCCAGGAAGGCATGGCGCAGAAACGGCTCGCCCCCGCCGGTGAGGGCATCCCACGCGGCGGGGTCGAGTTCGCCCAGCCCGTCGCGCAGTTCGATGCGCTCGTTCACCCCGGCGGGCGGGGCGTCTTCACCGGTCGCCGCGCGGGCTTCCGTGCCCGGGGTCCCGGAATCGCCGCCGGACGAGTGCTCCTCGCTCACCGCCGTGTCCGCGTCACAGCTGCTCGTCGAGATACTTCTCGGCGTCCAGTGCGGCCATGCAGCCGGTGCCGGCGGAGGTCACCGCCTGGCGGTAGATGTGGTCCATCACGTCGCCCGCGGCGAACACGCCCGGCACGCTGGTGGCGGTGGCGCCGCCGTCCTGGCCGCCCTTCACCTTGATGTAGCCGTTCTCCATGTCCAGCTGGCCCTGGAAGATGTCGGTGTTGGGCTTGTGGCCGATGGCGATGAACACGCCCATCAGCTCGACGTCCTTCGTCTCGCCGGTCTGCGCATGCTTGATGCGCATGCCGGTCACGCCGGTCTCGTCGCCCAGGATCTCGTCGAGGTTGTGGTTCCACTCGATGTTCACGTTGCCGTTCTTTTCCTTCTCGAACAGCTTGTCCTGCAGGATCTTCTCCGCGCGCAGCGAATCGCGCCGGTGGACCAGGGTTACTTCGGAGGCGATGTTGGACAGGTACAGCGCCTCTTCCACGGCGGTGTTGCCGCCGCCGATCACCGCCACCTTCTGGTTGCGGTAGAAGAAGCCGTCGCAGGTCGCGCAGGCGGACACGCCCTTGCCGGCGAAGGTCGTCTCCGACTCCAGCCCCAGGTACTGCGCCGAGGCGCCGGTGGAGATGATCAGCGCATCCGCGGTGTAGGTCGCCTGGTCACCGGTCAGGCGGAACGGGCGCTGGTTCACGTCCACGGTATGGATGTGATCGTTGATCACCGTGGTGTCGAAACGCTCGGCGTGCTTCTTCATGCGCTCCATCAGCTCGGGGCCCTGCACGCCGTCGGGGTCGCCCGGCCAGTTGTCCACGTCGGTGGTGGTCATGAGCTGGCCGCCCTGTTCCAGACCGGTCACCACGACCGGATTGAGGTTGGCGCGCGCGGCGTACACCGCGGCGGTCCAGCCGGCCGGGCCGGAGCCCAGGATCAGCAGCGGGCAATGGCGTTCGCCGCCATCGGACTTCTTCGAGTCATCGGTGCCGGTGGAAACCTGTACCGCACCGGTGGCGGCCGCGATGCCCGCGGGCTGCTTCTCGTCGCTCATGTACTCTCTCCTTGAAGTCGGGAAACGTTCGTATGGGCGGGATTATTGGGGCGCGGGGCGGGCTTGTCCAACATCCTCACCGCCGAAGTCGGGGCGGCCTCGCGATAAGCGAATTTCATGAACGCCTTCGCAACCCGAACCGGGGCCGGGGCATCACTACATGGAGCGGGCGGTGGACAACTCGGGGAGTGTCCACAGCCGCGACAGGACGCGAAATCCCCTGTCTTGTCCACAGGTTGTTCAGCCGTTGTTCCTGGATAGAGTACTATATGTTGTGGCTGGCAAGAGCCGCATCCCCGATCTATAGTATCCAGCGTCATCGCCACCGATGACACCCGAATTTCCCGGAACGACCGTAGAGCGCGAGGCCTGCCCCCATGTACAGCGACACCCAGACTGCCGAATCCGTACAGGACACCACCTATCCGCCGCAGTCCGAGCCCTCGGCGGAAATGATGGCCACCACCCCCGGTCAGCACCAGGTGATCCGCCGTAACGGCAAGGTCACCAGCTTCGACCCGGCCAAGATCGAGGTCGCCATCACCAAGGCCTTCCTCGCGGTGGAGGGCGGCAACGCCGCGGCCAGCCGGCGCATCCACGACATCGTCAAGGATCTCAGCGCCCAGGTCTGCGACAACCTGTTCCGCCGCGCCGGCACTCAGGGCACCACCGTCCACATCGAGGACATCCAGGACCAGGTGGAACTGGTGATGATGCGCGGCGGCCACCACAAGGTCGCGCGGGCCTACGTGCTGTATCGCGAACAGCAGGCGCAGAAGCGCGCCGCCGAGGCCGCCGAACACGGCCCCGCGGAAGCCGCCGAGGAGCCCACCCTGCACGTGACCCGTGCCGACGGCACCCGCGCCCCGCTGGACGAGCAGCGCCTGAAGGCCGTGGTCGACGAGGCCTGCGAGGGCATCGAGCACGTGGAAGGCGAGCGCATCCTCAAGGAAGCGCGCCGCAACCTGTTCGACGGCGTGGCCGAGAAGGACGTGGGCACCGCGCTGGTGATGGCCGCGCGCGTGATGATCGAACAGGAGCCGAACTACTCCGAGGTCACCGCCCGGCTGCTGATGGACAACCTGCGGCGCGAGGCCCTGAGCTTCGTCTCCGGGCGCCGCGAGGAGGCTACCCACGCCGAACTCGCCCAGCGCTATCCGGAATACTTCGGCGCCTACATCCGCCGCGCCGCCGAGCTCGAGCTGGTGGACGACGAGCTGACCCGCTACGACCTCGACAAGCTGGGCGCCGCGCTCAAGCCCGAGCGCGACCTGCAGTTCACCTATCTCGGCCTGCAGACCCTGTATGACCGCTACTTCATCCATAGCGACGGCACGCGCTTCGAACTGCCGCAGGCGTTCTTCATGCGCGTGGCCATGGGTCTGGCGATCAACGAGATCGACCGCGAGGCGCGCGCGATCGAGTTCTACAACCTGCTGAGCTCGTTCGACTTCATGAGCTCCACGCCGACCCTGTTCAACTCCGGCACCCTGCGTCCGCAGCTCTCCAGCTGCTATCTGACCAGCGTGCCGGACGACCTCGACGGCATCTACGGCGCGATCAAGGACAACGCCCTGCTGTCCAAGTTTGCCGGCGGGCTGGGCAACGACTGGACCCGCGTGCGCGGCATGGGCGCCCACATCAAGGGCACCAACGGCAAGTCGCAGGGCGTGGTCCCGTTCCTCAAGGTGGCCAACGACACCGCCGTTGCGGTGAACCAGGGCGGCAAGCGCAAGGGCGCGGTGTGCGCCTACCTCGAGACCTGGCACATGGATATCGAGGAGTTCATCGAGCTGCGCAAGAACACCGGCGACGACCGCCGCCGCACCCACGACATGAACAGCGCCAACTGGATCCCCGACCTGTTCATGAAGCGCGTGGCCGAGGACGGCCAGTGGACCCTGTTCTCGCCCAACGAGACCCCCGACCTGCACGACCTGGTGGGCGAGGAGTTCGAGAAGCGCTACTGCGAGTACGAAGAGAAGGCCGCGCGCGGCGAGATCAAGGTGTACAAGACCCTCAACGCGGTCGACCTGTGGCGCAAGATGCTCGGCATGCTGTTCGAGACCGGCCATCCGTGGATGACCTTCAAGGACCCGTGCAACCTGCGCAGCCCGCAGCAGCACGCCGGCGTGGTCCACAGCTCCAACCTGTGCACCGAGATCACCCTGAACACCTCGGATGACGAGATCGCGGTGTGCAACCTGGGCTCGATCAACCTGGCCGCGCACGTGACTGACAGCGGCGAGCTGGACGAGGCCAAGCTCGAGCAGACCGTGAACACGGCCATGCGCATGCTCGACAACGTGATCGACTACAACTACTACTCCGTGCCCCAGGCGCGGCGCGCCAACCTGCGCCACCGCCCGGTCGGGCTCGGGATCATGGGCTTCCAGGATGCCCTGTACAAGCTGCGCCTGCCGTACGCCTCCGAGGAGGCCGTGGAGTTCGCCGACGTGTCCATGGAGGCCATCTCCTGGCACGCCATCAAGGCCTCCACCGATCTGGCCGAAGAACGCGGCCGCTACGAGAGCTTCCCCGGCAGCCTGTGGAGTCAGGGCATCCTGCCGATCGACTCGATCGACAAGCTGGCCGAGTCGCGCGGTGACTACCTGCAGATGGACCGCACCCGGCGCATGGACTGGGAGAGCCTGCGTGAGCGCGTGAAGACCACGGGCATGCGCAACTCCAACACCATGGCCATCGCGCCCACCGCGACTATCTCCAACATCTGCGGGGTCAGCCAGTCGATCGAGCCGACCTACCAGAACCTGTTCGTCAAATCGAACCTGTCGGGCGAGTTCACCGTCATCAACCCCTACCTGGTCCACGACCTGAAGGACCGCGGCCTGTGGGACGAGGTGATGGTCAACGACCTCAAGTACTACGACGGCTCGCTGCAGCCCCTGGACCGCGTGCCCGAGGACCTCAAGGCGCTGTACGCCACCGCCTTCGAGCTGGATACCCGCTGGCTGGTCGAGGCCGCCTCGCGCCGGCAGAAGTGGATCGACCAGGCGCAGAGCCTGAACCTGTACATGGCCGAGCCTTCCGGGCCCAAGCTGGATGCCCTGTACAAGCTGGCCTGGGTGCGCGGTCTCAAGACCACCTACTACCTGCGCTCCATGGGGGCGACCCACGTGGAAAAGAGCACCGTGGCGGACAGCAGCCGGGCCAACAAGCTCAACGCCGTGAGCGGCGGCCCCGGCGACAGCACCGCGGGCTCCGACTCCGCGGCCGCCTGCTCCGTACTCGACCCCGACTGCGAGGCCTGCCAGTAAGGCAGGCCTCCGACCTCAACCGAACACGTAACACCGAATCGACAAGGAGAACGCACATGCTGTCCTGGGACGATCCGATCGCCGCGATCAAAGGCGAAAACCAGCAGGAACCCAAGGTCCGTCCGGGCATGGGCTTCCAGGAAAACGAAGACCTGATGACCACCGCCGGCGCCGCCCCCAGCGTCTCGCCCGAGCCCGAGAACGCCGGCGGCCCCGCGCCCGACTACGACGAAGAAGCCCTGACCGGCACCGGCCTCGAAGACATCGAGCGCGGCGCCGAGCGCATCCGCGTGGACGACAAGAAGATCATCAACTGCAACGCCGACCTCAACCAGCTGGTGCCCTTCAAGTACCAGTGGGCGTGGCAGAAGTACCTGGACGGCTGCGCGAACCACTGGATGCCGCAGGAAGTCAACATGAATGCGGACATCGCCCTGTGGAAGGACCCGAATGGATTAACTGAGGACGAGCGCACCATCGTCAAGCGCAACCTCGGCTTCTTCTCCACCGCCGACTCGCTGGTGGCCAACAACCTCGTTCTGGCCGTGTACCGCCACATCACCAACCCCGAGTGCCGCCAGTACCTGCTGCGCCAGGCCTTCGAGGAGGCCCTGCACACCCACGCCTACCAGTACTGCGTAGAAAGCCTGGGCCTGGATGAAGGCGAGATCTTCAACATGTACCGCGAGGTGCCCTCGGTGGCCACCAAGGCGGAGTGGGCCCTGCCGTTCACCAAGCACCTGGCCGACCCGAACTTCCGCACCGGCACGCCCGACGCGGACCAGAAGCTGCTGCGCGAACTGATCGCCTTCTACGTGATCTTCGAGGGCATCTTCTTCTACGTGGGCTTCGTGCAGATCCTCTCCATGGGCCGGCGCAACAAGATGACCGGCGTGGCCGAACAGTTCCAGTACATCCTGCGCGACGAATCCATGCACATGAACTTCGGCATCGACGTGATCAACCAGATCAAGGTCGAGAACCCGCACCTGTGGACCGAAGACTTCAAGAACGAAATGCGCAACATGATCGCCGACGCGGTGGAACTGGAAGCCCAGTACGCCCGCGACACCATGCCCCGCGGCGTGCTCGGCATGAACGCCCCCATGTTCGAGGAGTACCTGCACTTCATCGCCAACCGCCGCTGCGCTCAGATCGGCCTGGCCGAGCTGTACCCCGGAGCCGAGAACCCGTTCCCCTGGATGAGCGAAGTGCTCGACCTGAAGAAGGAGAAGAACTTCTTCGAGACCCGGGTAACGGAATACCAGACCGGGGGCGCGCTGAGCTGGGACTGACCCGGCGAGGCCGAGACCCAGCGAAGCGGAGCCAGGGAAATGGCCACGCAGCAACAGAAGAGGGCGCCGCAAGACGGCGCCCTTTTTTGTGGAGCTTTACGCCAGGTCCAGCGGACTGCGTACCGCCTTCGCGATGCTAAACAGAATCTCTATAGCATCGACGGTCTGCCGGAACTGCCAGTCCTGAATCGACGACTTCTGCCCTTCGCCGGTCAGATACTGAGCGATGTCCTCCGCCCCGAGTTCCGCCAGGCGACGACCGGGATACGCCGCGATAAACCGTTCCGCCCGGACCACGTACCAGCGTACCGCCTTTGGCTTAACCCCTTGAGAAATCGCCACATTCCGGTATCGCTCCCAGAAACGGCGTTCCCTTTCGGCACGACTTCCTGTCGCCATCAGCCGACCTCCTTGTTTATCCATGATTCGGTCATGGGTATGCTGCAGGAACACCGGCTGCCAGAGCAAGGGACGGCGCCGCGAGAATCAGGTGCTATACATGTCAGGTTTCGCCTGATTGCATACCGCGAGATCGCCACAACCCTCACCGCCGCCGGCTACGAGCAGGTCGTCATCTTCCGCGACGGCGGCACCAACGCCTATCTGGCGCGCTGCGGTTCAACGCCGGGGGAGGGCGGCCGACGCTGGGTGCTGGCGTGGCGGGGCACCGAGGCCGACTATCAGGACATCATCGCCAGGGAAGTCGGCGAACAGGACCGACTCGTGGTCACCGGACACAGCCTCGGCGGCGCACTGGCCCAGCTCGCTGCCTTCTACCTCCACCGCGACCTGTTCGGCGACGGCGGCCAGCTCGCGGCCGTCTACACCTTCGGCTCTCCCAGAGTGTTCGGCGCCGAGCAGGCCAGGCACCTGGAGCGCGCGTCGCCTTACCCCCATTTCCGGGTGATCAACGGCGCCGACCTGGTGCCCCGGGTGCCGCCTGTGGCGCTCGGGTTCCGACACACCGGCGGCAACGTCTACATCGAGCGCAACGGCGATATCCGCAAGGACCCGTCCTGGTGGAGCGTCTTCAAGGATGTCGGCTGGCGTCAGGCGGTGCTGGTCGGCCTCACGCTGCTGCTGGTATGGGGCGGCCTCACCGGATTGGAGGCGCGCGGCATGGTGACCCTGCCATGGTACGCGAAGGGCATGGTCATGGCCGCGCTCGCCATCGCCGCGGTGCAACTGCTGCCGAAGCTGCTGCGCCTGTTCCCCGGCAAGACCCGCGCCCGCTGGCGCCTCGTCAGCGACCATTTCATGGAGGCGTATGCGCGTGGGGTGCGGGAGGGGCGGGTGATCGGGTAGTTCTACTGCGGGGACTCTTGAGCCCGGCTGTTCCTTCCGTCGGATACCTTGTTTGCCTTCAGGCAAGGTTGTACTCTTAAATGTACGCCAAAGCGTACTGGGTGGTTTCCATGTCAAGGGTTCGAGTCGATGAAGATATCCGTCCTCTGTCTGAATTTCGTGCAGGGGTAGCCACATTCGTAAAGCAGCTCCATGAAACCCGTCGTCCTATGGTGCTGACACAAAGAGGTCGGGGCGTTGCAGTACTGGTGGATGTTCACGAGTACGAGAAGATGCAAGAACGTCTGGAAATACTCGAAGAGGTGTACAAGGCGGAAGAACAAATAGCTTCCGGGGATGGTACAGGGCATGAAGATGCGAAGAGCCGGGTTTTGAGTGGGCTGACCCAATGAAGATCGTCTGGTCCCCGCTTGCGCTGGAGCGTGTCGAGGACATAGCGCGGTATATTTCAGAAGATAGTCCGGATGCTGCGGTACGGTGGGTTGATGATTTATTTGCCGCAGTAGAGCGGTTAGCTGATTTCCCCAAAAGTGGACGCATGGTCCCGGAGGTGGGATCACCTCGCATAAGGGAGCTGATATTTGGAGCGTACCGGGTGATTTATAGCATCAAGGATCAGATTGATATTCTGACTGTGCGTCGCAGTAGTCAGCTATTGCGTATGTCCGGTCTTGATGATGACGAAACATAACCATCGGCTCCGGCTACCCAGCGACCGATTTTCCGCCGCTTCTTGGCTCCAAACCGGCGTGTGAGCCGGGCGCTGGCTACGGTGAAGAGGGTGTGGGTCCTGCCCTGCATCAGTCCGGCAAGGGAAGGTTCGCGCGTACCATGGGCATAGGTGTCAGGTAGGCCTCCAGCTGGTTGGCCAGCCAGGTCACCACGGGGCCGCCATGGGCCTGTTCGGATTCCAGCACGCAGAAGGTCTTCCACCAGTTGGCGTTCGGGTGCGGGATGGTGCGGAGCTGTTCCTGGCTCGGGGCGTGGCGGATGAGGGGAAAGGGCAGGTCGGCCCAGCTGGCGCTGCGCCGTCTGGATTGTGTGCTGGCGCGCACCAGGGAGCAGGTGCTGGAGGACTACGAGATGCTGAAGAAGGTGACCGCATGAGCGGGGGAGAGCTGATCCTCTACCGCAGCGAGGATGGGAAGGCGGAGATCCAGCTTCGCGTCGAGGGCGACACCGTGTGGCTGACCCAGGCGGAGATGGCGGAGCTGTTCCAGACCTCGGTGCCCAACATCAACACCCACGTCAGGAACATCCTGGAGAGCGGCGAGCTGTCCGCCGAGGCAACTATTAAGGAAAACTTAATAGTTCGTCAGGAAGGGACGCGCCAGGTGCGGCGCAAGGTGAGTGTCTACAGCCTGCCGATGATCCTGGCCGTCGGCTACCGGGTGCGTTCCCCCCGTGGCACCCAGTTCCGCCAGTGGGCCACTGCCCATCTGGAGGAGTACCTGGTCAAGGGCTTCGTCATGGACGACCAGCGCCTCAAGGATCCCGGCGGCGCGGACTACTTCGACGAGCTGCTCGAACGCATCCGCGATATCCGCGCCTCGGAGAAGCGCTTCTACCAGAAGGTGCGCGACCTGTTCGCCCTGTCCAGCGACTACCGGCCGGACGACAGCGACGCCAACCTGTTCTTCGCCGAGGTGCAGAACAAGTTGCTCTACGCCGTCACCGGCCACACCGCCGCCGAGACCATCGTCCAGCGTGCCGATCCCGATTCCCCCAACATGGCGCTGACCAGCTGGAAGGGCAAACGGGTACGCAAGCAGGATGTCACCGTCGCCAAGAACTATCTCACCGGCGACGAGATCGACACCCTCAACCGCCTGGTCGTGATCTTCCTGGATCAGGCCGAGCTGCGCGCCAGGGGGCGCCAGGACCTGACCCTCGACTACTGGCGCAACAACGTGGATCGGCTGCTGGAATTCAACGAGCGGCCGGTTCTCGACGGGGCCGGCAGCATCAGCCGGGACCGCATGGAACAGATCGCCCATGAGCGGTACGAACAGTTCGACACCCGGCGGCGCAGAGACGAGGCACTGGAGGCCGATGCCGAGGACTTGCAGGAGCTGGAGGCGCTGGAGGAGCGGATCAGGAAGGAGGGCAAGTCATGAATGCTGCCTCCTCTGCCATGCGGCTGGAGGCCATGGGCCTTTGTAACTCACTGCCTTGTCCCGATGGCTGGCCCGCTCCTTCCGGGTTCAGGCGTTGCAGTTATTCTGTGAATTCAGGGATCGAGACGACGACGGTACCGTGCAGGGCGTGCAGCGGTTCGGGCGGTGGCTGCCGCGCGTGGCCCTGTGATGTTCCGGGTGGACCCCGGAAGGGAGCGAACGATGAGCGAAGACAGGAAGATCCCCGGGTTTCAGGACGCGGAGGAAGAGCGGGCGTTCCGGGAAAGCCATGATTCCAGCGATTATGTTGATTGGGAGCGCGCTGCTGCCGTCGAGCTTCCGGACCTCGAGCCCTCCGGCGACACGACGTAAAGTCGGCTTGATGTTCAACCTCTGGGGCAGGGGATGCCTGTTCCGGGGAACGACAAGGAAGACGTAATGGAGATCAACCTGGTTGAGATGTTTCTGGCGGCCGCGTCGCAGTTCTGGTGGGCGTGGCTGTTGCTGGCGCTGGTGGCGATCGCCCGGCTTCCGCAGGTGAAGGGCTGGCTCGGCGAGCTGTGGATACGACTGGTTCTGGCGGTTGGCCTGGACGGCAAGTCCGGCCGGGTAGTGCATGACCTGACGCTGCCGACCGCGGACGGCACCACGCAGATCGATCATGTGCTGGTGTCGCGGTTCGGGATCTTCGTCATCGAGACGAAGAACATGCGGGGCTGGATCTTCGGCAGTGAGCGTCAGGCCCAGTGGACCCAGAAGATCTACCGGCGGTCCTTCCGGTTTCAGAACCCGTTGCGCCAGAACTATCGCCACGAACGGGCGGTGGCCGAGGTGCTGGGTGTGGACCCGGAAAAGATTCACTCGGTGGTGGTTTTCGTCGGCGGCAGCACGTTCAAGACGCCGATGCCGGACAACGTGGTCCGTGGCCTGGGGCTCCTGAGTTACATCCGCTCGTTCCGGGAAGAGGCGTGGAGCGAAGGCGAGGTCGAGGAGATGGTGACCACGCTGGAGCATGGCGGCCTCGAGCGTTCGCGCCACACCCGCCGGGCGCACGTGGAGGGTTTGCGCGAGCGCCACGCGGCGCCCGCGGCACCCGGTTGTCCGAAATGCGGCAGTGCGATGGTGAAACGAAAAGCGCGCAAGGGTGCCAGCGCCGGCCAGCAGTTCTGGGGCTGTTCGCAATATCCCGCGTGCCGGGGGATCAGGGCCCTGCAATAGGGCCGACGGGTTAGCGGGCGTGGTGGATCCCGGGCAGGTGGGGGTGCGAGATGGATCTGAGGTACGTGCGGCAGAGATCGGGGATGCGCGGCGACTGGCGGAGCTCATGGACATCGCGGGCGAGGGGATTCCGATGTATCTGTGGCGGGAATCCGCCGGGCGGGATGGGGATCCTCTGGAGTTTGGTGCGGGCGCCGTAAGCGGGACGGAGGGCGGTTTCAGTTACGTGAATGCTCATGTGGCCGAGATCGGGGATGAGGTCGTCGGGATGCTGCTCGGGTACCGCCTGCCCGATCCGCATGACGTCGAGCCCTTGAGCGAGGCCCCGGCCGTGGTGCGTCCGCTGCTCGAGCTGGAGGCGCTGGCCCCGGGGTCCTGGTACGTGAACGCCGTGGCGGCCGATCCGGCCTGGCGCGGCCGCGGCGTTGGAAGCGCGCTGATGCAGCGCGCGGAGGAGGCGGCGGCCGGGAGCGGTGCGGATAGTCTCAGTCTGATCGTGGCGGAAGAAAACCGGGGTGCCCGGTGGCTTTACGACCGGCTCGGTTTTGCCGACTTAGCGCGCAGGCCGCTGTTGCCCTGGTCCGGTTGTCGGCATTCCGGCGACTGGGTCCTGATGACGAAGCCGGTCCCGGGGCTCCCCGGGGCCTGAACCCCGGAACAACGAGTGGTTGGTGGCGCAGGTCACGGCGGGGTACCGCCGCCTGGCGGTCGCACCTGGCACCGGGCTATACGGCACCACGGGTACAGCCCACGTTAACCGTGTAGAGCGTGTAAACCCGGGGGCATTACAAACCGCAGGTCAGTACCCTCGGCCTGAATGGGAACAAGCTGTCGGGGTTGCATCGCTAACAGGATTCGCGGTTAAAGGAAGGTATTAGCCTTCGGCTGCTCGCTCGGCTGGAAAGGCCGGGCGGATGGAGATGGTGTCACGGAGGATGATTGAAGATGGAAGACTCGGACGAGATTGTCGTTTTCCGGGAGACCCGTTGGGTGCCCGCGAGCCTAGTGGCCATGCTGGTTGTTCCGGCCGTGTCGTTGATCGACCTCGCCCACAAGGCCGCGCCGGCGGGGTGGGTCATGTTCGGTCCGCTGGCGCTCGGTCTTCTGGTGTGGGTGCCTCCCCTTGTTCGTGTCCTGCGCAATCCTCGCCGGACCCTGAAACTAGAACCGCGCGGGGTCTCATTCGACCGCATGTCCCGTTTTGGCACCACGTTTGTGCCATGGTCGGAGGGAGTTACTGTCGAAAGTGGTGTACGGGGGGGATTGAGGAAGGCGGCGTATCCGGCTGGAATGGGAGTGCGACCAACCAGCCAGCCAGAGGAGATACGCCACCATGGCTCACGATACGACAGACCTGCCGAACGGACCAGAGGACCCGTTGACCGAACTTCTGCGCCGCGGGGCGCGGGATCTGATCAAGCAAGCGGTGGAGGCAGAGTTGCAGACGTTCATGGAGACCTACGCGGAGGATCGTTTGCCGGACGGTCGCCGGGCGGT